>NZ_JAKGCV010000210.1 GCF_021556455.1 Streptomyces fuscigenes | reverse complement strand
GCCCGTTGCCGGGGCGGCCCGGCCTCCCGGACGCCGCCGGGGCCGGCGGTCTCGGCGGCGTCCGTCGCGCCGGGGGCGACAGGGGCGCCGGAGTTGTGGGCGGTGCCGGGTTCGCCCTCGGTGCAGGCGGGAAGCGCGGCCCCGCCGCCGGGCCCCTCCGTCAGGCCGCAGAAGGCGCATCCGCCGAGCAGGCCGGCGCCGGTCCACTCGGCGAGGGCGGCGCGTACCAGCCGCCTCGCCTCCGCGGGGGCGACCGGGTCGCTCTCCAGGCTGATGCGGACGAAGGGCGGCGGCGACCCCGCCCCGGGCCGTGCCCCGCGCGCGCCGTCGGGGTCGTTCGCACGCTGGATCGGAATGGGCCCCACTGCGGCTCCCGTGTCCGGTTGTCTGCTGCGTGTTCGACTGACCGACGACGGCACACCGTGTCGGTTGATTCCGCAAGGGTGGCAGACAGACGCGACTCGCGTACGCCAAGTCACCCAAAAGGCCCGGGACGGCGGCAGATATTACGCACGCGGCGCCGCGCGGGAGCGGTCCGCGTAGAACATCCGTCCCACTCGGGTCCGCCCCTCTTCGGGTGCCCGCGTACGCCGCCGCGCCTTTCACGCGCCGGTGCCCGCCCCGACGCCCCGACCGCACCGGCGCACTCCCCCACCGGCGGCATCACCGGCATCACCGGCACCGCCGGCACCTCGTGACCCGGTGAGCCGCGGAGGGCCGCAGGCGCGGACACGGGCTCATGGGCACGGCGGACAGTCAGGGCAGCGGCGGCGGGTCGGGGCAACGGCGGCGGACGGAAGGACGGGGCGCGAGGACGGCTGCACGAGGACGGGGGCGGGCCGGCAGCGGGCAACGGGCAACGGACAACGGCAGGTTCGCGTGGCGGCGGCAGGCGCGGTGATCGCAGCAGGCGTGACGGCGGCAGGCGCGGACGGCGGCGGTGCGCCCCGGCCCGCGGGGCGGAGAGCGCCTCGCGGGCCGGGGGCGTGCGCGGACGGTTCAGTTCTCGCGGGTGCCCGCGTACATCTCCTCGATGAGGTCCTTGTACTCGCGCTCCACGACCGGCCGCTTGAGCTTGAGGCTCGGGGTCAGCTCGCCGTGCTCGATGTCCAGGTCGCGCGGCAGGAGCCGGAACTTCCTGATGGCCTGCCAGCGCTGCAGGCCGTTGTTGAGCCGCTGGACGTAGCCGTCGATGAGCCGCTGCGTCTCGGGGGCCGCCATGATGTCGGCGTACGGCTTGCCGCCCAGGCCGTGCTCTGCGGCCCATTCGGCGATGGTGGGCTCGTCCAGCGTGATCAGGGCGCTGCAGAAGTTGCGGCCCCCGCCGATGACCAGGATGTTCGAGACGAACGGGCAGACGGCCTTGAACTGCGTCTCCACCTCGGCCGGCGAGATGTACTTGCCGCCCGAGGTCTTGATGAGGTCCTTCTTGCGGTCGGTGATCTTCAGATAGCCGTCGGTCGACAGCTCGCCGATGTCACCCGTGTGGAACCAGCCGTCGGGCTCCAGGACCTCGGCCGTCTTGTCGGGCAGCCCGTGGTAGCCGACCATGATCGCCGGGTTGCGGATGAGGATCTCCCCGTCGTCGGCGATGCGCACCTCCGTGCCCGGCATCGGCTTGCCGACCGTGCCCGTGCGCAGCGCGGGGCCGGGGTTGACGAAGCACGCCGCGCTCGTCTCGGTGAGGCCGTAGCCCTCGAGGACGGGGACGCCGGCGCCCGAGAAGAAGTAGCCGATGTCCGGCGCGAGGGCGGCGGAACCCGAGACGGCGGCGCGGAGCCGGCCGCCGAAGGCCTCACGGATCTTCGCGTAGACGAGTGCGTCGGCGACCTTGTGCTTGGCGGCGAGGCCGAACGGCAGGCTCTCGTTGCCGGTGCGCTGGAAGTTGTCCTGCGCGGCCCTCGCCGAGTCCCGCGCGACCTGCGCCGCCCACTGGAAGATCTTGTACTTGGCGGGCCCGCCGGCACGGGCCTTGGCGGCCACGCCGTTGTAGACCTTCTCGAAGATGCGGGGCACGGCCGCCATGTAGGTGGGCTTCACGACCGGCAGATTCTCGATGATCTTGTCCACGCGCCCGTCGACCGCGGTGACGTGGCCGACCTCGATCTGCCCCGAGGTGAGCATCTTGCCGAAGACGTGGGCGAGCGGCAGCCAGAGGTACTGCACGTCCTCGGCCGAGATCAGCCCCGTCGCCGCCATCGACTTCGCCATGTAGGACCACGAGTCGTGGCGCAACCGCACGCCCTTCGGGCGGCCCGTGGTGCCCGAGGTGTAGATGAGGGTGGCGAGCTGGTCGGCCCGCAGGTCCTCGATGCGGCGGCGGACGGTGTCGGGCCGCGCCGCGAGCTCCTGGCCGCCGAGCTGCTCCAGCGCGTGCAGGGAGAGCACCCAGCCGTCCGGGTCTCCCGGCGCGGGCTGGGCGTCGGCCTCCTCGACGACCACGACGTGCGCGAGGTCCGGCAGCTCGTCGCGGTGCGCGCGCACCTTCGCCAGCTGGGCCGCGTCCTCCGCGATCAGCACGCGGCTGCCGGAGTCCGACAGGATGAAGACGGACTCGTCGGCGTTCGTGGACGGGTAGATGGTGGTCGTCGCCGCGCCCGCGCACATCACGCCGAAGTCGGCGAGGATCCACTCGATGCGCGTCGAGCTGGCGAGCGCGACGCGCTCCTCGGGCTGCACGCCCAGAGCGACCAGGCCGGCCGAGATCGCGTAGACGCGGTCGGCCGTACGGGCCCAGGACAGCGAACGCCATTCGTCGGGCCCCTGCCCGGATGCCGGGGGGACGGGGTAGCGGAACGCCTCGGCGTCGGGCGTGGCGGCCACGCGCTCAATGAAGAGGGACGCCACGGAGGGCGGCCGGTTCTCTATCAAGTTCTGGGTGTCGCTCACGGCTTCCTCCGGAACCGTGCGGTTGTGCCGCACGGCGCATCTGATCCTGAGACGAATGGCGTTCAAGTTACCGACCGACAAGTAGCTACCGATCGGTAATCAGACTAGGGCCCAGGTCGCACGTGCGTAAGAGGGGCGACACTTCCCACACACCGTGAGCGCCGCGCGCCCACGGGCCCCAGGACGCGGACGCCCTCGAAACACGCCCCGGACATGCGAAGGGCCCCCGCGGCGCCACCTGCCGCGGGGGCCCCGGCCGGCTCGGCCGACCCGCTCCGCCCACACCCTCGCCCGGACCCGCTCCGGCCGGGTCCGGCCTACTTCTTCGTCTTGCCCGGGGCGGAGTCGTCGCTGGAGAGCACCGCGATGAAGGCCTCCTGCGGGACCTCCACGCTGCCGACCATCTTCATCCGCTTCTTGCCCTCCTTCTGCTTCTCCAGCAGCTTGCGCTTCCGGGAGATGTCACCGCCGTAGCACTTGGCGAGCACGTCCTTGCGGATGGCGCGGATCGTCTCGCGGGCGATGACCCGGGAGCCGATCGCGGCCTGCACGGGCACCTCGAACGCCTGCCTCGGGATCAGCTCGCGCAGCTTCGCCACGAGCCGCACGCCGTAGGCGTACGCCTGGTCGCGGTGGGTGATGGCCGAGAAGGCGTCGACCTTGTCGCCGTGCAGCAGGATGTCGACCTTCACCAGTTGGGCCGACTGCTCGCCGGTGGGCTCGTAGTCGAGCGAGGCGTAGCCGCGGGTCTTCGACTTCAGCTGGTCGAAGAAGTCGAAGACGATCTCGGCGAGCGGCAGCGTGTAGCGGATCTCGACCCGGTCCTCGGAGAGGTAGTCCATGCCGAGGAGGGTGCCGCGCCGGTTCTGGCACAGCTCCATGATCGAACCGATGAACTCGCTCGGCGCCAGGATCGTCGCGCGCACCACCGGCTCGAAGACCTCGTCGATCTTGCCCTCGGGGAACTCGCTCGGGTTGGTGACGGTGTGCTCCTTGCCGTCCTCCATCACCACCCGGTACACGACGTTCGGCGCGGTCGCGATGAGGTCGAGGCCGAACTCCCGCTCCAGGCGCTCGCGGACCACGTCCAGGTGGAGCAGGCCGAGGAAGCCGACGCGGAAGCCGAAGCCGAGCGCGGCGGAGGTCTCCGGCTCGTAGACGAGTGCGGCGTCGTTGAGCTGGAGCTTCTCCAGGGCGTCGCGCAGCTCCGGGTAGTCGGAGCCGTCCAGCGGGTAGAGCCCGGAGAACACCATGGGCTTCGGGTCCTTGTAGCCGCCGAGCGCCTCGGTGGCGCCCTTGGCCTGCGAGGTGATCGTGTCGCCGACCTTGGACTGCCGCACGTCCTTGACGCCGGTGATCAGATAGCCGACCTCGCCGACGCCCAGCCCGTCGGCGGGCAGCATCTCCGGCGAGTTCGCGCCGATCTCCAGGAGCTCGTGCGTGGCGCCCGTGGACATCATCCGGATGCGCTCGCGCTTGTTGAGCTGGCCGTCGATGACCCTGACGTAGGTGACGACGCCGCGGTAGGAGTCGTAGACCGAGTCGAAGATCATCGCGCGGGCGGGGGCGTCCGCGACGCCGACGGGCGGCGGGACGTCCGCGACGACCTTGTCGAGGAGCACGTCCACGCCGAGGCCGGTCTTCGCGGACACCTTGAGGACGTCCTCGGGCTGGCAGCCGATCAGGTTCGCCAGCTCCTCGGAGAACTTCTCGGGCTGCGCGGCCGGCAGGTCGATCTTGTTGAGCACCGGGACGATGGTGAGGTCGTTCTCCATCGCCAGGTAGAGGTTCGCCAGGGTCTGCGCCTCGATGCCCTGGGCCGCGTCGACCAGCAGGATCGTCCCCTCGCAGGCGGCCAGCGAACGGGAGACCTCGTAGGTGAAGTCGACGTGCCCGGGGGTGTCGATCATGTTCAGGATGTGGGTGCTGCCCTGGCCCTCACCCGAACGGGGCGCCCAGGGCAGCCGGACCGCCTGGGACTTGATCGTGATGCCGCGCTCGCGCTCGATGTCCATGCGGTCGAGGTACTGAGCGCGCATCTGCCGCTGCTCGACGACACCGGTCAGCTGGAGCATCCGGTCGGCGAGCGTGGACTTGCCGTGATCGATGTGCGCGATGATGCAGAAGTTACGGATCAGCGCCGGGTCCGTACGGCTGGGCTCGGGCACGTTGACAGGGGTCGCGGGCACGCAGGGTCCTGATTCTTGAGGAGCGCCGCCCCTTCGAGGCCGCTCCCCGTGCGGAGGGGTGTCCGCAGGGCCGCCTTACGTCGGGGCGCGTCGTCTCGTCTCGGGTCGACATCGGATCGGATCGATACGCAGGCTCCATCGTCCCACGACGGACGGACTGCGACCGATTTGGGCCGGTCATATCGCGGCTGCTAGCCTGAACAGCTGTGTCTCGTGCCCTCGCGTACGCGGCTGTACGTGACACTCACCCAAGAAGATCATCGAACCTGCAAAGGCTCTTTCGTGGCGAACATCAAGTCCCAGATCAAGCGGAACAAGACGAACGAGAAGGCGCGCCTTCGCAACAAGGCCGTCAAGTCCTCCCTGAAGACCGCGATCCGCAAGACCCGCGAGGCCGCTGCGGCGGGCGACGTCGAGAAGGCCACCGCGGCCGCCCGTCTCGCCTCCCGTGAGCTCGACAAGGCCGCGTCGAAGGGTGTCATCCACAAGAACGCCGCCGCCAACAAGAAGTCGGCGCTGGCCACGACCGTGAACAGCATCCAGGCCTGACCGGTCTCGTTCGTGCTTGACCCGACCGCCTGACGGAGCGGCCGCCCTGCGGCCGCCACCGGCGCGCGATCGCCTGATCGACACCGGACGGGAACCAGCGGGCCCCTCTCTCCCGCTCCTGCCCGGTCCCCGGAGCCGCGAACCGAACTGCGTTCGCCACGCGGGTGCGGCTCCATCCGTTGTACGCGAAGGCCCCTGCCACCCCAGGCAGGGGCCTTCGGCGTACCCGGAGCCGCGCGGCGCCACGTGACACCCCCGGGGCGACACCCCCGGGGCCGCGGAGCAGCCGGGACGTCGCGCGGGGGCAGAGCGGGGCGTCGTGCGGGGGTGGAGCCATGGCGTTGTGCGGGGGTAGAGGGGAGCGAAACGGGCCGGCCCTCAGGAGCGGCCCGCGCCCTCGGCTCAGCGGCGGGGGCGGGCCGCGCGGGCGATGGTGACGACCGCCTTCTCCAGGGCGTACTCGGGGTCGTCGCCGCCCCCCTTGACACCGGCGTCCGCCTCCGCGACGGCCCGCAGCGCGACGGCGACGCCGTCCGGCGTCCAGCCGCGCATCTGCTGGCGCACCCGGTCGATCTTCCACGGCGGCATGCCGAGCTCACGGGCCAGGTCGGCGGGGCGTCCGCCACGCGCCGAGGACAGCTTCCCGATCGCCCGCACCCCCTGCGCGAGGGCGCTGGTGATCAGCACCGGCGCGACCCCCGTCGACAGCGACCACCGCAGCGCCTCCAGCGCCTCCGCCGCCCGGCCCTCGACCGCGCGGTCGGCGACGGCGAAGCTGGACGCCTCGGCACGGCCCGTGTAGTAGCGGCCGACGACCGCCTCGTCGATCGTGCCCTCGATGTCCGCGACGAGCTGCGAGGCGGCGCTCGCCAGCTCGCGCAGGTCGCTGCCGATGGCGTCGACGAGTGCCTGGCACGCCTCCGGTGTGGCGGAACGGCCGAGGGCACGGAACTCCGACCGGACGAACGACAGCCGTTCCGCCGGTTTCGTCGTCTTCGCGCAGGCGACCTCGCGGGCCCCGGCCTTGCGTGCCGCGTCCAGGAGGCCCTTGCCCTTCGCACCACCCGGATGCAGGAGGACCAGGGTGATCTCCTCGATGGGCGCGCCGAAGTACGCCTTGAGCTCCTTGACGGTGTCCGCCGAGAGGTCCTGCGCGTTGCGCACGACGATGACCTTGCGCTCCGCGAACAGCGACGGGCTCGTCAGCTCAACGAGCATGCCGGGCTGGAGCTGGTCCGCTGTCAGGTCGCGCACGTCCGTGTCCGCGTCGGCCGCGCGGGCGGCCCGCACGACCTGCTGGACGGCGCGGTCGAGCAGCAGGTCCTCCTGCCCCACGGCGAGCGTGAGGGGGCCGAGCGGATCGTCGCTGGGTGCTTTCTTGGTGGCCATCCCCGCCAGCATGGCACGCCCCACCGACAGGGCGGCGCCGGGCCCGGCCGGTCCCGCGGGCGCCCGGAGCCGCCGCGACGGAGCGCGGGGCGCCCGCGACAGGACGAACGCAGCGCCCTAGGGGCTCTCGACCCAGCCGTCCCAGCCGCCGGCGTACGCGTCGAGGTCGGCGGGGTCGATGCGGCCCCCGGGATCGGACACCAGGACCAGCCACTGGGCGTCCTCGGCGTCGTCCTCACCGGCGAGGGCGTCCCGGACGATGCGGGGCTCCCCCACGCCCGCGAAGCGCTCCGGCAGCTGCTCGGCCGCCTCCTGGGCGGCGTCCCGGTCGGGCAGCACCAGCAGATGTGTCACGTCGTCGTCCATGCCCGCACCCGTCGCTCCCGCCGCCCGGCCCCGCCGGCGCCGCGCGCTGCTCGCACGCGCCGCCGCGGTCGCCGGTCCGGTCCCTGCCGTCTGCCGCTCCGTCCTTACTTGAACTGGAGTTCCGTGCCCTTGGGCACGATCTGTATCTCCAGTTCGATCTTGATGCTGGAGCCGACGACGGCGATGCCGCGGGCGAGCATCGTCTGCCAGTTGATCGTGTAGTCCTCGCGGTGCAGCTCGGCGGTGGCGCGCACCGCTGCCCGCGTCTCGTTCTCCATGCCGACGCGCACACCGCCGTACACGGCCTCCAGGGACACCGTGCGCGTGACGCCGTGCAGCGTCAGGGCGCCGGTGATCGTCCAGTTGTTGCCGCCCTTGTGCTGGAAGCGGTCGCTGTAGAACTCCAGCGTCGGGTAGTTCTCGACGTCGAGGAAGTCGCCGGAGCGCAGGTGCGTGTCGCGCATCTGCACGTTGGTGTCGATGGACGCGGCGTCGATGACGACGTGCATCGCCGTGTCCTCGATGGACTCGCCGATGCGTATCGCGCCGGCGAAGTTGTCGAAACGGCCGTAGACGCGGGCGAGTCCGATGTGCCGCGCCACGAATCCGATGCGCGAGTGGGCGGGTTCGATCTCCCACTCGCCGGCTCTCGGCAGCGGCAGCGAGGGCGCGGCCTGGAGGGTGATGTCGCCGAGGGACGCCAGGGCGCCGCCCTCGGCGACGGTGGCGCTCGCCCGGTAGGGGCTGTAGCTGTCGGCGGACACCGACACCCGGTACTCGCCGACGGGCACCATCGCCGCCACGCCGCCGAACGGGTCGGTCTCGCCGCTGACGACCTTTCGGCCCTGCGTGTCGCTGACCGTGAACTCCGCCTGGTGGACGGGTTCGCTCACCGGGTCAAGTACCCGGCACGTCAGCAGCCCTGCGTTGACAGGCACGGAGAGTCCGGAAAGCGGGTTGGTCTTCTGGCTCGCGGCCTTCCGCCGACCGAACAAGCTGATCATTCCTTTACCCCTGTGCTCGGGATTCCTCAAGGCGTCCTACCCTCGGACCCCTGGACGGACTGGCATTCGATCACTCTTGAACTGTGCGAGGCAAACGCGAGGCCGCATGTAAGAATCACGCCGTCCGCTTCCTCGACGGACCGAATGATGGCAGACGCACATATCATCGCGTCGACCGGTCCACCCGGCGGGCGACCGCACGCAGGGCTCTTCCGCTGCCCGTGACGGCGATCTCGCCGTCCTTGTCCGTGCGCAGGACGGCCGCTCCCTCGGCCCGCAGGAAGCCCACCGTGCGGGGCGATGGGTGCCCGTACGGGTTGCCGGTGCCGCAGGAGATCAGCGCGAGCCGGGGACGCAGTTCGCTCAGCAGCAGCGGGTCCTGGTAGGCGGAGCCGTGGTGGGCGACCTTGAGCACGTCGACATGGGGCAGCCCGTTCTCGTCGCGCAGCAGTGAGCGCTGGGCGGGCGGCTCCAGGTCCCCCGGCAGGAGCAGCGTGGGGCCGTGAGCGACCGTCACGAGCAGCGTCACGCTGGAGTCGTTGGGCTCGCCGTCCGCGGCTCCCGGCCCCGCGCGGGGCCACAGCACCCGCCAGGCGAGCGGGCCCGTCGTGCGCCGCTCCCCCGGCACCACGGGCACCAGCGGCACGCCCGCGGCGCCGGCCGTGCGGCGGACGAAGGCGGCCTCGCCGGCCGGTTGCGGGAACGTCGTCGTCTCGATCGCGCTGACCGTGCGCCCGTGCAGCACCCCCGGCAGTCCGGTGACATGGTCGGCGTGGAAGTGGGTGAGCACCAGCAGCGGGACGCGTGTCACGCCGAGGTCGCGCAGGCAGCCGTCCACCAGGGCCGGATCCGGCCCCGCGTCGACCACGACGGCGCTCGCCGGTCCCGCCGCGAGGACGGTGGCGTCCCCCTGGCCGACGTCGCACATCGCGTACGACCAGCCGGGAGGCGGCCAGCCCGTCATGAAGCGGACGGCCGGGGGCGGCCGCAGAAGCGCCAGGAGCAGCAGCACGGCGCACCCCGCGGCGACCCAGGGCCGGCGCCGGAGCAGGCGCAGCGCGCCCAGGACGAGGACCGTCGCGAGCGCGAGCAGCGCGCCGCCCCGCCAGCCGCCGGGCCAGCTCAACTGCGCGCCCGGGAGGGCGGCGCCGGCCCTGGCGACGCCG
>NZ_JAKGCV010000020.1 GCF_021556455.1 Streptomyces fuscigenes | reverse complement strand
GTCCGGGCCGTGGGCCGGGGTCAGCCGCAGCCGCAGGCCCCGCCGCAGCAGCCGCCCCCGCCGCCGGCCGGCGCGTCGCCGCCCTGGGCGGTCCCTCCCACGGAGACGGTCGACAGGAGCTTGACGGTGTCGCCGTGCCCGGCGGGGCACGGCGCGGGGGCCGCGGACTGGGCCATCGGCCGCCGGAGTTCGAACGTGGCGCCACAGGCGCGGCAGCGGTACTCGTATCGAGGCATGGACCGAGCGTATCCGGTGGACCACCCGGCGGCCCGGGCCCGGCGCCGTTTCGCGGACGCCGAGCACCTGGGGTGCGGGCGGTAAGGCGACCGGCGCGTGCACCGGGCCCGGCGGCCGGTCAGTGGCGGCCCGTCCCCGCCCGCTCCTCGCGGATCTCCGTGACCACGCGCCCGGCCGTCTCGCGCACGGCCTCCATCTCGGTCAGGAACTGCCAGTAGTCCGGGTGCCGCCCCTGGAGGCCGGCCAGCGCGCGGTCGATGCGGCCCACCGCGTCGTCCAGCGGACGGGCGTGCCGCGGGTCGGGCGTCGAACGGCCCGCCATCGCCAGGCGCTGCGCGTCCCGGATCGCGAAGCGCGAGCGGTCGACCTCGCGCTGCGGGTCCTTCTGCACCTCGTTGAGCCGCTGGAGGCGGTCGCCCGCGGCGGACACCGCCTCGTCCGTGTCGTTGAGCAGCGCCCGTACGGTGCTGAGCAGCGACGTCGCGTCCGGCCAGCGCTGCTCCTCGCGCGCCCGGGTCGCCTCGGCCAGCTTGGTCTCCGCCTGGCGGACGTTCTCCCCGGCCTGGGCGGGCACGGACTGGAGGTCCTGCCAGCACGCGACGGAGAAGCGGCGGCGCAGCTCGCTGAGGACCGGCTCGACCGAGCCCGCCCGGTTCGTCAGGGCCTGCGCGCGGGTCCGCAGCGACACCAGGCGCCGGTCGATCTCCCGCGCGCGCTCCGGCAGGCGCTCGGCGTCCCGCCGCACGCCCTCGGCCTCGCGCAGGACGCGGTCGGCACGCTGCAGCGTCTCCGACACGCCGTGCCGGCCGGCGCCCTCGTTGAGCCGCGTCAGCTCGGGCGACAGGGCGGCGAGGCGCGCCGCGAGATCGTCGGCGCGCAGCCCGGAGCCACGCACGGTGTCCAGCGCGTTGCTCGCGGCGAGCAGCGCCTGCTTCGCCCGCTCCACGGCGGGCGCGAGGCGGGCGAGCTGCGTCTCGGCGCTCTCCAGCAGCGGACCGAGGCTCGCGGCGAACCGTTCCAGCTCGCCCTTGACCCGGTCAAGCTCGTCCTTCGCCTTCGTCAGCTCGTTGTGCGCGCGGGTCGCCGTCGCGAGATCGAGGTCGTGCCGGTCCAGGTCGTGGGCGTCCACCGCCGTGATGTAGCCGCTGCTGACCTCGTCGATGCGGCGGCCGATCGACGCGAAGTCGTCGAGCGCCTTGCGCGAGCGCGGCGAGCTGTCGACCGCGCTGATCGTCTCGATGGAGATCCGCAGGTCGCGCTGCGCGGTGTCCAGCTCGTAGAACGACTCGGCCGCAGCGTCCTTCGCCGCCTGGGCCGCCGCGCGCTGCTGCTCGCTGCCGCCCCGGCCGCCGCCGAACCACCGCCGCCCGCCGCTCGCGCCGCCGCTCGCCAGAGCGGCCGGCAGGGCCGCTACCAGCAGGGGAACGGGCAGCAGCACCAGCGCGCACAGCTCACGCAGGCCCCCGGACCATGCCGTGCGCGCGGGCCCGGCGGCGCGCGCCCGTGCCGTACGCGCGGGGGGCCGGCCGGAGCGTGAGGGGCCGCCGGCCCGGCTGTCGGCAGCAGCGGCGCGCTGACGCGCGGCGTCCGCGCTCGCTCCAGAGTCTGCGGAGTCCCCAGAGTGCGGATGCGCGTATGTCACATGCCTCTCCCGTGCCGGTTTCGACCTGCCGGTTCATTGTCCCACCCGGCAAGGACGAACACACGGGTCGGTCAGTTCAGGGCCCGCACCGAAATTCCGCCGTTGGAAGCGCGGGCCTTCACCGAGTGCGGGCTGGCGTCGTCGCGCGGGACGCCGATGTCCGTGTGGCCGTTGTTGCTGCCGGCGTCGACCGCGTACGCGGTGTGGCCCTTCGGCAGGCCGATCTGGATGCGCCCGTTGTCGCTGACGGCGTGGACGTCGTCCGGCACGGAGGAGAAGCCGAGGCGGATCGAGCCGTTGCTGCTGGACGCCGACACCTTGCTTCCGGTCAGCCCGACGCCGGTCACGGAGCCGTTGTGGGAGCTCAGGCTGACGGGACCGGAGCTGTCCCACACCTCGGCGCTCCCGTTGGACGTGTCCAGGGTGACCGCCGTACGGAAGCCCTTCGCGGTGACGGACCCGTTGCCGCTCGTGACCGTCACGGCCACGTCGCGCGGCACGGTCACCGTGTGGCGCGCGTTGCAGTCCGAGGTCAGGCCCGCGCACTTGACCTTCAGCGTGAGCGTGTCCCCCTCCAGCCGCCACGACGGGCTCGGTCCGGTACCGACGAACACCCAGCCCTGCACCTGCCGCTGCACGTGGATTCCCGTCACGTCACCGGGCACGATCCGCACGGAGGAGTCGTCGGCCTTGATCGTCAGCTTCTTGCCCGTGAACGCGAAGGTGTGCTTCTGCACGGGCGCGTCCGACGGGTCGGAGCCGCACGCGGTGGCCGTGGCCGCGAGCACCGCGACCCCGCAGACGGCGAGGACGGCATGGGTGTGCTTGCGTGGGCGGGCGGCGGTGGTCACGGTGATCTTCCCCCAGGGTCGGGATGCGGCGGGTGAGGCGTCGGGAGGTGCGGGCGGTGCGGGGTGCGGTCTCTGCCGGCCGGCGGCCGTCAGGCACGGGAGAGGCCGGTACGGACGGCCGTCGGACGGTCGCCGAGCGGTGACACCACGGTAGAAGCAGCCGCCCGGCGGGCCGATCCGGCCGCCCACCGTCTACGGGGTGGGGCTAACCCCCGTCCGGGGCTGATGGCACCGGGCGGGGGCCGCCGGGGCACGGGCGCACTCGGGGCGCGGCTCCGGGGCTGTCCCGGCCTTGGCTCCGGGCTCGCCCGGGCCGAGGCTACGGGGCTGTCCCGGCCTTGGCTCCGGGGCTGCCCCGGAGCGGCCTGCTGCCCGCCTCCGCCCTGCCTCCCGCGCTTCCCGGGGCCGCCCGTTTCCCGCTCCCGGGCCGGTCATGGCGTTTGCCGCGCGGGCCGGTGCGCCATGTACGCTGTTGCCTCATCCACGGGTGCGTAGCTCAGGGGTAGAGCGCTGCTCTTACAAAGCAGATGTCGGCGGTTCGAAACCGTCCGCGCCCACCGCAGGTCAGATCCCCCGCAGGATGTCGCATCAGGGCCGAGAGAAGACCCTGATGCCACATCGATGCCACATCCCCACAGCATGAAGTGACATGGCGCGGGATCCGGCTGCCGTTGTCTGATCTGTCCTACGATGACGCAAGAAAGAGGACTCCACCCCGTCGACACCGGGGTCGGCGTGCGGGCCCGGACCGTGTCCCAGGAACTCGCCGACGCGAAGACGGTGCTGGGGATGCGCAGCACGGCCCAACTGACGGCCTGGTGGGGGGCCATGGTCATCCGATCAGGGGATGGACCCTCCGGACAGCCGCCGTAGAGTGCCGCCATCGGGAGGGGCAGGCGTGACTCCCCTCATGCGCCTGAGACGAGCCTCCCGCGTGCCTGTGTCGTGTCGGCGGGGAGGCCGGACGCACAGGAGCAACGCCCCCCTGCCGGATAGCTCGGCGGGGGCGTCGTGCTGTCCAACGTAGTTCGCCCTGCCCACTACTTGGGGGCGGGGCGCCTTGACCGAGTCGTGGCGCCTCACGGCGCGACATGGCGGAGACGAGTACGCCAGTCGGCCGCGTGTGCCCCGTGCGCGCCCATTCGGCGCACGGGCGGAGATGGACCGAGCGGCCTACGTGCGGATCGAGCAGAGGCAGGCGAGTCCCCTACTCGACACGCCATCCGGATCTCTGACGCGCTCGGTGTCCCACCGGCTGTGCTCGTCCGGGAGACCTGATCGGGGCTACGCCGCCCGTGGCCAGGTGGCTGAGAGCCCGCCCGGGCCGACGGCAATCTCGAATCGCGTCAGATCGGGGGCACCATCGCTGACGTACCTCCCGACGCTGTCTTCGACGGCGTCCCACAGGGCATCGGGGCCACCCTGCCGCACAGTCCAGGTGCGCCCCATCTGGCGGAGGGCAGCCCACGATCCGGCGGCCGCGTCCAGGAGCACGGTCTCCGTGACCCCGTCCCGCTCCAGGGCGAGGCGCTGGGCCCGGGGCGCCGCCAGCTGGGCGACGAAGCGCGTATCCCAGTCGTCGAGGACGTCCGGACTGATCTTGGCGACGCGCTCAGTTGTGCCGTCGATGTCGGGCAGGACGCCGACCGGTGGGGGGAGCTGCGGCCGGGCGAGCATGAACGACACGTGACCACCGAGGAAGTGGCCCCGGGCGGTGCCGTCCTCGCCGACGGTCAGGCGAGCGAGTTCGGAGGACTGTAGCCAGCCGCCCAACGTCGCCAGGATGATGCCGCGCGGCCGGACCTGGTCGAGCCACGTGGCCGGCAGGTCAACGACTCCGCACGTCGCAACGAGCCGGTCGTACGGGCCGTCCGGCGGGTAGCCGAGCAGGCCGTCGCCGACGACCAGATGCGGTTCGAAGCCCGCGGCCCACAGGCCCGCGGCCGCGCGGGCGGACATGTCCGGATCGACCTCGACGGACGTCACCAACTCGTCGCCCAGGCGGTGGCTGAGCAGGCCGGCCGAGTAGCCCGTGCCCGTGCCGATCTCCAGCACGCGGTGCCCGTCCGCGACTTCCAGGTCCTCGAGCATCCGCAGGACCAGGCCCGGCAGCGTGCTGGATGAGGTGGGCTCGCGCCGGATCTCGCCGCTGATGTCGTCGGGCACGACGGTGCCCGCGATCTGCGTCACCAGGGACTCGTCCCGGTAGCAGCTCGCGAGCCACTCGCTGTCGTCGGCGAGCACGGGCCGCCAGGCGGCCGGGCCCGGCCGGCGGACCTGCTCGAAGAAGCCGCCGCGCAGGAACTCGTGCCGCGGCACGGCCCGGGCAGCATCGCGCCAGGGCTCCGTGCGGATGTGGCCTCCGGCCGTGAGCTGCTCGGCCAGGGCCGAGCGAAGCGCGGCGTCGTCGGTCGTCATTGGGTCTTCCTCTCCAGGAGGTCCGCCATGGTGGCGATCATGGGCAGGCCGGTCTCGGGCTCCAACCACGCCCACTGCCCGCTGGGGTTGCACTCCAGGAACCACCATCGGCCCTCGGCGTCGATCGCGAAGTCGAAGGCGCCGAAGACGAGGCCGTAGCGGGCCAGGTAGTGAAGCATCGAGGCGTCGAGTCCGGACGGCAGGTTCGGGACGGAGTACTTCAGCTTGTCGTAGTCGGTGCGCCAGTCGAGGAGGTCGCTGTCGATGCGGACCGGGAAGATCTCGTCGCCGATGACCGTCACCCGGGCGTCGGCGACCTTGTCGACGCGCTGCTGGAACAGGTGCACGGTGCCGGCCACAGCGTCGGTGATCTCGTCTGCGGCGACTTCCGCGACCTTCACAGCCTCGGCCTCGCCGTCGACGAGGTACAGGGGCGCCCACAGGGGCTTGTAGATCGTCGGCCCGTGCTCGGTGATGAACGACCGCACGGCGGCCGGGTCGGACGTGATGAGCGTCGGCGGAACCAGGAACTCGGACTCGGCTGCTCTGAGGAGTCCGGACGGCTTGAACTCGGCGTCGCTGATCTGGTGGGGGTGGTTGACGTACAGGCAGTCCGGGAGGGATGCGAGGACGCCGCCGAGGCCGTAGCGGGCCTGGGTGATGGCGAAGCGGGCGTCCTGCTCGTCGAGGTGGGGAAATGTGAATCCGCTGGGCCGCCGGTAGTAGAGGGACCGTACGTTCCTCAGGGCGGCTTTCCGGGTGGGTGTCGACAGGGTGCCGTCGAGGCCGTCGGAGGTGATGGTGGCCGCGACCGACAAGGCGTGGGGGAAGTCCCCGGAGTCGAACCGCACGACCGGGACGCCCCGGTCGTGCAGCTCGCTGATCACCACGTCGGCCGTGGGGTCGTCGAGGTTCGTGACGACCAGCACGGGCCCGTTGGTCACTGGTCGGTGTCGTTCCCGGAATCGGAGTCGCCCTTGCCCTGCCCGTCAGGGGACGTTCCGGTGGTGGGCTTGGTGCCGCTGCTGGTGCCGTGCTTGGGCGCCGGCATCTCCGCGCCGACCAGGTCGTAGTACGTCGCGGTCTGGGTGAGCGGGTTCAGCTCGGTTCGAGAGTAGCCCTGGGCCTGCGTCGGGTAGGGGGCCATGCGAGTCAGGCCCCAGGGGCGGGGCGTAATGCTGCCGCTCGGCAGCGGGGTGCCGGTCGGCAGTCGGTCGGAATGCACAAACATCCTGCTGTCTCCTCTGTTGACGTGTCGTCGTGAAGTGGAGCCGCCCGGCCCGGGTGCGGGTCGGGAGTCTGGAGCTCCGGCCGGCGGTGGCGGCGAGCCGGGGGACTCTCCGCCGGCCGGAGCGGTTCAGGGGGCGCGGGCGAGCGCGTAGCGCCGCACCGGGTACTCGTGGGCACGCTCGTGCATAGCGATCAGGCGTGCCACGCAGGCGCGGCAGGCGAAGAGGGGAGTCTCCGCTCCGTCCTCGCCGATCAGGTCGCCGAAGTGCGTCACGGTGACGCCGTCGCGGTCACACCGGAAGCAGCTGCCGCCCGTCAGGTACTGCACGGCGGCGGCTCCCCTTGCTGCGGCGCGGCGAGGGCTGCGAAGTACGGGTGCGGGGGCTGTTCGGGGTCGTGGGGGGGCGTGCCACACCAGCCGGATGCCGTGTGTTTCGCAGTACGCGCCGTCTTGGGTCTCGACGGGGAAGTCGTGTCCGCCCTTGGGGCACCAGGTCATGACGCACCGCCGAGGCATTCGGGGTGGGCGCGCGGGAAGATCGCCACGCCGCCAGTGTCCGGCCGTGCTCCGAGGTCGATCGCCGTTGCGGTCGACACGGGGAGGGCGCAGAAGGCGCATGCGCCGCCTCGTCGCTGCTCCTCTGTGAGCGAGTCGGAATCCAGTTCGACGGTCCGTCTGCGCGCTGATGTCTGCATCATGACCCTCGTCTGATTGCGTTCCGTGTCTGTGCCTGCACGTTAGGACGCGGTACAACGGGGAGTGGCACGCAAAGTGCGTGCCTTGTTCGGGAGCTCCGCATGGAAACTGCTCATATCGGCCGCCGCATCGCCTACTGGCGCGACCGCCGGGGATTCACGCAGTCAGATTTCGGTCGGCTGATGGGCCAGACCAAGCGGTGGGTCCAGGACATCGAAGGCGGGCAGCGGCAGCAAGACCCGCGCCTATCCGTGCTCCTGCGTGCAGCCGAGGTCCTGCGCGTACCCCTGGAGCAACTCTTGACCGACGGCCAGCCCACACCGCCCCCCGCCTCCGAGCCTCCTCCCGAGGCGCTTGCAGTCATCGACGTTCTGTACGAGACCGCCGTCCCGACCGACCCCCCGGTGCGCCTCGATACGTTGCGCCGCCAGCTTGAGTACTGCTGCGACGCATTTCAGGCGTGCCATTACGGCGCTCTCGGCCGGGATCTGCCCCAGCTGATGCTTCAGGCGCAGCGGGCCTCCGACGACGCAGGCCCCGATGCGGGTGAGGCGCACGCGCTGCTGTCGAGGGTGCTGCAGCTGAGCGCGTCCTTTCTCCACAAGTACGGCGCCGTCACGGCGGTCCAGGCTGCCGTGGTCGCGGATCGGTCGCTCGCCGCAGCCGAACGTTCTGGAGACGCTGTTGCGATCGGCGCAGCGTCGCGGCGAGTCGCGAAGTCCCTGACCTACCAGGACCGCCCTCACCAGGCGGTCGCCTTCGCGATCGACGCAGCTCAGCGCCTGCACGACGCCCTGGTGGCGCGCGGACCACTGGGGTTGTCCACACTCGGCATGCTGTATTTGAACGCAGCGATCGCCGCGTCGGCAGAGGAGCGCTCTACGGCGGCTGTGCGGCGGGCAACCGGGCACGTCGACCGGGCCGACGAGGTAGCCGATCGGCAGGGTGCCGATCTGAACGAGGACTTCACGATGTTCGGCCCGACGAATGTGAGGCTTCACAGGATCGACGTGCTGACCAGGTTCGAGGACGGCTGGTCGGCCTTGGAAGCGGCAGAGACGCTGACCCCCGGGGCGGTCGCGGACATGACGCGAGAGCGCAGAGCGCAGCACCTCATCACCATGGCGCGCGCTCAGCTGCTCGCCCGGAAGAAGGAGAAAGCCGCTGAGTCCCTCATCGAGGCGGCCAAGTTGGCGCCCGAAGAGGTCAAGGGCCGCCAATCCAGCGTGGACCTTGTAAAGGACGTAGTGGGCGCCACGCCGATCCCGAGCGCGGCCTTGCGCAGCCTGGCGACGGCCTGTGGACTCACGGCATGAGCACTTTGTACCTGATCGCCTGCGCGGCCGGTCCAACTCAGTTCGTCGATGAAGGCATCCGTCGGGCGCAAGATCGCGACTGGGACGTATGCCTGATCCTCACGCCCTCCGCGGCACGGTGGTGGGAACCTCGCATCGATGTGCTGGAGGAACTGACAGGGCACCCTGTGCGGTCGCAGTACAAGCTCCCTTGGGAGACGGACGCCCTACCGAAGGCGGCCGCAATGCTCGTCGCGCCACTGTCGGCAACGTCCCTGAACAAGTGGGGCGCCGGGATTGCTGACACGCTCGCGCTCGGGCTGGTGTCAGAGGGGGTGAACATGGGGGTTCCCACCTTCGCGATCCCGTACTTCAACCGGGCTCAGGCAGCGCAACCAGCTGTGCTACGGAGCATCCGTGACCTACGGGCGCAGGGAGTGGTGTATCTCGACGGCTCGGCAGGGTATGAGCCGCACCAGCCGAAACATGGCGCCCCCGAGCAGTTCCCATGGGACATGGCCTTGGACGCGGTGCGCTTGAGTTGAGGCTGCCTGGGCACGATGAAGCGCCCCCTGCGGCGGCCGCGAGGCCGGGCAAGGGGGGCGCGCGGCGTTTCTTCCGTCAGGCGGCGAGCAGGAGGCGGGCTTCCGCCGGCTGTCCGAGGCGCCGTTACGGAGTCGCCGGCGGGCGCGCCGTGCTACGCAGAGAGGCCGCGGGGCTGGTGGTGAGGACCCGGCAGGGGCAGCCTGGCACAGGAGCATCCGTTTGGGCTTGCCGCGGCGTGTCCGCGCTCGTCGCTCGGGGACACCGTGATGGCAGGTGCGGACGGTAATGCCTTCGAACGCTTGTGTACGTCGGCTGGACTCCACGTCGAGCTGACAGCCGATGCCCCAGGGTGGGGCGTGGTGGGGCGTGTGTCAGCCGCTGACCCGCGCGAGGGAGCGGCCGAGGAGTGCTCGGTATCTGGCGTTGCTCGGCTCGGCCGCCCGCTCGCCGATTCGGGCTGCCCAGTCCCGGCAGATCACGTCGACGAACGCCGCTACCGCGCCGGGCCGTGCGCGGCGCCACGACGGGATCCGGTCGAGCCAGGTCAGTGCGGCCGCGGGCTGCTGTCCGTCCTCCATCAGCCGGACCGCGGTGAGCGCGGCGTCGATCCATGCCGGGCCTACGGCGGGCATGGCCCAGTCGACGAGCCGTGCGATGGTGCCGTCGACAAGGAGGTTGTGCGGATTCGTGTCCGTGTGAAGCAGGTGTTCGCCGCGCCGCAACTCGGTGTTTCCAGGCAGCAGGTGAGTGGCGTACCGGTCGGCGAACTGCGGGAGCCCGGCGGGCGGACTCGGGAGATCGGCGAGGCGCTGCACCAGCGCGGCGACGGCTTCGACGTCCGGCGAGCCGGCGGAGAGGTCCGCGGTCCGGCCAGGCGCCAGGTCGAAGACGAGCGCGCGCCAGCCGGCCTCGCGCACGGCCAGGCGCAGGGCCGGGCTGACGGCGCCGACCAGCGGTGCGACGAGCTGCTCCTGCGCGAGTCCGGCCAGGCCCTCGGTGTCCTCACCCCGCACGACCTTGACGAAGAACGAGCTGCGGGCCGTCCACAGACGAACAGCGGCCGAGCAGTTCAGCCCCTGTTCGATGGACTCGGCGGACGTCGCGACGCCTGTGTGCTGCTGGATAGCCGCCCGGAGCGGGGCGGGTAGGTCGCCCCAGGGCAAGTGCTGTTCGATCACGATGTCTCCTCGTGCGGGGAGGGGCGCCGGATGCCGGCGCCTCTCCGATGATGGCGGGTCAGCCCTGTGTCTGGCCGCACTTGCGGCAGCGGGTCTTGCCGGACCAGTCGACCCAGTCGTGGTCGCATTCGCTCACCGTGTGCCACATGGTGATCTCCTTCTCTCGGTGATGAGTTGACCCGCCCCGACTGCCTGGGAGGGCCCGGGGCGGGGTGGTTTTCCGGCCGCCGGGCTCGGGAGGTGCAACGCCGGCCGGGGGCTCAGGAGGTGTGCTCGGGCGCGGGCTCTGTCGCAACCGGGTCCGCAAGCAGCGGGTGTGGCGGCCGCTCGGGGTCGTGGGGCGCGTGCCAGACCAGTCGGATGCCGTGCGCTTCGCAATAGGCGCCTTCCTGGGTCTCGACGGGGAAGTCGTGGCCGCCCTTCGGGCACCAGGTCATGACGCACCGCTGCGGCACTCGGGGTGGGCGCGCGGGAACATCGCTACGCCGTCCGCGTCGGGCCGCGTGCCGAGGTCGACGGCCGTGGCAGTCGACACGGGCAGGCCGCAGCGCGTGCACGCAGCGCCTCGGCGCTGCTCGTCGGTGAGGTGGAGAGGGGAAGTGCGCAGCAAGCCCGTCAGATCATCGCCGTCGTGAGCCGGTGGCGTACTCGGGGGCGATGCGGCTGCCTTCGTCACGTCGGCGCTCCTTGTCAGCGTGGGCCACACCCCCGAACCGTGCGACCGGTTGCGGGGGTTCGTCGTGCAGCCCACTTTCTGACAGGTGAAGTCCGGCCACTTCCCGGGCGCGGGTATACCCACGATGGGTACGCTCAGCGCCGGGCGATGAGGCACACTCAGCCGAGCAGGCACGACGGGGCAATCATGACCGGATACGAACCGCCAACCGTGCTCCCCAGGGAGCTACTCGGTCGCCCCGACATGCGCGCGGCGATCGCGGCGCATGACTTCGGGACCGTGTTCCGACTCGCACGCCGACACGCGGGCATCAGCTACTCGAAGATCGCGGCCGAGTGCGACATCAAGCCGGAACGTGTGGGCACGCTCGCCCGCGGGCGAGGCAGCGTGACCACGTTCGACAAGATCGTGAGAATCGCTGACGCGCTCCGCATCCCCGGAGCGCTTTTAGGTCTGGCCGTCCGCCCCTGGGAGACAGCGCCGGTCCCGTCGGTTCCTGCGCACATCACCACGGAGATCGGGAACGACGTGCAGCGCAGAACCTTCCTTCGAGCGACCACCGGAGCAGGCCTCGCCGTCAGCCTCCCCGCCCTCGTCCGCCCGGAGCTGACCGGGCGGCTGGGCGCCGACATCCCCCAGCGGCTGCGGGCGCGCGCTGCGCGGCTGCGGCGCCTGGACAACGTCCTCGGCGGCGGCGACACCTACCGCGTCTACCTGGGCGAGTACCAGTCCACGAAAGCAGCGCTCCGTGAGGCCACCTACTCGGAGGCCACGAAGCGGGGCCTTCTCTCCGTCCTGTCCGAGCAGGCGCAACAGGCCGGATGGGCGGCCTTCGACGGTGGGAGGGAGGCTGACGCGGCGGGGCTGTACCGCGACAGCTACCAGGCGGCGACCGAGGCGGGAGACGCTGATCTCGCGGGCAACGCTCTCGCTTTCCTCGCGTACCAGACCGTCGCCGGCGACCGCCGCAGTGGAGTCGAGATAGCGACGCGCTCATGCGAGACCATCAGCCCTGGCGCTCCTGCCGGTGTCCGAGCCCTGCTGTACGAACGGAGGGCCTGGGCCTGCGCCGTGGCGGGCCTCGCCAGCGAGACGGAGCAGGCCCTGGCCGACGCGGGCGTCGCGCTGAGCGAGGCGGACGGGCAGCCGCAGCCGGACTGGGTGGCATGGGTGGACTCCACGGAGCTACAGATCATGTCCGGCCGGTGCTGGACTGAACTGCGCCGTCCGTTGCGCGCAGTTCCCGCGCTGGAGGGGGCCCTGGCGCAGTACGACGACAGCCACGCGCGGGACAAGGCGTTGTACTTGTCCTGGCTCGCTGACGCGTATCTGATCGCCGGTGAGGTTGAGCAGTCGGCTGCCGTCGTGGGGCGCGCCCTGGACCTGTCGGACGGGGTCGCATCTGTGCGGCCGCACCGGCGGCTGGCGTCCGTACTGGGCCGCCTGGGCGGGCACCACGCGGTGCCCGCCGTGGCGGAGCTCATGGAGCGGTCAGCTACCTGACTCGGGCTCCGTGTTCTCCGCTACCCAGTGCAGGCACCGTTCCGCGCCCGCCACAATCGGAACGGCGGAGACTTCCGGGTTGTCCCAAGGGTGGTGCTTGAGGAGGTGTGCCTCCAGGGCGGCGTACCGGTCGGTGCGGGTCTTCAGGAGGAGTTGCCACTCTTCTCCGGTGCCGAATTCCCCGAGGTGCCAGAACACGGACGTGACCGGACCGATGATCTGGGCGCCGGCGGCAAGCCTGTTCTGCACGACGGATCGCGCCAGCTCGATGGCCTGCTCCCGGGTCTCAGTGGCCGTGGACACCTGCACGAAGTCAGTCATGCGTCGAGGCTATCGGCGTGCAGGGGCAGCAAAAAAGGCGGATCATCACGCGATGGGAGACGAGATCTGGTGGCACGAGTACGTCGCAGGGATCCAGGCGGCCGCCGATGCATTCTCAACACCCCTCCGCTCGGACGAGCAGACCGACTGTTGCACGAGGGGTGTCCCGCTGGAACCGGCGCCGGCGCGCACCCTCGGGCCCAGCAAGCCTGGCGGCCGCCCCCCAGGACCCGTAGCCGGGTAGTTCGTGTCGAGCGTTCCTCCTGTCGAGCGGCACCCCGACTCGGCGGGCCTTCGGCATCCGCTTCCGGTGCCACTACTCGAAGAGGCTCGTGTCGGCGATGTCGGCCTTGGCCGGGGCGTGCAAGTCCAAGGGCTTGTTGAAGGCGCTGAACGACGTGACGGTGCGGAAGTCGGCGCTCCGGTAGACGGTCTTGAGGATGTAGGGCTTGCCCCGGGTCGCGACGTAGAAGGTGTACGTATCGCCCTTCGTGGCCTTGTCGGTGACGATCAGCGACATGGCCGGGAGGCCGCCGACGTGGATCCGCCCGCCCTTTTTCGCGATCCCGAACGATGCGAAGGGCCCGGTGCATGCGGACAGCCCGTCGTCCGGCCGCGCCGCGTCCGCGGGCTTCTTGGCCCAGTACTTCTGCTCGCCCTTGCGTGTCATCTCGTGGCCCGCCAGCTTGAGATACGTGCGGTTCGGGCGCACGTAGTCGGTCTTGCCGATCCGGATCTGCTCCAGGCCCGCGCCGTTGGCGGATGTCGTCCGGAACGTGCACCTGGACTTGAGGTCGGTCGTCAGGCGGCTGGTGGAGCCACCGCCGCCGGTCGTCGCGGTGCTCACGCCGTCGATGGTCACGGAGTCGAGACCGCGCATCGCCTTGTTCGCGTCGTCGAGCATCCGCTGCGCGGAGATCGCCGGGGCGCCGGCCCCCGGCCCCGTGGTTCCCTTCGCGCATCCCCCCGTGGCCGCGGCGGCCAGCAGGCATGTCCATGCGGCAACAGCCGTTGTCGTCGTTCGCACAATCCCCCCCAGACGTGAGGCCGAGCAGACTAGCGGACGGGGCGCCCGTGCATTCCTGCTGGTTCTCGGCGTATCCGCCGGCCTCCGGACGCCTCCGGACGGTCCGGGCCGCCCCGCGCACGGCTACGGGCCGGCCCCTCCCGACCGGGCGGCGTCGCTGCGATCCTTACGCATTCTTGACGGGAAGGTGCCTTTGGCGGCCGGGGCGGCAGGCGCACGATCAAGGGGCTTCGCAAGGGGAGTTGAGGGGCGGGGACGGGGGAGAGGGGCTCCGGTCCGGTGCCTGGGGTGCGGTGGCCGGTGGGGCCGGGGACCCGTGGTGCCGTATGGGGAAGAGGACGGATCCGAGCGCATGCGGAAGCAGGCAGGACGGGGCGGGGACGCTTGAGCGGGCGTGGGGGAGAGGAGTCGGCCGTGCCGGGGGTAGGACGGGGCGGCTCGACTGCCGGGCCCAGGATGCCGGTCGTAAGGATCCTGGGGATGGCGATCTTCGCGGTGGCGTGGGCGGCACTGGCCGTGCTGGTCGCGATCCCGGAGGCGCACCACCTGCGGTCCTTCCGCGACGGCGTGCGGGCGGACGCGGTGCTCTACAAGAGCGGCTCGTGCGTCGTGGGACGGTGCCAGGTCGAGTTCAAGGTGTCGGGGCGGGCCGTGGCGGCGGATCTGCCCGCGGGCACAAATGCGAAGGGGAGTCAGGAAGGTACCGCGATGACCGTCCGCTACCACCCGGACCATCCGCACGAGGCCGTCATCGAAAGTCAGGTGGGGGGCAGCGGGCCGATCGCGACCGCCGTGCTGAGCGCGGGGGCCGCCCTGTTCTGTCTCGTGTACGCGGTGTGGACACTCGTCGCCGGACTGAGGAAGAGGCGAATGGCCCTCGGCTGAGCGGGTGTTCGGGAGCGGGCGGCTGCCGGGTGGCGCCGGACGGACGCCGCGTGCGGGGCACGGCATGCGACTCGTCGTCCGCGCCCCGCGCGGCAAGCGCGGCGGTGGCCGGGGCCCGCCGCCTCCAGCGGTCCGCCCGGGACGGCGGGGCCCACGGCGTTCCGGTGTCGCGATGTTCCCGGGAATCTGGAACCCGTTCGTCCGGGAGCACACCAAAACCGGGTGATCTTGTCGGACCTGCCCGATAAGCTGTGCGCATGTCCACCACCCCTTCGCCTTCGCCGCGGCCCGCCGCCGTCGTGAACGCCGAGATCCGCGCCCTGTGGGGCCGCGGTCAGCTGACGGCGGCCGAGCGCGCCGCGTACCAGCGGCTTTTGGTGGAGTGGGCCGCCGCCGTGCGCGGCGAGGTCGCCCAGGCCGCCTGACCGTTCATCGCAGCATCGCAGCATCGCGTGCGTCGGGGCGGTAGGGGCGGTCTTCGTGCCGCACGGGCTCAGGTCTCCGCATCCCGGGCCTCGCGGCCCGCATGCGCACGCGGTGCTCCGTGTCGCGGCCTTCGACGTGTTCGGGGAGCCCGTGGCCCCGCCGTCGGTGCCACGGGCCCGCCCCTTCGGCCAGAGCAGAGGAGGCCGGCAGGGCGCCGCCGTCGGGAGGGCCGGTGACCGTGAACTCGGGGGGAGGCCCACGGTCGCCGGGGACGGTGACGCCCTGTTGCGTGATCAACGATCAAGGTCGCAACAGGTTACTCATGGCAAATGTTTCGGTGGAACCCGTGGGCGATCAGCTGGAGCGACTGCCCGTCGGGGGAGTGTCAGCTTGTGCGAGGGGGCGGAATACGGCGTGTTCCCCGTGACGTCCGCGGCGCCACGGCGATCGGTGGGGGAACTCCCGTGGTGGGCCGCAGGGTTGCTGCGGTGCGGTGCGGTGCGGTGCGGTGCGCGCGAAAGGAGCGATGGTGGCCCGGCTGCTTTCCCAACCCGACGGCCCTGATGCGGTGCTGTTACGACATGGCGTTCCCGACCCGCGCGGCGCGGTGCGCGACCAGGCGGGGCGCCATGTCCAGCTGCTCACGCAGGACATGGGCGACGCGTTCGTCGACGCGGCCCGCGCGAGCCCCGTCGAGAACCAGATCCGAGAGGTCGCGCAGCGGGATTCCCGTGTGCGCAGCGGTCTCGTGCAGGACGTGCCGGGCCTCCCCGGAGCCGAGCCGGCCGATGGCCATCAGGACGCCGACGGCCCGGTCGATGCGGGCGCAGCGGCGGACGGCGTGTTGCGGGCGGGCGGCCTCGTCCGGGGGGAGCTGCGCGGTGGGGGCGGTGTGCGGGTTCCCCGGCGATGGGGTCGGCGGCTGATCCGTCGTATGGGTCATTGCCGCACTGTCCTCCCGGGGCCGCGCGTTTGCCAAGCCGCCACCGCCGGGACGGGCGTGGGGGCGCCGGCAGCCGGCCGGGCGCCCCCGGTGCGGGGGACTGGACGGCGGGTCACGCGCCGGCCGACCAGGGGAGCACCGGAGGCCCGCGCGCCGGGCACGTACCGGGTCGGCCTCGCGCCGTCCACGCAGCCGAGCACCCCGCGGCCGTGGGCGAGCCGCCCCCTGACGTGGGCGACCGGCCGGAGGAGCCCCTGCCCGGCTCAGCGGGCGATCAGCTGCTGGCCGCCGTCGATGTCGTACGTCGCGCCCGTCAGGACCTCGTTGCACATGAGGTGCACCGCGAGCGCCGCCACGTCGGCCGGTCCGACGATCCTGCGGACGGGCAGCGAGCCGCGCAGCTCCTCGCGGCGCTCCTCGATCCGGTCGCCCAGCAGGGAGGCCGACAGGGGAGTGTCGACGAAGCCCGGGGCGATCAGGTTGACGCGGATCGGCGCCAGTTCGAGCGCCAGGTTGGCGGTGAGCGCGGGCAGGGCCGCCGTCAGCGACGTCACGAGCGACAGCCCGGGGCCGGGCCGCCGGCCGCCGGTGCCGCCGATGAACAGGAGCGTGCCCCGGTCCCGGATCTTCTTCCTCGCGTGCAGGGCCACACCGAGCGTCGTGGTCAGGCGGTCGGCGAACTCGCGGTGCGCGGCAGCGAGTTCCATGCTGTCGATCGGCGTGTAGGCGGGGCTGCCGGCCGTCACCATCACGTGGTCGATCGGCCCCGGAAGGTCCTCGAAGAACGTGCGTACGCTGTCCTCGTCCGTGGCGTCGAACGCGGCCGTGGCCACGGGACCGAGCGTTTGCGCGGCCTTCCGCAGGCGTTCGGCGTTGCGGCCGACGATGATCACGTCGCCGCCGTTCTCGCGGACCCGGCGGGCGGTCTCGTAGCCGATGCCCGCACTGGCCCCGATCACGACGACGGTCTGCCCCACCAGGTCCCTGCGCCGCGCCGCGCCGTCGTCGGCGCCGCCCGCGGTCACGACCGGGCTCCGCCCGTGCGCCCGTCGACGTCACGGGCCGGGTCAACGGTGATGCCCGTCATCTGCACCTCCCACGATCGGCCCCCGCCTTCAGTGTGCGGTTGCGGACCGTGCTTCGCCTGTCGGCCTCCTGGGCCCGACGTGGGCGACCGCACCGACGCCGAGGCACCGATACGGACACCGACGCCGGGATCGGAATCCGGGCCGCCCCGACCCCGACCCCGGGTCAGGGTCCGCCCCGCGCCCCCGGGCCCGCCCGGGCCCGGGAGCGGCCCGAGCGCCCCCGGGGACCCGGCCGGCGGTCCTACGCGGCGCCCTCGGCGCCGGCGGCCTCCGTACGCTCCGTGCCGTCCTGGGTGCTCCCGTCCTCGGCGGGGACCGCGGCACGGGTGTCGTAGCGGCGGAACGGGCCGACGGCCAGGCCGCCCACGACGACCAGGACGATGCACAGCGCCGCGCTGCCCGACCAGGCGATGCCGAGCGTGGTCGTGGCGGCCATGGCGCCGGCGCGCAGGTCCCCGAGCCGCGGCCCGCCCGCGACCACGACCGTGAACACGCCCTGCATGCGGCCGCGCATCTCGTCGGGCGCGTACGTCTGCAGGATGGTCTGCCGGTACACCGAGCTGACCAGGTCGGCGGACCCGGCCACCGCGAGGAGGAGAACGGCGAGCCACAGCGTGTGCGCGAAGCCCGCGAGGGTGATCGCGCTCGCCCAGCCCGCCACCGCGACAGTGAGCGCGATGCCCTGCCGCCGCACGCGGCCGATCCAGCCGCTGCACAGGCCCCCCACCACGGACCCGATGGCGATCGACGCGTACAGCAGGCCCACCCCGCCGTGGAAGCGGTCGGCGGCGGCCTCGGGGAACAGGGCCCGGGGCATCGCGAGCACCATGGCGGCGATGTCGACGCCGAACGACATGAGCAGGACGGGGTTGCCGCTGATGAAGCGCAGCCCGTCGAAGACCGCGAGCACGCCGCGCCGCGTGGAGGCCGCCACGGGCCTGATGGGCGGGAGCCGGAAGGTCGAGTAGAGGGAGACGGTGAACAGCAGGGCGTCGGCGCCGTAGGAGAAGGCGAAGCCGTGCGGCAGGTCGACGAGGACGCCCGCCACGAGCGGGCCCAGGACCTGGCCGACGTTGCCGACGGTGAAGTTCAGGGTGTTCGCCGCCGGTACGAGTTCACGCGGCACGATGCGCGGGATGATCGCGCCGCGGGTCGAGGAGGCCGTGGCGAAGCCGGCGCCCTGGACGGCGACCAGGGCGAGGATCAGCGGCACCGACCGCACGTCCAGCAGCGTCTGGGCGAGGAGCGCGATCGTCACGGCCCAGGTGACGAGGGAGGACCACAGGTACAGGAGGCGGCGGTCGACCGCGTCCGCGATGGCGCCGCCGTAGAGGCCGAAGACCACGATCGGCACGAACCCGGCGAGTCCCGCGAGCCCCACGTAGAACGACGAGTGCGACAGGGCGTAGATCTGGACGGGGATCGTGACGCCGGTCACCATCGTCCCGATGAACGAGGCGCCCTGGCCCACGAGGACCCTGCGGTAGATCGGGATGGCCAGCGGCCGCGTGTCCAGAGCGACCCGGCGCAGGCCGCCGAAGAGGCCCCGGGAGTCGCCCTTGTGCCGGTCCGGCTTGTCGGTCGACGTCACCGGGTCGCCGTTCCCGGTATCGGGCGCGGCGCGATGGATCGGTGGCGCGGTGGTCGGCCCGCGAAGGTGTGTGCAGTGCTCATGTACCTCACGGTGTCATGAACACCTGTCCGCGCGGCACGGCAGGTCCGCTCGCGGACGCCGCCCGCACCCGGCCGGGGCCCCGCCGCCGCCCCGAGCCCCCGGGCGGACCGGGCCGGTTCCACCCGAGGGCCCCGCTCACGGCCTCGGCGCACCCCGCGCCCGCCGGGTCAGTCCTCGGTGACGGCGGCGACCAGCTCGGTCAGGCTGTCCACGCACCAGTCCGCGGTCTTCACCACGGCCGGGTCGTCGGCCCAGAAGTAGCCCCAGGGGCCGCGCCGCAGGTGCGCGGTGCGCAGGCCGGCCGCGTGCGCGGCGTGGATGTCGTGGGCGGGATGGTCGCCGACGTAGACGGTCTCCTCGGGGTCGGCCCCAGCGGCCTCCCGCGCGAGCCGGAAGAACTCACGATCCGGCTTGGCGTGCCCCCACTGCCCGGAGGTGGCGATCTCGTCGGCCGGCAGGTCCAGGCGGCGCAGCAGCTCGCCGGCGCGCGCGGTCTGGTTCCCGGCGACGACGACCCGCAGGCCTCGGCTCCGCAACTCGCCGAGCGCGGGACGCACGTCGGGGTACAGGTCGCTCTCGTCGAGGAACTCGCCCCGGCCGGCCGCCTCCCGGGCCGCGTACGAGGACGCGACGTCGATGCCGGGGCTGACGAGGCGCAGCGCGTCGGCGTTGTCCCGCCCCTCGGCGACGACGGCGCCGACGAGCGCGGAGACCGTGTGGCGCGGGACCTGCAGCCAGTCGGCCCAGGCGCCCCAGTACCGGTCGTCGCGGACGAGGGTCTCGCCGATGTCGAGAACTACTGCGCGGATCATGCCGGGCATCGTAGGGCGGTCCGGGGGCCCGGCCGGGGACGGTGGCCGACGCGCCCCCCGCATGTCCCCCGCGCGGGTGCGGGGAATGGGGCAGCGTCGCCGGGCTCCGGACGCCCGCCCGGCAGGACGGGCGCCCGGCCCGGCGGGCCGCCCCGTGAGGCGCCTCACGCGCCTCACGGGGCCCCGCGTCTCAGCCCGACACCTCCACCGTGACGTTCGCGTGCAGCGCCCGGGTGTGGTCCACCTCCCGGACGGGGCCGGTCAGTTCGGTGGTGGCGCGGAGCCGGATCGCGTCGGCCGCGGCCGAGGTCGCGAGGCGCAGTTCCAGGGCTCCCGGCTCCACGACGCGCCGGCCGTCGGCGCCCGTGAACGAGGCGAGGTCCGCCGGCACGGTCATGCCGATCCTGGCCTCCTGGCCCGGTCCGAGGGTGAACCGGGCCCAGCCGACGAGGCGCTGGACGGGCCGCACGACCGAGGCCACCGGATCGTGCAGGTAGAGCTGTGCCACCTCCGTGCCCGGCCGGGTGCCGGTGTTGCGGACGGCGAACGACAGGGCCAGTTCGCCGCCGGTGGTGGTGCGCGGCACGGTGACGTCGAGGTCCGACCAGGCGAAGGACGTGTACGTGAGGCCGTGGCCGAAGGCGTACGCGGGGGTGGGGTCGATGCTGGAGACGCTGCTGGGACCCGCCAGGTGGGCGGCGAGGTAGCTGGAGGGCTGGGCGCCCGGCAGACGCGGCACGCTCACGGGCAGGCGGCCGGACGGCTCGACGCGGCCCGAGAGCACCCCTGCGATCGCGCGGGTGCCCTCCTGGCCGGGGAAGAACGTCTGGACGACCGCCGCGGCCTCCCCGACCGCGCGGCCCAGCGCGTACGGCCGGCCGGCGAGCAGCACGGCGACGACGGGCGTGCCCGAGTCCAGCAGGGCGTCCAGCAGATCCTGCTGGGCCCCGGGCAGCGCCAGGTCCGGGGCGTCGCAGCCCTCGCCGCTGGTGCCCCGGCCGAACAGGCCCGCCCGGTCGCCGAGGGCCGCGACCACCACGTCCGCCTCCCGCGCGGCGGCGACGGCCGCGCCGATCCCGGTCGTGTCCAGGGTGTCGATGCCGCAGCCCTCGGCCACGACGATCTCGCTGTCCGGGAACTCGGCGGCCAGCGCCTCCTCCAGCGTGGGCAGGCCGATACCGGGCGCCAGGTCCGGATGCTGGGCGCCGATGTGCACGGGGAACGAGTAGCAGCCGAGGACCGCCGTGGCGCTGCGGGCCTGGGGGCCCACCAGCGCGATCCGCCGCACCGGGCGGCCGGACAGGGGCAGCGTCCCGTCGTTCGCCAGCACGACGACGGCCTCCTCGGCGAGCCGGCGCGCGAGGTCGCGGTTGGCCGGCCGGTCGAGGTCGACGCTGCCGCGCAGCCGTTCCACCGCGTCGCCCTCGGTGTCGGCGCCCGCGAGCGCCGGCGGGACGGGCGTCCAGTCCTCGTCCAGCAGGCCGAGTTCCGCCTTCTGCGCGAGGACGCGGGTCAGTGCGCGGTCCACCGTCTCCAGCGGCAGCCGCCCTGCGGCGATCGCCTCCCGCAGGGGCGCGCCGAACGTCTTGACCGTGGGCAGTTCCACGTCCACGCCGGCGGCCAGCGCCGTCGCGGCCGCGTCGCCGTCGTCCGCGGCCACCGCGTGCAGGGTGCGCAGGAACTCCACCCCGAAGTAGTCCGCGACGACGGTGCCGGTGAAGCCCCACGTCTCGCGCAGCAGGCCGGTCAGCAGCGCCCCGTCGGCGGCCGACGGGATGCCGTCGGTGTCCGTGTAGGCGTGCATGACGGAACGGGGGCGGCCCTCGCGCACCGCCATCTCGAACGGCGGCAGCACCACGTCGGCCCGTTCCCGCGTGCCCATGCTGACCGGCGCGAGGTTGCGGCCCGCGCGGGAGGCGGAGTAGCCGGCGAAGTGCTTCAGCGTGGCGATCACACCGGCGGACTCCAGCCCCCGCACGTACGCCGTCGCGACGACGCCGACCAGGTACGGATCCTCGCCGGCGGTCTCCTCGACGCGGCCCCAGCGGGCGTCCCGCACGACGTCCAGCACCGGCGCGAGGCCCTGGTGGACGCCGACGGAGCGCATGTCGCGGCCGATCGCCGCCGCCATCTCCCCGACGAGGTCCGGGTCGAAGGACGCGCCCCACGACAGGGGCACGGGATAGGCGGTGGCGCGCCACGCGGCGAACCCGGCCAGGCACTCGTCGTGGGCGAGGGCGGGCACGCCGAAGCGGTTCTTGCCCGCGATCAGCGCCTGCGTCCGCATCAGCGACAGGGCGCCGAGGGCCGGGTCGACCGGCGCGGTGCCGAACGGCCGGGTCAACTGGCCCAGTCCGTTCGGCAGCAGCTCCTCCAGCCGGGGCGGCTGCTCCATCTCGTGCTGGTGCGGGGCGACTTCGGCGCCGTCCTGCGAGGCGCCCGCCCACAGCCCGTAGAGCTGGGCGAGCTTCTCCTCCAGGGTCATCGCGGAGACGAGTTCCGCCACCCGCGCGGCGCGGCGCCCGGCGCGGGCGGTGGCGTCCGGGGCGGTGCCGTCCGCGGAATCCTCCGGGGTCATGTTGCCGTTCACTTTCCTCCGACCCCCATGAGGCCCTGGACGAGCGCTCTGCGGGCGAACAGGTAGACGAGCAGGACGGGCAGGGTGGACAGCACCACCGCGGCGAGCAGCGCGGGGATGTCCACCCCGTACTGGGTCTGGAAGTTGTACAGGCCGAGCGTGAGCACCTTGGTGCTCTCCGACTGGGTCAGCACGAGCGGGAAGAGGAAGCCGTTCCATGCCTGGAGGGCGGAGAAGACCACGATCGTGGACAGGCCGCCCCGGGAGAGCGGGACGACGAGCTGGAGGAACACCCGCTTCGTGTCGGCGCCGTCGATGGCCATCGCCTCGAACAGCTCGCCGCCGATGTCGCGCATGGTGCCGGTGAGGATCAGTGTGCACACCGGCAGGCAGAACGCGGCGGTCGGCAGGATCACACCGATCAGGTTGTCGTAGAGGCCGGCCTTGCTGATCAGGTAGAACATCGGCACGATCACGGCCTGCGCCGGCACCGCGAGGCCCAGCAGGAACATCCGGAAGACCGCCGACGTCGGGCGGCCCCGGCCCCGCACGATGGCGAACGCGAGCGGCGGCACGAGGACCAGCACCAGCGCGACGACGCTCGCCGTGACGACGACCGTGTTGAGGAAGTAGCGGCCGAAGCCGCCCTGGAAGTCGCGGACGAAGTTGTGCAGCGAGAAGGTGCCGGGGAGCGAGAGCGGCCCGCCCGCGGTGTAGTCGGGACGGGTGCGCACGGTCGCGCCGAGCATCACGTACACCGGCAGGCCCACCACGCACAGCCACAGGAACGCGCCAACGCCGGCGAGGTAGTTGGGCCGGGCGCCGACGGCGCTGCCGGCCGACGTGCTCCGCCGGGCGGTCCGCCGTGCGGCCGCCGGCCGGGCGCCGCCCGCCGGGGAGGTACGGGCCGGGACGCTCATGAGACCCCTTCCTGCGTGCCGCGCATCCGGTCGTAGCCGGAAAGCCGCACCACGATCAGGGAGATGGCCGTCGCGACCACCACGAGCAGCAGCGCGACCGCCGCGCCGGTGCCGTAGTCGAAGCGCTTGAACGCCCTGTCGTACATGTAGAACGCCGTGATGGTGGTGTCGGTGCCGGGGCCGCCCTGCGTGAGGATCAGCACCGAGTCGAACGTCGTCAGGCCGCCGACGACCATGAGGATCACCGACGTGACGACCGCGTTGCGCAGCTGCGGCAGCGTGACGTGGAAGAACTGCCGCACGCGGCCCGCCCCGTCGACGGCCGCGGCCTGGTAGAGCACCTGCGGGATCGCGCGGGTCGCGCCCTGGTAGATGAGCGAGTGCAGCGGCGTGTACTGCCAGGCGCTGACGAGGACCAGCACCGCGATCGCGCCGGTGCGCGAGCCCAGCAGGTTGCCGTCGCCGAACAGCCAGCGGGCCTGCGCCGGCACCCCGAAGTTCGGGTCCAGCAGGGCCCGCCACAGCACCGAGACGGCCGTCACCGACAGCAGCAGGGGCACGAAGAAGATCGCGGCGAGCACGGCACGTCCGCGCTGGTGCCCGGCGGACCACACGCCGATCAGGATCGACAGGGGAGTCTGCACGACCACCCCGAGGCCGGTCAGCAGGACGCTCAGCCACAGGCTCTGGATCAGCACCGGATCGTCGAACAGCTTGGTCCAGTTGGCGAGCCCGGCGAAGGCCGGCGAGCCGAGCCCCGACCAGCTGGTGAACGACAGCACCGCCACCAGCACGAGCGGAACCAGCGCGAACAGGCCGAAGAACACCACGGCGGGCAGCGCCCAGACGATGCCGGGCCGGGCGGTGCCCCGCGCGGCCCGCCCCCCGCGGGCGCGCGCCGCGCGGGGCGGGGGCACCTGGGGCGCGGCCGCGGGGGAGTGACCCGCCGCCGGGGGACCGGCGGGGGAGGTCGCGGACGTCATCTCTCTTCCGTTCCCGCCGTCAGCTCGCGTCCAGGGCCTGCATGGCCTTGATGAAGCCGTCGGCGTCGGTCTTGCCGTCGGTGAACTCCTGGATGGCCTGGTAGATCGGGGTCATCGCCGAGGGCGGGTACGCCTGGTCCCACGAGATCTGGAACGACGGGGCCTTGGAGACCAGGTCGAGCTGGTACTTCGCGTACGCCGGGTCGGAGCTGGTGGCGACGAAGTCGGCGGTGTTCGTGGTGGTGGGCAGGTTGCCGATGGCCAGCTGCGCCTTCACGAAGGAGTCCGAGTACATGAGCTTCAGGAACTTCGCGACGGCCGCGGGCTGCTTCGTCTTCTTCATGACGGAGTAGAAGTTGTTCGTGTTGCCGACGAGGTCGGCCGCGTCGCCCTTGCCGCCAGGCACGCTCGGGAAGGTGCTGTAGCCGAGGTCCTTGGCGGTGAAGTCGGGACTGGCTTCCTTCTGGGTCGAGTACTCCCAGGAGCCCATGAGCTCGAAGCCCGCCTTGCCGGAGGCGAGCAGCTGGGGCGAGCCGCCGTCGGTGAACTTCACCGAGTCGAAGTTCGTGCCGAACGCGCCCGCGTCCACCAGCTGCTTCATCTTCGCCAGCGCGGCCTTGCTGTCCGGGCTCGCCCAGGCGCTCTTGTCGCTGCCGACGGCCTTCTCGAACAGGCCGGGGCCGGCGATCCGGTCGTAGAGGTACTCGAACCACATCATGGTGGTCCACTTGTCGCCGCCGCCGAGCGCGATCGGCGTGACGCCCTTCGCCTTCAGCTTCTTCACCGAGGCCAGCAGGTCGTCCCAGGTCTTCGGGGCGGCGGTGCCGGCGTCCGCGAGGACCTTCTTGTTGCTGAACAGCAGGACGGGCTGGGTCCCGCGCATCGGGATCCCGTACGCCTTCCCGTCGATCTTCGCCGTGTTGTAGACGGACGGCAGGAACTTGTCGCCGATCTTCGGGTCGTCCTTGAAGACGTCGTCGAGCGGCATCAGCAGCCCGGCCTTGACGAACGGCTGGATCGAGCCCCCGCCCCAGTTGAAGAAGACGTCCGGCGCCTGCGGGGTGTTGATGATCGTCTGGAGCTTCTGCTGGTAGTCGGCGCCCGGGATGGTGTCGAGGACGGCCTTCACCTTCGAGGTCTTGTTGAACTCGGCGACGATACTCTTCTCGACCTTGTTGCCCGCGTCGCCGTAGACGAGGACGTGGAACTCCTGCTTGCCGTCCGAGCCGGAGCCGCCGCCGCACGCGGTCAGCGACGTGCCCAGCAGCAGCGCCGCACCGCCGCAGGCGAGGGTGCGCGCGAGCCGGATCCGGTGGGCCCCCGCCCGGCCCGCAGATGTCCGCGTCCGCCCCCGCACCGTTCCCGGCATCGCTTCCTGCGACATCCGCATCGATATCCGCATCGCGCGTCCCCTTCGAAAGTGTCGGCAAGTTTGCCGAAAGCTCTATGGGTCGGGACCGTAGAGTTGCGGTGTTCGGCCGTCAACAGCCCGGAGCCCGGCAGGGGCTGTGCGCAATCAAACTGTTACGGAAGGGGCGTGCTCTATCCTTCAGCCATGGCAGATGACAGGAGCGGGGGCCGGATCACGCTGGCCCAGGTGGCGACGCAGGCCGGGGTGTCGCTCTCGACAGTTTCGAAGGTGCTCAACGGAAGGCCCGACGTGTCGGCCCCCACGCGCATCAAGGTCGAGGAGCTGCTCGACGAGCACGGCTACCGGCGCTCCGCCGCCACGCCCCCCGAGGCCCCGCTGCTGGAGATCGTCTTCCACGAACTCGACAGCATCTGGTCCATGCAGCTGATCAGGGGCGTGCAGAACATCGCCCAGCGCAACGGCATGAGCGTGGTGCTCACCGAGACAGGCACCCGCCACTCGCCCGGCGCCGACTGGGTCGAGGGCGTGCTGCGCCGGCGCCCGCTCGGGGTGGTCCTGGTGTTCTCGACGCTGCCCGACGAGCTCAAGAAGAAGCTCTGGTCGCGCGCCATCCCGTTCGTCATCGTCGACCCGGCGGGCGACCCCGAGCCGGACGTCCCCTCGGTCGGCTCGGCCAACTGGGCCGGGGGCCTGGCCGCGACCCGCCACCTCACCGACCTCGGCCACCGAAGGATCGCGGTGATCACGGGCCCCGAGGACATGCTCTGCTCCCTCGCACGGCTCGACGGCTTCCGCTCCGCGCTCGGCATGGCCGGCCTCACGCCCGACCCGGCCCATGTCCGCTACGGGGACTTCCACGTCGCCTCCGGACGTGAGCACGCGCTCGACCTGCTGAGCGGCCCCGACCGGCCCACCGCGATCTTCGCCGGCAGCGACCTCCAGGCGCTCGGCGTGCTGGAGGCCGCCCGGGTGCTCGGCCTCCAGGTCCCGCGGGACCTCTCCGTCGTCGGCTACGACGACATACCGCTCGCCCAGTGGTCGAGCCCCGCGCTCACCACCGTCAACCAGCCGCTGGTGCGCATGGCCGAGGAGGCGGCGCAGATGCTGCTGCGGCTGCGCGGCGACCGGGGCCGCACCGACGAACGGGCCCCCGGCGACGGCGCCGGCCGGGCGGGGCCCGAGACCCGCATCGAGCTCGGCACGCGCCTCGTCGTACGGGACAGCACCCGCGCTCCGCGGGAACCGGCGGGCTCGCAGCGCTGACCCGGCGGGCCCCCGCGCGGCACACTGGACGCATGTGCCGCAGCATCAAGACCCTCCGCCCGCCCCAGCTCCCCGAAGAGGCCACCGAGGAGGAGATCCGGGCCGCCGCGCTCCAGTACGTCCGCAAGGTCTCCGGCTTCCGCGCCCCGGCCGCGCACAACCGCGAGGTCTTCGACCGCGCGGTCGAGGAGATCGCCGCGTCCACCGCGCGGCTCCTCGCGGAACTGGAGGTCAGGGGCGCCGCCGCGCGCCCGGCCGCCGCGGCCGGCTGACGCGGCTCGCACGGCCGGCGCGGGGACGTACCGCGTACGGGAGTGCGCGCGCCCGCGCACTTGAAGGCGGCGGATCCGTGGGCGGGGGAACGAGTCGCCGGCGGCGGACCGGCCGGAGCCGGGCCCGACACGGGAAAGCGGTCGGAGGCTAGGCGGCGGCGCGGGTGGCCGCGGCCTCCGCCGGGGTGCCGTGCACGGGCACGGGCACGGTCACGGGCATCGCAACCGCCACGGCCGAGTCGTCACGGCCGCCCCGCCCGGCCGGGGACACCGCGCCCGCGCGCGCGTTCGGGCGCCGTACGACGTACGCGGCGACCGCGCCGGCACCGAACAGCGCGAGCACCGAAAGCACCGTGCCGAACCAGCTCGCGCCGAGCCACTGCCCGCCGAAGTAGCCGAGGCCGACGCTGTAGAGCGTCCAGGCCGCGCCCGCGAGGGCCGACCAGGGCAGGAACTCCTTCGTCCGGCGCTGCGAGGCACCCGCGCCGAAGGACATCACCGAGCGGCCCGCGGGCGCGAAGCGCGCGATCACGACGAGGGCACCGCCGCCCGCCGTGAGCGCCCGGCCCAGGCTCTCATGGGCCTTGGTGAGCCGGCGGGAGCGGGTGAGGGCGCTGGTGAGCCGCGCGCTGCCGCTGCGCGCGAGGCGGAAGGCCACCAGGTCGCCCAGTACGGACGCGCTGGTGGCGCACAGGCCGAGCAGCAGCAGGGAGGGGATCTCGTGCGGCAGGCGGGCCGTGCTCGACATCCGGTCCGCGGCGTGCGCCACCGTCGTGGAGGTCGCCGCGGTCGCCGTCGCGGTGGCGGCCGTCACGACGATCACGCCGCTCGGCAGGACCGGCAGGAACACGTCGAGCAGGACGGAGAGCGCCACGACGGCGTAGATCCACGGGCTGCTCGCCAGCGGTCCCAGGCTCTCCAGCACGGTGCTCGGTTCCCCGATCGTCTCGTCCCCGGAACGGTGTCCGAGGTGGCCGCGGCGAGTGCCCCGAACGGGCGCCGCGGCTGCTTCGCGGGGGCGCGGGAAGTGCGGCCCACCAGCCAAACAGCGTACGCCCGCTTGCTGTGGAGAGATCGCGCGCCGTGCGTGATGTTGTCCACTTCGAGATGTTCACCGGCCGTTCACCGCCCGCCCGTGGACCTGCGAAAACGCCCGCGTCGCCCGCCGTGCGCGACCGGACGCGGAGCGTGGGCGGCGGCGGGGAGCGAACCGGCGGCGTGCGCCCGCCGCCGGCCGCTCGCCACCGTCACGCGTCGTGCGTGAGCGTGCGCTCGTCCACCGTCACCAGGCGCGCCGTCCCGTCGGCGTCCGCCCGGCTCTGGTCCAGGCGCAGATCCGCCCGGCGGCCGTCCAGGGTCAGCGTCATCAGCTGGTTGCCGAACCAGGGGCCGCCCGTCCGCTCCCACGCCACCGGCGGCCGGCGCAGGCGGCCGTGCAGGCGCAGCGCCCGGCCCACGACCTTGCCGATGCCGTTCCAGCCCAGCCGGAAGGTGATCTTCATGTAGCCGGGCACGGAGTTGTGCACGGGGGAGCAGGTCAGCTGCGCGACCCGGGAGGTGACGGCGGCGCCGGCCCGGTCCGCGGGCCAGGCCGCCTCCGCCACGTACGCGTGGTGCACGTCCCCCGACAGCACGCACACCGTCGCGGGCGCGCTCTCGCCGCTGCCGACCTCCGCTATCAGCGCCGTGAGTTCGTCGAACGACCGGGGGAAGGCAGGCCAGTGCTCCAGGTCCGCGGCCCGCCGCAGCTTCTCGCCGAGCCGCTTCCAGCGCTCGCCGCGGCCGCCGTCGCACAGCACCGAGTCCCAGCTCTCCAGGTCGTGGATCATCGGCGGCATCAGCCACGGCAGCGACGTGCCGAGCAGCAGGTGGTCGCACGTGCCCGGCGCGTCGAGCGCCTGCTCGCGCACCCACCGGGCCTCCTGCTCGTCGATCATGGCGCGCCGGTCCTCGGCCAGGACGCGGCTGCCCCGCGAGTCGATCACCAGCAGCCGCGTCCGGCCGAAGTCGCGCCGGTAGCTCCAGCGCGTGCTCTCCGGGTCCCGGTCCGCGCGCCGTGCGAAGTCCCGCACCAGCGTCGTCGCGTCGCCGCTCGCCCGCACCGCCGCGTACAGCTCGTCGCGCTCCAGGTCGGCCGGGGCGAGGTTGCCCAGGTGCTGGTACACCCAGTACGACATGAGGCCGCTCACCACGCGCTCGTCCCACCAGTCGGTGCGGCGCATCTCGGCGAGCCAGGCCGCGCTGGTGTTCCAGTCGTCTATGACGTCGTGGTCGTCGAAGACCATGCAACTGGGCACCGTCGACAGCAGCCAGCGCACCTCCGGGTCGCCCCAGGACTCGTCGTAGAGGTGGCTGTACTCCTCGTAGTCGGCCACCTGGGTGCCCGGCGGCTTCGACAGGTCGCGGCGGGCGGCCAGCCACTCCTGGGTACCGGGCGACGTCTCGTCCGCGTACACCTGGTCGCCCACGAGCAGCAGCACGTCCGGCCGCTCCGACTCGTCGGCGCGGGCGAGACGCAGGGCGAGCGTGTCCAGGGCGTCGGGCCCGATCGGGTCGTGCCCGTCGCGGGCGGGCCTCGCCCACCGGCAGGAGCCGAACGCGACCCGGGCCCGCGAACCGCCCCCGGCACCCTCAGTGCTTCCCGCACCCTGCGCGGATCCGCCGCCGTGGGCGGGGGTCCGTATCGTGCTCGGCGGGAAGCCGCCGTCCTCGCGCGGCCACACCCGCTCCCCGTCGAGCCGCACCTCGTACGGCGTCGACGTGCCCGGGGTCAACCCGTCGACCTGGACGAGCGCGTAATGGTGGCCCGCCACCTCGAACGTCGGCGCGGACCCCGACGCGCCGTCGGCACACCGGACTTCGGCCGTGGCCGCCGCGCCGGCCTCCACCCACACCGTCGCCGTTCCCGAACCGTCCCACGCGACGTGCCGCAGTACGGGCCCCAGCCGAAGCTCGGTCATTCCCACGCCCTCCTCCAGTTCGCCCGTACGGTACGGGCACTGTGCCTCCTGCCCCGCGGCGGCCCCCCGAGCGCCTCGCGCGACCCTGACATTTCCCGGGGCCCGCCCCGGCCGTCCCCGGACATCCGGTGCCGAGGCGGTAGGAATGGGCCATGCGACTCACCGAGGAGGAGGCCGGGCGGCGGCTCGGCGCGGCCCGCGTGCTGCGGCTCGCCACGGTCGGCCCGGGCGGGGCGCCCCACCAGGTCCCCGCCACCTTCGCCTGCTACGCGGCGCCGGGCGGCGGCACCCGGATCGCCATCGCCGTCGACCACAAGCCCAAGCGCCACCGGAACCTGCGCCGGCTGCGCAACATCGAGGAACGGCCGCGGGTGTGCGTCCTGGCCGACGAGTACAGCGACGACTGGGAGCGGCTGTGGTGGGTGCGGGCGGACGGCACCGCGCGCGTGCTGGCCGCTCCGGCGGGCGGCCCGGCCGCCGGCCCCGGCGCCCCAACCGCCGGACCCGGTGCGGGAGCGGCGGGACCGGGTGCGGGAGTCGCGGGACCCGGTGCGGGAGCCTCCCCCTCCGCGGCCGGGGACGCCGGCGAGCGGACCCGCGCGCTGGACCTGCTCGCCGCCAAGTACCCCCAGTACAGGGAGCGCAGGCCGGACGGCCCGGTGATCGTCATCGAGGTGGAGCGGCTGACCGGATGGGCGTACGCGGATCCGGTCGGGTAGGTCTTGTGGAGGCACCGCCCGGCGGCCGACGCGCCTGCTCCCGGCGGGGGATCATGTCGGTGATGGCCCCCTCCGCGACGGACGACAGCCCGTTCGACACCCTCTTCTGCGGTCTGCTGCCCCGGCTGTACCGCCGGGCCGTCATGCTCGCGGGCACGCGGCAGGCCGCGGAGGACGCGGTGCACGAGGCGTACCTCAAACTGGCCGCGCGGCCGGAGCGGCTGCTCGGCCACCCGGAGCCGTACGCCTACGCGTTCAGGGCGATGGCCAGTGCCGTGCACGACGCGCGCAGGAAGGAGAGGCGGCACGTGCTGACCGACGTGTCCGAGCCCTTCGAGGGCGCGGGCGGCGCCGGCGGCGCGGCGAGCGCGGGATGGGACGGCGGACTGGAGCGCCGGCAGGGCGAGTTGGAGGCGGTGCGCCTCCTCGGGCGGCTCTCCGCACGGCAGGCGGCCGTCGTGATCCTCGTGGACCTCGACGGCTACACCCTCGACCAGGCGGCGCGGATCATGCGCGTGCACCGGGGCACCGCGGCCCGGCACCGCTCCCGCGCGCTCGGCGCGCTGCGCGCCGAACTCGCCGGTCCGGACGCGCGGGACGGGGGCCGACGTGACCGGGCCTGAAGCGGACGGCGCGGGCGTCCCCGAGCCGATCGAGGCGCTGCTCGCCGAGCGGCTGCGCGCCGCGGACGACACCA
>NZ_JAKGCV010000209.1 GCF_021556455.1 Streptomyces fuscigenes | reverse complement strand
CGGCCGGGGCGGCGTTGCGGAAGGTGACCGCGAGCGCGTCCACCGCGAGGCCGACGGGCAGGGCCGGCTCGGGCGCCCGGCCCCCGGCGCCGAAGGAGAGCAGCAGCGCCCACCGGCCCGACGCCCGCCCGTGCAGCCATGTCCGGCGCGTCGTCAGCTTCCCGTCGGACGTGTCGTACTGCGCGAGGACCGACCAGCGGTCCCTCACCTGCTCCCCCGTGGGCGCCGACGGCAGGCCGACACGCGTGCGCACCGCCGTCGCCAGCGGCTCCGGCAGACCCTCGACACCCAACCACGCGCGATCCAGGAGGTGCAGCAGGGCGGACTCCTCCAGCAGCCGGCCGGGCCAGCCCGGCCCGGAGGCGGGTATCGCACCCAACTCCCGGGCCCGGCCCGCGAGGCCGGGCGCCTGCGCGTCGACCATGCGGGCCGCCGTCTCCTCCCAGACGCGGTAGCCCTGCTGCTCCGCGGCCGCGAGACCACCCCGCACCAGGTCGCCGAGACGGCGCTCCAGCTCGCCCACGCCCGAGGTGATCCGGGCCGCCCTGCGCTCCGCCCTGCGGCGCGCCGCCTGCGGGTCGCCCGCCTTCGCCGGGGCGGCGCCGGGCTGCGCGTCCCCCTCCTGCACCCGCTCCGCGCGCTTCCTGCGGCCGGCCAGCCACTCGGCCGCCCAGTCCGGCGGCTCCCCGCCGGTTTCGAAACCGGCGCCGTCCGAGGCCCGCAGGAGCAGCAGCCCCAGCGCGTGCTTGCACGGGAACTTGCGGCTCGGGCAACTGCACTTGTACGCGGGCCCCGCCGTGTCCACCACCGTCTGGTACGGCTTGCTGCCGCTGCCCTTGCACAGACCCCACACGGCGCCCGGCGCGGCCCCCGCGCCCGCCCCCGTCGAAGACCACGGCCCCGGCGCGGCGAGCTTGCTCCCCGCCTTGCGCGACGCGTCGTCAGGAGCCAGCGCGAGCACTTGCTCCGCCGACCAGCGAACCACCGGATCACTCATGCCGACGACCGTAGGCCGAGGCACTGACAATCGGTCATCCACAACCCCTGACCTGCGAGGACGAGGGATTGTCAGTGGCATGGTGCACCGTGGTCGCCACATCCGGTCGACCGATCTGGAGGGGGATCATGACCGTGTCCCACGCCCTGCCCGAAACCACCGCGAAGCCCGCCACGGAGGTCCTGCGCCCGCATGCGGAGGACGCGTTCGCGGCCGAGCTCGCGGCGCTCGCCGCGCAGGACGACAGGCCGAGGCCCGAGCGCTGGCGGCTCTCGCCCCGGGCCGTCTCGACGTACCTGCTCGGCGGCACGCTGCCCGACGGCACGGTGATCAGCCCCAAGTACGTGGGCCCTCGCCGCATCGTCGAGGTCGCCGTCACCACGCTGGCCACCGATCGGGCCCTGCTGCTCCTCGGCGTGCCCGGCACGGCGAAGACCTGGGTGTCCGAGCACCTGGCCGCCGCCGTCAGCGGCGACTCCACCCTGCTCGTGCAGGGCACGGCGGGCACGCCCGAGGAGGCCATCCGCTACGGATGGAACTACGCGCAGCTCCTCGCGCACGGCCCGAGCCGTGGCGCGCTGGTGCCCAGTCCCGTCATGCGGGCCATGTCCGAAGGGCTCACGGCGCGCGTCGAGGAGCTGACGCGCATCCCGGCCGACGTGCAGGACTCGCTCATCACGATCCTCTCCGAGAAGACGCTGCCCGTGCCGGAGCTCGGCGAGGAGATCCAGGCGGTCCCAGGATTCAACGTCATCGCGACGGCCAACGACCGCGACCGCGGCGTCAACGACCTCTCCAGCGCCCTGCGCCGCAGGTTCAACACGGTGGTGCTGCCGCTGCCCGCGACGCCGGAGGCGGAGGTCGAGATCGTCTCGCGCCGCGTCGACCAGATCGGCCGCTCGCTCGGGCTGCCCGTCGAGACGGACGGCATGTCGGAGATCCACCGGGTCGTCACCGTCTTCCGGGAGCTGCGCGACGGCGTCACGACCGACGGGCGCACCAAGCTCAAATCGCCCTCGGGCACGCTCTCCACCGCCGAGGCCATCTCCGTCGTCACCAACGGCCTCGCCCTCGCCACGCACTTCGGCGACGGCATGCTGCGGCCCGCCGACGTCGCGGCGGGGATCCTCGGCGCCGTGGTCCGCGACCCGGCCGCCGACCGCGTCATCTGGCAGGAGTACGTGGAGACCGTGGTCCGCGAGCGGGACGGCTGGAAGGACTTCTACCGTGCCTGCCGCGAGGTGACGGTGTGACGACGCCCGCAGCCCGGCCGCCCGAGCGGGCCGCGCAGGAAGGGCCCGCGGCGCCGTCGGCCTCCCCTGGGCGCGGTCCGCTGCTCCTCGGCGTGCGGCATCACGGACCCGGCTCCGCACGGGGCGTGCTGGCAGCGCTCGACGCGGCCGGACCCCGCGCGGTCCTGATCGAGGGACCGCCGGAGGCCGACGCGCTGGCCGCCCTCGCCGGCGACCCCGCGATGCGTCCGCCGGTCGCACTCCTCGCGCACGCGGTGGACGATCCGGGCCGGGCGGCGTTCTGGCCACTGGCCGCGTTCTCACCGGAATGGGGGGCCCTCCGGTGGGCGGCGCTGCACGACGTGCCGGTGCGGTTCATCGATCTGCCCGCCGCGCACTCGCTGGCACTCGCCGACGAGCCGGACGGCCCGGACGGGCCGCTCGCCGTCGACGGGGAAGGCCACGAGGGACCGAAGGGACACGACAGCCAGGAGGGACACGGGGAGCCGGCGGAGCCGAACGACCGGCGGGGCGAGGACGGCGAGAGCGCGCAGGGCGCTGAGGACGCCGAGGGGCTGCGCGTCGACCCGATCGCGGCCCTGGCCCGGGCCGCCGGGTACGACGACCCCGAGCGCTGGTGGGAGGACGCGGTCGAGCACCGGGGGAGCGGCGCCGACCCGTTCGCGCCCTTCGAGGCGGTCGGCGAGGCCATGACCGCGCTGCGTGAGCGCTACGGGGACGGCGGTCGCCGGCACGACCTCGTGCGCGAGGCCCACATGCGCGGCAGGCTGCGCGCGGCGCGCAAGGAGTTCGGCGACTTCGCTGACGGCGGCGGCGTCGCCGTGGTGTGCGGGGCGTGGCACGTGCCCGCGCTGCTGGCGAAGACCACGGCCACCGCCGACCGGGCCCTGTTGAAGGGACTGCCCAAGGTCAAGGCGGAGCTGACGTGGGTGCCCTGGACGCACCGGCGGCTCGCCCGGCGCAGCGGCTACGGGGCGGGCATCGACTCGCCCGGCTGGTACGGCCATCTCTTCGAAGCGCCCGACCGGCCCGTCGAGCGGTGGATGACCAAGGTCGCCGGGCTCCTGCGGGACGAGGACCGTACGGTCTCGTCCGCCCACGTGATCGAGGCCGTCCGGCTCGCTCACGGGCTCGCCGCGATGCGCGGCCGGCCGCTCGCGGGGCTCACGGAGACGATCGACGCGGTCCGGGCCGTGATGTGCGACGGGTCCGACGTGCCGCTGTCGCTGATCAGTGACCGGCTGATCGTCGGCGAGGCGCTCGGCGAGGTCCCCGAGTCGGCCCCCGCCGTGCCGCTCCAGCGCGACCTCGCCCGGCAGCAGCGCACGCTGCGCCTCAAGCCCGAGGCGCTGGAGCGTGAACTCGACCTCGATCTGCGCAAGGACACCGACGGGGCCCGCTCCACCCTGCTGCACCGGCTGCGGCTGCTCGGCATCGGCTGGGGCGAGCCCGCGGCGGGCCGCGCGAACGCGGGTACGTTCCGCGAGACGTGGCGGCTGCGCTGGGAACCCGAACTGTCCGTGCGCGTCGCCGAGGCCGGCATCTGGGGGACGACCGTGCTCGGCGCGGCGACCGCGCGTGCCGAGGCGGCCGCCGCCTCCGCCACGGCCCTCGCCGACGTCACCGTGCTCGCCGAGCAGTGCCTGCTCGCCGCCCTGCCCGAGGCGCTGCCCGTCGTCATGCGGGCCCTCGCGGAGCGCGCCGCGCTCGACGCGGACGTGGCGCACCTGGCCCAGGCGCTGCCGGCGCTCGCCCGCTCGCTGCGCTACGGAGACGTGCGCGGGACGGACACCGCCGCGCTCGGCGAGGTGGCGCGCGCCCTCACGGAGCGCATCTGCGTCGGCCTGCCACCTGCCTGCACCGGGCTCGACACCGACGGCGCCGAAGCCATGCGGGGCCATCTCGACGCGGTACACGCCGCGATCGCGCTGCTGCGCCCCGCCGGTGACGAACCGGACGACGGCCTGCCCGGCCGCTGGGCCGCCGTCCTCACGCGGCTCGCCGAGCGGGACAGCGTGCCCGGCGTCATCCGAGGCCGCGCCGCGCGGCTCCTGCTGGACGAGGGGCGCCTCGCGGACGGCGACGCGGCCCGCCTGATGGGCCTCGCCCTGTCACCCGGCACGCCCCCGCAGGACGCGGCCGCCTGGATCGAGGGCTTCGTCGGCGGCACGTCGGGCGGCGGGATGCTCCTCGTGCACGACGAGCGGCTGCTCGCCCTGGTCGACGGATGGCTCAGCGGGGTCCCGGCGGCGGCGTTCACCGACGTGCTGCCACTGCTGCGGCGCACGTTCTCGGCGTACGAGCCGGGCGTGCGCCGCACGCTCGGCGAGCGGGTCCGACGCGGACCCGCCACCGGCGCCGCCGCACCGGAGGGCACGAGCGTTGCGGGCTTCGCCGCCGGGCAGGACCCGGAGCGCGCGGACGCGATGGTGCCGCTGGTCGCGCTCCTACTGGGCCGCGTGCCCGCCGGGCGCGTCCCGCAGAGTCCCGGACCGGCCACCGCGGCCTCAGCCACGACGACCGTCGCCGTCGCAGCAGCCGCAGCACCCGCCCTCGCCGGGGCCCCCGGCGCCCGCACCCCGCAGGAGGACCCATGAGCGACAGCATCCCGACGGCCCCGGTCGCCGCCCCCGCCCCGGTCCCGGCCGCGACCGGGGACGACGAGCGGCTGCGCCGCTGGCGCATGGTGCTCGGCGGGGACGCCGACGGCACCGGCCGCGGCCTGCGCGGCACCGATGCCGCCATGGACAGTGCGCTCGCCGCCCTCTACGGGGGTGGAGGCGGCGGCGCACGCCCCGCACGGGGGGCCAGGACGGCCGGGCTCGGCGCGTCCGCGCCCTCCGTCGCCCGCTGGCTCGGCGACATCAGGACGTACTTCCCGAGTTCCGTCGTGCAGGTCATGCAGCGCGACGCGATCGACAGGCTCGGGCTGTCCGCGCTGCTGCTGGAGCCCGAGATGCTGGAGGCGGTCGAGGCGGACGTGCACCTCGTCGGCACCCTGCTCTCCCTCAACAAGGCCATGCCGGAGACCACGAAAGAGACCGCACGCGCCGTCGTGCGCAAGGTCGTACAGGAGATCGAGAAGCGCCTCGCCACCCGCACCCGGGCCACCCTCACCGGGGCCCTGGACCGCTCCGCGCGCATCAGCCGGCCGCGCCACCGCGACATCGACTGGGACCGCACGATCCGGGCCAACCTCAAGAACTACCTGCCCGAGTACCGGACCGTCGTGCCCGAGCGCCTCATCGGCTACGGCCGCGCGGGTCAGTCCGTGAAGAAGGAGGTCGTCCTCTGCATCGACCAGTCGGGCTCGATGGCGGCGTCCGTCGTGTACGCGTCGGTCTTCGGCGCGGTCCTCGCCTCGATGCGGTCCCTCGCCACGCGCCTGGTCGTCTTCGACACGGCCGTGGTCGACCTCACGGACGAGCTGGAGGACCCGGTCGACGTGCTCTTCGGCACCCAGCTCGGCGGCGGCACGGACATCAACCGCGCCCTCGCCTACTGCCAGTCCCGCATCACCCGCCCCGCGGACACGGTGGTCGTACTGATCAGCGACCTCTACGAGGGAGGCATACGCAACGAGATGCTGAAGCGCGTCGCCGCGATGAAGGCGTCCGGGGTCCAGTTCGTGGCGCTGCTCGCCCTCTCCGACGAGGGCGCCCCGGCCTACGACCGCGAGCACGCGGCCGCGCTCGCCGCGCTCGGCGCACCGGCCTTCGCCTGCACCCCGGACCTCTTTCCCGACGTGATGGCGGCGGCCATCGAGAAACGCCCGATACCCGTGCCCGACGACTCCGCGGTGCCCACCGGCGCCCGGTGAACCGCGAGCGGGGCCGCAGACAGGCCGGGGGTGGGCGTACGCGCGTGCCCGGTCGCCGCGCCGACCCGGGGCGTACACGCACGGTCCGGGCGCTCTGTGACAGGTATCACCGCTCATCTGTGAGCCGCGATTTCGGGCGTACCCGCTCACGGAGATAACCTGCCAGGCGGACATGCCGCGTTCCGGACCCCGTGTACGCCTCCCTCAGTGACAGCGCAGTCACGTTGCCCTTCGCGGCACGCCCACGCAGATCACTAGCAGATCATCGCAACCCGCGATTCACAGGCTGCGGTTTCGAGAAGAGACAAGGGACGGACACGCGTGGACCTGTTCGAGTACCAGGCGAGGGACCTCTTCGCCAAGCACGGTGTACCGGTGCTGGCCGGTGAAGTCATCGACACGCCTGAGGCGGCCCGCGAAGTCACCGAGCGCCTCGGCGGCAAGGCCGTCGTCAAGGCCCAGGTCAAGGTCGGCGGCCGTGGCAAGGCCGGCGGCGTCAAGCTGGCCACCGACCCGGCGGACGCGGTCGAGAAGGCCGGTCAGATTCTGGGCATGGACATCAAGGGCCACACGGTCCACAAGGTGATGCTGGCGCAGACCGCCGACATCGCCGAGGAGTACTACGTCTCCTTCCTGCTCGACCGCACCAACCGCACCTTCCTCGCCATGGCGTCCGTCCAGGGCGGCATGGAGATCGAGGTCGTCGCCGAGGAGCACCCCGAGGCCCTGGCCCGCATCGCCGTCGACGCCAACGAGGGCTGCACGCCCGAGAAGGCCCGCGAGATCGTCGAGGCCGCGAAGTTCCCGGCCGAGGTCGCGGACCAGATCGCCGAGGCCCTGCAGAAGCTGTGGACCGTCTTCATCAAGGAAGACGCCCTGCTCGTCGAGGTGAACCCGCTGGTCAAGTCCGGCGACGGCAAGATCATCGCGCTCGACGGCAAGGTCTCCCTGGACGAGAACGCGGACTTCCGTCAGCCCGAGCACGAGGCGCTCGAGGACAAGGCCGCCGCGAACCCCCTCGAGGCCGCCGCCAAGGCGAAGAACCTCAACTACGTGAAGCTCGACGGCCAGGTCGGCATCATCGGCAACGGCGCGGGCCTCGTCATGTCGACGCTGGACGTCGTCGCCTACGCCGGTGAGAAGCACGGCGGCGTGAAGCCGGCCAACTTCCTCGACATCGGCGGCGGCGCCTCCGCCCAGGTGATGGCGAACGGCCTGGAGATCATCCTCGGCGACCCGGACGTCAAGTCCGTGTTCGTCAACGTCTTCGGTGGCATCACCGCCTGCGACGAGGTCGCCAACGGCATCGTGCAGGCTCTGGAGCTGCTGAAGTCCAAGGGCGAGAACGTGACGAAGCCGCTGGTCGTGCGCCTCGACGGCAACAACGCGGAGCTGGGTCGCAAGATCCTGTCCGACGCCAACCACCCGCTCGTGCAGCGCGTGGACACCATGGACGGCGCGGCCGACAAGGCCGCCGAGCTGGCCGCGGCCAAGTAAGAAAAGGGCGAGGGAAAACCACACCATGGCTATCTTCCTGAACAAGGAAAGCAAGGTCATCGTCCAGGGCATGACCGGCTCCACCGGCATGAAGCACACCAAGCTCATGCTGGCCGACGGCACCAACATCGTCGGCGGCGTCAACCCGCGCAAGGCGGGCACGTCCGTGGACTTCGACGGCACGTCCGTCCCGGTGTTCGGCTCGGTCGCCGAGGCGATGGAGAAGACCGGCGCCGACGTCAGCGTCGTCTTCGTGCCGCCGGCCTTCGCGAAGGCCGCCGTCGTCGAGGCGATCGACGCGGAGATCGGTCTCGCCGTCGTCATCACGGAGGGCATCGCCGTGCACGACTCGGCCGCCTTCTGGGCATACGCGTCGAGCAAGGGCAACAAGACCCGCATCATCGGCCCGAACTGCCCCGGCCTGATCACGCCGGGCCAGTCCAACGCGGGCATCATCCCCGGCGACATCACCAAGCCGGGCCGCATCGGCCTCGTGTCGAAGTCCGGCACGCTGACCTACCAGATGATGTACGAGCTGCGCGACATCGGCTTCTCGTCCGCCGTCGGCATCGGTGGCGACCCGGTCATCGGCACGACGCACATCGACGCCCTCAAGGCGTTCGAGGCCGACCCCGACACCGACCTCATCGTCATGATCGGCGAGATCGGCGGCGACGCCGAGGAGCGTGCCGCCGACTTCATCAAGGCGCACGTGACCAAGCCGGTCGTCGGCTACGTCGCGGGCTTCACCGCGCCCGAGGGCAAGACCATGGGCCACGCCGGCGCCATCGTCTCCGGTTCCTCCGGCACGGCCGCCGCCAAGAAGGAGGCCCTCGAGGCCGCCGGCGTCAAGGTCGGCAAGACCCCGACCGAGACCGCGGAGCTCGCCCGCGCGGTCCTCGCCGGCTGACCTTCCGCAGCAAGCGCGGCCGGCCCTCGCGCCGGCATCGCGGGCCCGCCCCTTCTCCGGGGTGGGCCCCTCCGCGTTCCGGGCCCCTCCGCGTTCCGGGCCCGTCCGCTTTCTTGGGCCGTTCGCGTTCCGGGCCCGTCCGCTTCCTTGGGCCCTCCGCGTTCCGGGCCCGGGGCCTTGCAGGGCGGGCGCCCTCGGGCGGGCCGCCGGGCCGGGGGCCCTCACTGCGCGCGCGGGAGCAGCCGCTCGGGTCCCTTCATCGGCAGCGCGTCGAGCGCGTCGTGCAGCTTCACGTCCTCGGGCGTCAGCCGCTGCGGCCCGCCGGGCACCGGCACCCCGGTGACCTGTTCGGGCGGCGCCTCCGGCGGATCGTACTGGTGGGGCGCGGTGAACAGGGTGAAGATCGTGGCGCCGATGATCAGCACGGTGAGGACGATCGCGGCACGCGTCCACATGCGGGTGCGCCGCTCGCCGGAGCGGCGCACGGTCCGTGCGGGCTCGACGGCGGGCGCGGGGACGAAGCGGGCCAGGCCGTCGAGGCGCTCGTGCAGCAGGGTGGTGTCCGCCAGCTCCGGCAGTCGCCCGGCGATCGTGTCCCGGGCCCGCAGCACCCGGTTGGCCGTGGCCGGCGTGCTGGCCTCGGTCTCCGCGGCCGCGTCGGGCAGGTCGAGACCGAGGCCGTCGTAGAGGAGCACTGCCCGGCGGTGGGCGGGCGGCAGTTCGAGCAGGGCCTCGCGCAGCGCGCGCCCGTCCGGTACGGGCACCGGCTCGGCGGCGCCCGTCGGCAGCTTCGCGCGCGCCCGGTTGACGGGCCGGAAGCGGTGCCACGGGGAGAGCGCGTACTCGTGCACCGCGGCGCGCACCCAGGTCGCCGGGTCCCGGTCCACCGCCACCTCCGGCCAGCGCCGCCAGGCCAGCTGGAACGCCTGCTCCACCGACTCGCGCGCCAGCGCCCGGTGCCCCGTGAGCAGGTACGCCTGACGCACGAGGCCGGGCGACGTGTACGCGTACAGCGCGTCGAACGCCTGCTCCGGGGTGCGGGCGGGACGGACGGCGCCGGGCGCGGCGGGCGCCGTGGCCAGCACGACGAGCCGTCGTGGAGCACCGCCCCGGTTCCTGGCGCCCCGTCCGTTCCCGCCGCGGGCCTGCCGGTTGCCGTGCGGGCCGCCGGCGAGACCCGGCGCGCCACCGTC
>NZ_JAKGCV010000208.1 GCF_021556455.1 Streptomyces fuscigenes | reverse complement strand
GTCCGGGGGGGCGGGCGACGTGCGCGCGGGCCTCTCGGCGGGCGCGGGCGGGAACGTCTCGGCTGGGAACACTGAACTCTCCACGGTGGGTGAGGTGGTGGCGGGAGCCGCGTGCGGTCGCACGGCGGCAGCACGACGCCGCCCGCCCGTGCCGGGAAGCCGGGAACGGCGAGGGGTCGTGTCAGGCGGCGAGAGCGACCGCTGCCGGCGGCCCGCGCCTGATCACCGCGTGCTGGAGCGCCACCGTGGGGGGCTTCGCCGGTATGCCGTACGCGACCGGGGCCGGGCGGCGCGGCGCGGTGGCGCCGGGCAGCCCCGCGAGCAGGTGGCACGCGAGCGCGACCGCGGCCCGCAGCGCGCGCAGCGCCGCCGCGTCGGTCAGCGTCTCGGTGACCTCGCCGAGCCCTTGCGCGCCCTGCGCGGAGAGCTGGACGATCCGCCCCAGCGCGAGGTCGCCGCGGCGCAGCAGCCAGCCGGTGGCGAGCGCCGCCAGCAGGTGGCCCAGCACCATCGGCAGGGAGGGCAGCAGCCCCGAGAGATCCGACGAACCCGTCATGCCCGGCATCCCGGGCATGCCTGCCATCGACGCCATTCCGTGCATCCCGGGCATGTCTGCCATGCCGGTCAACACCCCGTGCCCCGCGCCGTTTCCGCCCTGCGCAGCGCCGGAAGCGGCGAGCACGTCGGCCGGCCGGATGCCGGCGTCGGTGAGGATGCGCACCGCCTGCGCGTGCGTGAGGCCGGGGCGCGCTCCGCACACGAGCGTCGCCGCGGTGCGCACGAGCACGTCGCCGCCGGCGCCTGCCGACACCGACATGCGCTGCTGCGCGAGCCCGAACAGGACGTGCAGGCCCAGTTGGCCCGCCGTCAGCGCGGCGACCGTCGAGGCCGTGCCGCGGGGTCTGCCCGCCAGGGGAGCCGACAGCGCGAACAGCGCGAGGAAGGCGGCCGCGACCGTCCACGCCGGGACGGCGGCACAGGCCGCGAGCCCGTGGCCGACGGCGGACAGCACGGCGCAGACCGCGGCGAACACCGCGGCCCTCAGCAGCCGTGCGCCGACAGCGGCGCGTGCGGGGGGAAGCATGGCGGCCCCATCATCCCACCGCGCCCTTCGGCCCGGTGGGGCAGGTCCGCAACGTCACGCTCTGCCCCATACACCGCGACCTGTCACGCACGCGTCGGCCGAATGAGCGCTTTACCACGGGACGCGGGCTTACGGAAGGCGGCAAGGGGCAATACGTAACGGTATGTCGAGCCGCGGCCAGGAGGCTGGAGCATGAGCATCTGGTGGTCTCTGCACTTGCGGCGCGAAGCTGCCAGCGTGCCGCTCGCGCGCCGCCTGCTGCTGGGCGCGATGGACACGGCCGGAGTCGACCCGGACATCTCCTTCGACCTGTCGGTCGCGCTCACCGAGGCCTGCGCCAACGCAGTGGAGCACGGTGGGAGCGGGCCCTGCGAGAGCGACGGCTACCGCGTCACCGCGTATCTGGACGGCGCGAAGTGCCGCATCGAAGTCGCCGACTCAGGACCGGGCTTCCCGGTCAGACGGGTCGTCAGGCACCCCGCTCCGCCGCCGTCCCCGACCGCGGAGAACGGCCGGGGGCTCGGACTGATCGAGGAACTCGCGGACCACGTCCACTTCCGCAACGGACCGGACCACGGCGCGGTGGTCAGCTTCGACAAGGTCCTGAAATGGCGCGAGGACGCCCTGCTCGGCGCGATCTGATCGCGGAGCGGAGCGTCCTCTCGCGTTCGCGGCCACCGGCCGCTGCCCGCGGCCGCCCGTGCCGGCCCCGCCGGCCGGGGGCCGCCGCCGGCGGTTCGCGTGGCGGGGCCGGTCAGGCCTTGCGCAGGCCCGCCATCCAGGTCTCCACCTCGGTGGAGGAGCGCGGCAGGCCCGCCGACAGGTTGCGGTTGCCGTCCTCGGTCACGACGAGGTCGTCCTCGATCCGCACGCCGATGCCCCGGTACTCCTCCGGCACGGTCAGGTCGTCCGCCTGGAAGTACAGGCCCGGCTCGACGGTCAGGCACATGCCCGCCTCCAGCGTGCCGTCCGCGTAGGCCTCGCGGCGCGCGGCGGCGCAGTCGTGCACGTCCAGGCCGAGCATGTGGCCGGTGCCGTGCAGCGTCCAGCGGCGCTGGAGGCCGAGTTCGAGGACCGAGTCGACCGGGCCCTCTAGCAGCCCCCACTCGACGAGGCGCTCGGCGAGGACCCGCTGCGCGGCGTCGTGGAAGTCGCGGTACTTCGCGCCCGGCCGCACCGCGGCGATGCCCGCCTCCTGGGCGTCGTACACCGCGTCGTAGATCCGGCGCTGGAGGTCGCTGAAGCGGCCGTCGACGGGCAGGGTGCGCGTCACGTCCGCCGTGTACAGGGTGTTCGTCTCGACGCCGGCGTCGAGCAGCAGCAGGTCGCCGGAGCGCACCGGGCCGTCGTTGCGCACCCAGTGCAGCGTGGTCGCGTGCGGGCCGGAGGCGCAGATCGAGCCGTAGCCGACGTCGTTGCCCTCGACGCGCGCCCGCAGGAAGAACGTGCCCTCGATGTAGCGCTCGCCGTTCGTCTCGGCCTCGGCCCGGTCGAGCACCCGCACGACGTCCTCGAAGCCGCGGACCGTGGAGTCCACCGCCTTCTGCAGCTCGCCGATCTCGAACTCGTCCTTGACCGCGCGGGCCTCGGACAGGAAGACGCGCAGCTCCTCGTCGCGCTCGGCGGTCACCTTGTCGGCGAGTGCCGCCTCGACGCCGGCGTCGTGGCCGCGCACGACCCGGACCGGGCCGGTGGCTTCGGCGAGGGTGCCCGCGAGCTTGCGGACGTCCCGGGCGGGCAGGCCCAGCAGCTGCTCGGACTCGGCGAGCGAGTGGCGGCGGCCGACCCACAGCTCGCCCTGGCCGTCGAGCCAGAACTCGCCGTTGTCCCGGTCGGAGCGCGGCAGCAGGTGGATCGACGCGGTGTGGCCGCTGTCGCCCACGGGCTCCAGCACCAGCACGCCGTCGTGCGTCTGGTCGCCGGTGAGGTACGTGTACTCCGTCGACGCGCGGAAGGGGTACTCCGTGTCGTTCGAGCGGGTCCGCAGGTTGCCCGCGGGCACCACGAGGCGCTCGCCGGGGAAGCGCGCCGAGAGCGCCTCGCGCCGGGCCACGGTCCGCGCGGCCTGCGGGATCGGTGCCAGGCCGTGCAGTTCGGTGTCGGCCCAGCCGGTCTTCATGTTCTCCGCGAGTTCGTCCGACACGGCGGCATACAGTCCGTTCTTCCGCTGCTTGATGGGCTTCTCGTCGGCTTCCGCCTCGGCGTCGGGGTTCACCCTGCCGCGCTCGTCGGACACGTCGTCTCCTCGGCTCCTCGCTACGACCACCGGGCTGTGACCACCGGCTCTCCGGTACGGCACCGGCCGGACCATCGTAAGGAGGCGCGCGGGCGCCCGGGGCGGTGCGGGTCCGGTTGTGAGAAATCCGTCGCCACCTGCGGCGGGGCGCGCGCCGGTGCTTCCCGGCGGCGCCGGGGGCGCGGAGCGGGCGGACGGGGGCCGCGGGGCGCCGCGGGTTACGGCAGCAGCGCCGTCGAGGCCTGGTCGAGCGCCTTCTCGGCCTCGGCCGGGGACGGCGTCGCGTCCGCCATGAAGGCGAACGCGAGCAGCCGCCCGTCGGCGTCCACGACGGTGCCCGCGAGGGTGTTGACGCCGGTGAGGGTCCCGGTCTTGGCCCGGATGAGCCCGTCCGCCGGGGCCGCCCCGGCGCCCTCGTACCGGTCCAGCAGCGTGCCGCTGAACCCCGCGACGGGCAGACCGGTCAGCACCGGGCGCAGCTCGGGGTGGTCGGGGTCCCCGTCGCGGGCCAGCAGCGAGGTGAGCAGGCCCGCGGTGACCTTGTCCTTGCGGTTGAGGCCGCTGCCGTCGGTGAACACCGTGCCGCCCAGCGGCATGCGGAGCTTCGAGAGCTGCTCCTTCACCGCCTTGGCGCCGCCCGCGAAGCTGGCGGGCAGGTGCTTGGCGAGGGCGGTCTGCCGGGCCATGGCCTCGGCGATGTCGTTGTCGCTCTCGGTCAGCGCGCGCTCGATGAGGTCCGAGACGGGCGCCGAGTAGCCGACGGCGAGGCGCCGCGCGTCCTTCGGGGCCTTCGCGGGGGCGGCCGCCTTCGTGGCGGTGATGCCGCGCGCGTGCAGCTGCCGCACGAACTCCTCGGCGGTGTCGCCGGCCGGGTCGCCGCTGCGCGGTGCCGGTCCGCTGGTGGTCGTGTCGAGGCGCCCCTCGTCGAGGGTGAGGGCCACGACGGGCGCGATGTTGTCGTTGGGACCGATCGGGTGCTGCCGGGGCCCCGAGTAGAGCGACACGTCGTAGCCGAGGGCGACCTCGTGCACGCCCTTGTCCCTGAGCGCGCGCGCCGTGGCGTCGGCGAGCTTCCCGAGGGCCTTCTTGTCGAGGCTGGGGTCGCCGCCGCCGACGAGGGTGATCTTCTTCGCGCCGTCCGCCGCCACCACGGTGGTCGGGATGCGGTGGTCGGGCCCGACGGCCGAGAGCGCGGCCGTCATCGTCGCGAGCTTCACGGTGGACGCCGGGGTCATGGGCCGGGTCGGGTTCTTCCCGTACAGCTGCCTGCCGGTCTCGACGTCCACGACGGAGGCCGTGGTGACGTGGCCGAGCGCGGGGCTGGAGAGCAGCGGGCCGAGGGTCCTGGCGAGGTTCATCGGCACCTCGCCGGCCTCCGCCCGGGTCCCGGTGTGCGCGTGTCCGGAGGCGCCGGAGCCGTCCGCGGTCCCGTCGTCCGCGGCCGCGTCGCCGTCGTCGCCCCCGAGGGCCTGGAGGACGGGGCCCGCGCTCGGCGCGGGGCGCGGGTCGCGCGCGGGCGCGCGTCCGGGCGCGGGCGCGCCGTGATGTGCGCCACCCGTTCGGTCCTGCCCGGCGGCCCAGGCCCGTTCGGCCTTACGCTGACCGTTGTCCCAGGGACCGGACACCGCCACGGCACCCGCGGCGACCAGCAGGCCGAGGACGACGGAACCCGCCGTGACCTGCCAGGCTTTCTGATCGAGCACGGCTGACCAGCCCCTTTCGCGATCACATGACCTCGTGGGGGACACTTAATCACTGCGTCACGCGGCGCGCTCGTCGCCCCTGTCCGGGTGGTGGACGCGAGGCCGCCGGCAACGTCACGTTCACAACCGCATGTCTTGATCTTGGAGGAACCACCCGTGGAGTTCGACGTCACCATCGAGATCCCCAAGGGATCGCGGAACAAGTACGAGGTGGACCACGAGACCGGGCGGATCCGCCTCGACCGTCGTCTCTTCACCGCGACCAGCTACCCGGCCGACTACGGCTTCGTGGAGAACACCCTCGGTGCCGACGGCGACCCGCTGGACGCGCTGGTGCTCCTCGACGACCCGACGTTCCCCGGATGCCTCATCAAGTGCCGCACCATCGGCATGTTCCGCATGACGGACGAGGCCGGCGGCGACGACAAGCTGCTGTGCGTCCCGGCGTCCGACCCGCGCGTGGAGCACCTGCGCGACATCCACCACGTCTCCGAGTTCGACCGCCTGGAGATCCAGCACTTCTTCGAGGTCTACAAGGACCTGGAGCCCGGCAAGTCCGTCGAGGGCGCCGACTGGGTGGGCCGCGCCGAGGCCGAGGCCGAGATCGAGGCCTCCCGCAAGCGCCTCGAGGCCCAGGGCGGCGCACACCACTGACGCACGGACCCCGCGGCGGCGTGCGGGCGCGCGCACCGCGGGCAGTGCGCCGGGGCGCGCGCGGCGCACGTTCCGCAGCGGTCTGAGCGCACAGTGAGCACCATCCCGAACGGGCGGCACGCCGGAGCACGGCGCGCCGCCCGTTCGCGTGCCGCGGGCGGATTCCCGGCGTGTCCGCGGCCATGTCCGTGGCCATACTGGGCAGACGCGGCAGGAGGCCGTGCGAGCAAGGAACGAGGGCAGGACGAGTGGCCGAGTCTGACGGTCCCGAGGACAGGAAGCCACCCGCGGACGAGCCGCACAGCGCTTTCACCCCGCCGCTCGGGTGGCCGCAGCCGCCGGTGCCCGAGGACGAGAACCCGACCTCGGAGTTCGCGGTGCCCGAAGGCGTGTCCACGGACGTGCCCCCGCCCCCGCCCTCGTACCCCCAGACGGCGGCGCTGTCCGCCTTCACCCCGGCCGAAGGCGTGCCGATGGTGCGGCTCACCAAGGAGACCCCCTGGCAGGACCGCATGCGCACCCTGCTGCGCATGCCGGTCGGCGACCGGCCCCTGCCGGAGATCGTCCAGCGCCACGACGTCACCGGTCCGGCCGTACCGCGCGTCCTCGACCTGACCCTGCGCATCGGCGAGCTGCTGCTCGCGGGCGGCGAGGGCGCGGAGGACGTGGAGGCGGCGATGTTCGCCGTGAGCCACGCGTACGGCCTGGAGCGCTGCGAGCCCAACGTCACGTTCACCCTCATCTCGATCTCCCACCAGCCGTCGCTGGTGGAGGACCCGGTGACCGCGAGCCGCGTCGTGCGGCGCCGCGGCACCGACTACACGCGCCTGTCGGCCGTGTTCGACCTCGTGGACGACATCACCAACGAGGACGAGGACGTCACGCTGGAGGAGGCCTACCGCCGCCTCGCCGCGATCCGCCGCAACCGCCACCCGTACCCCGGCTGGGCGCTGACGTTGGCGAGCGGCGTGCTGGCCGGCTCCGCCGCCGTCCTCGTCGGCGGTGACTTCGTGGTGTTCGTCGCGGCGCTCGTCGGCGCGATGCTCGGCGACCGGCTGGCCTGGCTGTGCGCCGGGCGCGGCCTGCCGGAGTTCTACCAGTTCGTCGTCGCGGCCATGCCGCCCGCCGCGATGGGTGTGGCGCTGACGGTGGCGGGCTCGGCGCTGTCCTGGGACGGCAAGCCGTCCGCGGTGATCACCGGTGGGCTGTTCGCGCTGCTGCCGGGCCGGGCGCTGGTCGCCGGCGTGCAGGACGGCCTGACGGGCTACTACATCACCGCGGCCGCGCGCCTGCTGGAGGTCATGTACTTCTTCATCGCGATCGTGGTCGGCGTGCTGATCGTGCTGTACCTGGGCGTGCAGCTGGGGGCGGAGCTGAACCCGGACAGCGCGCCCATGACGGGCTCGTCGAGGCCGATCATCCAGATCCTGGTGTCGGTGACGCTGTCCATGGCGTTCGCGGTCCTTCTGCAACAGGAGCGCCGCACGGTCCTGATGGTGTCGCTGAACGGCGGCGTCGCCTGGACGGTCTACGGCGCGATGCACACCACCGCGAACATCTCCCCCGTCGCCGCGACGGCCGTCGCGGCCGGCCTGGTCGGCCTGTTCGGGCAGCTGTTCTCCCGCTACCAGTTCTCCAGCTCCCTGCCGTACGTGACGGCGGCCATCGGCCCGCTGCTGCCCGGTTCCGCCACGTACTTCGGGCTCCTCGGCATCGCGCAGAACGAACTGGACCGCGGGCTCGCCTCGCTGTCCAAGGCGGTCGCGCTCGCCCTCGCGATCGCGGTCGGCGTGAACCTCGGCGGTGAGATCTCCCGGCTGTTCCTGAAGGCGCCGGGCGCGACCCGCGGCTCGGCCCGCCGGGCGGCCAAGCGCACGCGCGGGTTCTGAGCCGGCAGGCGCGGCGCGCCGGGAGACCCGGGAGCCGGTGCTGCTCCTCCGGGGCGGGGCCGGGTCGGCGCCGGGGCCCCGAGGCCGGCCCGAGCACGGGGGCCCGGTCTCGGCCGGCGGCCGCGGAATCGTGCCGGCCACCGGTCCGGTGGCGGTGGCGGTGGCGGTGGCGGTTGGGGCGTCAGTAGCGGCCGCGGTCCCGGGGATCCGTGCCGTCGTCGCCCTCGGGGCCGGCGTCCTGCCCGTGGCCGTGCCCGCGCCCCCGCGGATCCTGCTGGGGGTAGCCGTACGGATCCTGCTGCTGGGGCTGCTGGTACTGGGGCGGGTACGGCGCCTGCTGGGGCTGCTGATAGCCCTGCTGGCCCTGGTACCCCTGCTGCTGGGGCTGCTGGTAGCCGTGCGGCCCCTGCTGGTGGCCCTGCTCCCCCTGGTGCCCCTGGTGGTAGGGCTGCTGCTGGGGCTGCTGGTATCCACCGCCGCTCCCCGGCGGGGGGTACGCGGGCTGCTGCTGGGGCTGAGGGGCGTTGCCGTACGGCTGCTGGTGGGCCGCCTGCTGGTACTGCTGCTGCGGATACGCCTGGGGCTGCTGGGACTGGGGCTGCTGCGGCTGCCGGCCCGGGTAGGGCTGCTGGGACTGCTGGGGCTGCTGACCCGGGTACGACTGCTGGGGCCCCGGCTGCTGCCCCTGGTAGGGCTGCCCGGCTCCGGGATCCCGCGGGTCACCGTACGGCTGCTGCGCCGGCCGGGGCTGCCCGCCCTGCGGCCGCCCCTGGTACGCGTCGTTCCCGTAGCCGTACGTCTGCTGTCCCTGGTGCTGCTGGGGCTGCTGGGGCTGCTGGGGCTGCTGGGGCTGCTGGGGCTGCTGGTACGGGTAGGGGGCGTCTCCCGCCTGTCCGCCTCCGTAGGGCACCTGCGCGTACTGCTGCCGCCCGTCGCCGAAGCCGTTCGCGTCGCCGCTGCCGTTGCCGTTGCCGTTCGCGTCCCCGTACCCGTTGCCGTATCCGTTGCCGTTTCCCGGGGCGCCGTCCCGGCCGCCGCGGGCACCGGCGCCCGGGCGGCCCGCGGGGTCACCGTCGCTCCCGAACTCCTCGGCGTCCAGCGTGGGCATGGGCATGGTCGACGACGGGTCGCCCGGCCCACGCCCCTGCGGGCCTGCGCCGGGGCCGGCGGACGGCGACGGCGGCCGCTCGGCCTCCTCCTTGCGGGCCCTGCCCCTCGCCCGCAGGTACTCGATCGCGATCGGCACCACGGAGACCAGCACGACCGCGACGAGGATCAGCTCGATGTGCGAGTGCACGAACGCGACCTTGCCGAGCGCGGCGCCCAGCACGGACACGCCGATGCCCCACAGGCCGCCGCCGATCACGTTGTAGATGACGAACGAGCGGTAGTCCATGCGGCTGACGCCCGCGATGATCGGCGTGAACGTCCGCACGATCGGAACGAACCGCGCCAGCACGAGCGACTTGGGGCCGTACTGCTCGAAGAAGGCGTGCGCCTTCTCCACGTTCTCCTGCTTGAAGAGCTTGGAGTCGGGACGGTTGAAGAGCGAGGGGCCGACCTTGCGGCCGAACAGGAAGCCCACCTGGTCACCCAGTGCCGCCGCGATCCACACCAGCAGGCACAGCAGCCACAGCGGTGTGCCCAGCTTGCCGGCGGTCACCAGCAGACCGGCGGTGAACAGCAGCGAGTCGCCCGGCAGGAAGAACCCGATCAGCAGACCCGACTCGGCGAAGATGACGATCAGCAGGCCGATCACGCCGAACGTCGAGATCAGTTGGTCCGGATCCAACCAGCTGGGTCCGAGAGCGAGGTAGGTCACGGGTTCCGGACTCCTGGGTCGGTAGTCGGTGGAGCGTCGACGGCGATCCTAGTGACCGCTCGGGCGCGCACCGGCCGCGCCTGCGGCCGCTCCACGGCACGGTGCCCGCGCGGGCCCGGGGCCCGCGCGTCGGGTCGTGCGCGCACCAAAAGTATCAACGCCACGGCGCGACCCGTCGTTCCGCCCGCCGCGGCCGGGGCCCGGCTGGTACGAAGGCGGGACGGGAACCGGCGCGGCGCGGGCCCGGCCACTCCGCCGCCGGGCCCGGACCGCGCGGAGGCTGTCCGGAAG
>NZ_JAKGCV010000207.1 GCF_021556455.1 Streptomyces fuscigenes | reverse complement strand
CTCGGCCGCCGCCGTCCCGGCGCCCGAGGGCCCGGGGAGCGTGCCGCCCGGGCCCGCGGACGCGAAAGGCGCGGCGCCCGGGGCCGGGCCGCGCCATCATGAACGCGAGGAGGTGCCGGTTCCCGCGGCCGGGCCGGGCGAGCGCTGACACCGCACATCCGGCATGATCACGGGCACGGCCGGACGCCGCCCCCGCGCGGGGCGGCGCCGCGCGTCCCGTACGGCACCACCCGCCGCAGGGGGCACGCGCGCCCCTTGCGGGCCCGCCCCGAGGACACCTGGACACCGGAGAGCAGATGACGACCGATCGCACCGCATCGCCCATCGACACGAGCACCCCGCACCCGGCGCGCGTGTACGACTACCTGCTCGGGGGCAAGGACAACTACCGCGTCGACAAGGAGATGGGCGAGCGGCTGCCGCCCGCCGTGTCCCAAGGCGCGCGCCACAACCGGGCGTTCATGCACCGCGCGCTGGCCTGGGTCGCCTCCCACGGCATCGGCCAGTACCTGGACATCGGCACCGGCATACCGACCGAGCCGAACCTGCACCAGATCGTCCAGCGCTCCGTGCCCGCCGCCCGCGTGGTGTACACGGACTACGACCCGATCGTGCTGCGCCACGCGGAGGCGCTGCTGGTCAGCCGGCCACCGGGGTTCACCGACTACATCCAGGCCGACGTGCGCGAGCCGGGACCGATCCTCGAACACGCGCGCGGCGTCCTCGACTTCGATCAGCCGATCTGCCTGTCGCTCATCGCCCTGATGCACTTCGTCACCGACGACCAGGACCCCTACGGCATCGTGCGCACCCTCGTCGACGCGATGCCTTCGGGCAGCTTCCTCGTCTTCTCGCACGGCACCTTCGACTTCCACGACGAGAACGACGCGTACACCTCCCGCATCGACTCGCGCTTCCGCACCCGCGCCGAGATCGAGGTGTTCCTGGAGGGCCTGGAACTGGTCGAGCCGGGCCTCGTCCCGGCACCGCGCTGGTACCAGGAGGAGCCGGCCCCGAAGGACGAGACCTCCGGCATCTACGCCGCGGTCGCCCGCATCCCCTGAGCCGGCCAGGCTCGGCCCCGGGAGCCGCCGGCTTCCGGGGCCCGGCCGGCTCCCCGGCCGCCGGCACCTCGGGCATCGGGCGTGCCCCCGCCGCCCGGCGAGGCGCGTCGCGGTCCTTCCAGAAAGGCCGACGAGACGCCAACTCGCCGTGAACGCACGGCGCGTGAGACCGGCGCGGCGCCTCCACGCGACGGAAAGTTTCTTTCAGGGTCCGTGGTGGTCGCCGCTTTCGCAGGTGTAGACCAACGGCGTGCGCTGAAACCTCTTCACATCCGCTTCCATCAGGCGCCACCCTTTCCGCATGCGACGCCCGCACCATGGGCAGCACGTGAGCGCACCGGAATCTCCCCCCACTTCTGGAGGCACTGATGGACTTCGCACGGACGTTCCGCCGCAGATCCGCCGCCCGCCGCGCACTCGCCTCGGCGGCCGGGACCCTCCTCGGCCTGGCGGGGCTCCTCGTCGCCGCGCCGGGCACAGCGGCCGCCGCACCGGCCCCCACCGCACCGTCCGCGCCCGCCGCGCACAACCCCGACCTCGACTGGATGGGCTCCACCGTCCGTGCCCACGAGGGCGGTTCGACGCCGCCGCCGTCCGGCCGCGCCGCGGGCCCGCTCGTCACCCAGACGCCCGGCATGGACGTCAGCCACTACCAGGGCACGATCAACTGGGCGTCCGCGTATGCAAACGGCGCCCGGTTCGTGTACATGAAGGCGACCGAGGGCACGACGTACCGCGACCCCAACTTCTCCGCGAACTACACCGGTTCCTACAACGCCGGGTTCATCCGCGGTTCCTACCACTTCGCCACGCCGAACAGCTCGACGGGCGCGGCGCAGGCGGACTACTTCGTCGCGCACGGCGGCGGCTGGTCGAAGGACGGCAAGACGCTGCCGCCGATGCTCGACATCGAATACGGCTCGACGTCCACCTGCTACGGCCTCAGCCAGTCCGCGATGGTCTCCTGGATCACGTCCTTCGTGAACGAGGTGCACGCCAAGACCACCCGCTGGCCCACCATCTACACGACCACCGACTGGTGGACGACGTGCACCGGCAACACCGCCGCCTTCTCGGCCAACGACCCGCTGTTCATCGCCCGTTACTCGTCGTCCGTCGGAACGCTCCCGGCCGGCTGGCCGTTCTACACGTTCTGGCAGTTCGCCGACTCCGGCACCTTCCCCGGCGACCAGGACCGCTTCAACGGGCCGCTCAGCGGCGTGCAGAACCTCGCCAACAACGTCTGACCGGCGCCGTGCCGGGCGGCCGCCCCTGGGCCGCCGCCCGGTCCGGGGGCTACCATCCCGGGGGCGGAGGCGGGCACGTCGTCCCCTCCGCCGGGCAGCCCCCGTCACCGGCCCCCCCGGAGTGTGCGTTCCATGCCCCAGCGCCGTCCCGCCCCCGCCTGGCTCGCCGACGCGGTGATCTACCAGATCTATCCGCAGAGCTTCGCCGACTCCGACGGGGACGGCATCGGGGACCTCCCCGGCATCACCTCCCGGCTCGACCACCTGGCGTGGCTGGGCGTCAACACCGTCTGGATCAGCCCGTTCTTCGCCTCGGAGTTCGGCGACGGCGGCTACGACATCACCGACCACCTGAGGGTGGCGCCCCGCTACGGCACCGACGACGACGCCCTGGCCCTCGTCGAGGCGGCCCGCGAACGGGGCATCCGGGTCATGCTCGACCTCGTCCCCGGGCACACCTCGCACCTGCACCCGTGGTTCCGGCACTCGGCGGCCACACCGGGCGACGACCGGTACATCTGGTCCGAGCGACTCGCTCCGCCCACGGGGGAGTGGGTCCCCAACCTCGGCGGCCGCGGCGGGTACTACCGGACGAACTTCTACCCCATCCAGCCCGCACTCAACTACGGCTACGCCCGGCCGGATCCGGGCGAGCCCTGGCGGCAGCCGGTCGACGCGCCGGGACCCACCGCCAACCGGCAGGCGCTGCGGGACATCATGACCCACTGGTTCGAGCGCGGTGTGTCGGGCTTCCGCGTCGACATGGCGGCCTCCCTCGTCAAGGACGACCCCGGGCACGAGGCCACGTCCGCGCTGTGGGGGGAGATGCGCGACTGGCTCGACACCGCCTACCCGGACCGGGTGCTGCTGTCGGAGTGGGGCGACCCGAAGACGTCGGTGCCGGCGGGCGTGCACGCGGACTTCTTCCTCCACTTCCAGGGCCTCGCCCTGCGCTCGCTGTGGGACAACGGGACGGGCAGCCAGGGCGCGTGGGAGCACCTGGACGCCTGCTACTTCGATCCCGAGGGGCGCGGCGGCATGGGCCGCTTCCTGGCCGCGTGGAGCGAGGCGGACGCCGCCGTCGCGGGGCGGGGGCACGTCGCGCTGCCCACCGCGAACCACGACTTCTCGCGCCTCGTGTGCGGGCCGCGCACCCGCGAGCAGGCGGGACCGGCCTTCGCCTTCCAGCTCACCTGGCCGTCCCTGCCGGTGATCTACTACGGCGACGAGATCGGCATGCGCTACCTGCCGGGCCTGCCCGACACCGAGGGCTCCCAGCTCGGCGGCGAGGCGCGGCAGGGCTCACGCACGCCCATGCAGTGGGACGACGGGCCGTCCGCGGGGTTCTCGTCCGCGGCCCCCGAGGACCTCTACCTGCCGCTGGACCCCGCCCCGGACCGGCCGAGCGTCGCCGCCGCCCGCGCCGACGAGCGCTCCCTCCTGCACCAGGTGCGCGCGCTGATCGCGCTGCGCGCGCAGAACGAGGCCCTCGGGGCGGGGACGGGCGTCCGGGTCCTGCACGACGGCTATCCGCTGGTGTACCTGCGGGGCGGCACGCACGTCGTCGTCGTCAACCCGCGCCGGGAGCCCGCCACCTGGACCCGCACGGCCGACCTCGGCGAGGGGCCGCTGCTGCCGTTGCTCACCCGGGGTGTCGAGGCCGGGGCCGACACGGTCACGGCCGCGGGGCACGCGTACGCCGTCTACGCACTGCCCCTGGGCTCCTGACGGCGGCACACCGCCCGCGGCGCGGCCGTCCGAGGAGCGCCGGGGCCGGGCCCGCCGGGGCGGCGGCGCGGCCGGACGCGGCGCTCAGTGGCGGTGCCGGGTGGGGACGAGAGCCGTCGTGACGGTCATGGGCCCGTCGGTGACCGCGATCAGCCGCACCGGCATGTGCGGGCCCCGCGCCACCGCGTACAGGCCGTGTGGCGGCCGCAGCACGTACGAGGCCGACGCGTGGGGGCCGAGCGCCGGCGGGCCGGAGCGGATCGGCCACCAGGGCGAGGCGCCCTGCCCCGTGCGGCTCGCGAAGTGCGGTGTCAGCCGCGCGCCGGTGGTGTTCACGGCCCGCACCGCGAGCGAGGTGATCCCGTGCCGGGAGCCCTCGGTGAACCGCGGGGTCAGCGTCATGCGCAGCGGTGGCGGGCTCGCCGCGGCCACCGTCGCGCACAGGGCGGCCGGCAGCACGAGCCCCACCGCGACGGCGGCGCGCACCCGGCGCCCCGCCAGCGGGCGCGGCAGCGCCGGCTGCCACGCGGTGGCGAGCGCGGCCGTCGGCACGGTGACGGCGGCTGCCAGCCACAGGGGCGTCATCAGCAGGTAGTAGCCGTCCTGCGAGCGGGTCGCGAGGTAGAAGGGCAGCCAGGGCAGGACGGTCAGCGCGGGGCCGAGCCTGCGCACGAACAGGGCCAGCGCGGCCAGCAGGCCGAGCAGCAGCAGGAGGCTCGCATACGAGTAGAAGTCCAGCCGCCCGCTGCCCGACGTGAAGTAGTACGAGATGCCCATCAGGCCCTGACCGTGCAGGATGGCGCCCTGGGTGAACGGCAGCAGCATCCCCCCGAGCCAGGCCCGGGGTCCCTGGAGGGCCACGTAGGCGTTGAGCACCAGACACGTCAGCGCGGCGACCCCGGCGTAGCGGGCGGTCACGGCCCTCGCCGACCGCGCCGCCCCGGGCACCGGGTCGCCCCGCCGCACCGCGTGAATGCCGACGAGGAGGAACGGCGCGAAGGCCCAGGCGAGTTGTTGCGCCGCGCAGGCGGCCCCCAGGCAGCAGGCGCGCAGCAGCCCCCGGCGGCCGAGCCTGCCCCCGGCCCCCGTGTCCTGCCAGCGCACCACCACCGGCACGAGCAGCGCGAACGCGACCAGCGCCGGATACCCGGCCCGCGCGTAGTGCGGCAGCAGCCCGAACCCCAGGCAGACCGCGGTCGCCGCCGAGCGCCACGGCGCGGGCAGCAGCCGCCACAGTGCGAGCGTGCCCGCGACGAGGGCCGCAGTCGTCACCAGGGTGGCGGCGGCCGTCGAGTGCACGACCAGCCGCACCGGAGCGGTGAGCAGTGCGGCGAGCGGAGGGTAGGCGTACGTGTAGTCGCCGCCGCCGGACATCGTCCGCGTCAGGCCGACGCGCGGCAGCTCGAACAGCCAGGGCCAGGGGCTGCCGTAGACGGGTCTGCCGTGCACGATCTCGCTCGCGGCCTGCGCGGTCAGCACGCCCTCGTCCGTGCCCCCGTGGTCGAGCCAGTAGGCGCACACCGCAAGCGCCAGGGCGACGCCGAGCACCGCGGCGTCCACCCGCCCGAGCGCACGGCGCCCGGTGACGCACAGGGACAGCACCCCGCACACGAGGATCCCGGCGTAACCGGCGGAGATGACAGCGGCGACGGGCGGGTCGTAGTGGATCGCCCGGGTCCAGGCGTCCCGGGTGCCGATGAAGAGGCTGACCGTCGCGAGCACCGTCAGGACGCGCTGCCACTGCGGCGGCGCCCGTCCGGCGCCGCCCCCGCGAGGAGCCGGAACCGCGTCCGCCCCGGCCGGGGCGTGCCGGTTCCCTCCGCCCGAACGGGCATGGTGTCGTCCACGGCGGCTTCCTTCGCGGGTGCGGGCGGGCGGATGACGTGCTGGTCCCACGGGCTGCGGGCAGGCGGGCGGCCGGCGCCTGCTCCCGCGCACCGGAGCAGGAGCGTAGGCGCGCCCGGCTCCCGCATCCGGCAGGCCGGGCCGCAACCTCACCCGCCGTGCCGACGGCCGGTGGAGTGGCCCCGGGGGCTCGGGCGGACGGGATTCGGGCGGGCCGGCGGGGCGCGCGCCCGTGCCGCGACCGGCGGCCGACTTTCGACTACAGTGTTGTAGACGGAAGTGGGCCGCGCCCGGCCGTCTCCCGCGACCCGGGCTGCCGGTCCCGGAGCGTGAGGGGCCCGGGCGGCCCGTCATGCCCGTCCCCCGACGAGAAGCCGCGAGCCGCCGTGCCGGCCGCCCCCTGATGAGAAGGTGCGCACCCATGGCCCCACTGCCGTTCGCCGCGACCCAGCTCGCCGTGAACCTCCTCGACGCCCGCTCGCTGCTCTCCGCCTTCGGCGTGCTGGGCATCGCCCTGGTGATGTTCGCCGAGACCGGGCTGCTCGTCGGGTTCTTCCTGCCGGGCGACTCGCTCCTGTTCACGGCGGGTCTGCTGTGCGCCGGTACGGCCGGCCACGGCGCGGCGCTGTCGCTGCCGGGCGTGCTGGCGGCCTCGGTGGCGGGGGCGCTCGCGGGGGCACAGGTCGGCTACGTGCTGGGGCGGCGCGGCGGCCGGGCCCTGCTGGAACGCAGCCGCTCGGCCCGGCTGCGGGAGGGCGCGGCGCGGGCCGAGGAGCTGCTCGGCCGCTACGGGCACGCCAAGGCCGTCGTCCTGGCGCGCTTCATCCCCGTCGTGCGCACCGTGCTCAACCCCCTCGCGGGCGTCCTCGGGGTGCCGCCGCGCGTCTTCGCCTTCTGGCAGGCCGCGGGCGGGGTGGTGTGGGCCGCGGGGCTCGTGGTCGCGGGATACGTCCTGGGCGCGTCCGTCCCGAACGTGGACCGCTACCTGCTGCCGATCATCGCCCTGATCGTCGCCGTCTCCCTGCTGCCCCTCGCCCTCGAACTGCTGAGGTCCCGCAGGCGCGCGGCACGCGGCGAGGGCGCGAACTGACGGTCTCCCGCGGGCGGTGACGCCTCCGGCGGGTGCCGGCGGTTGCGGGCGGGCCGAGAGGCGGCCCCGAGCGGGCCGGGGCGGCCGCCCGCCCGAACTGTCGAACACCCGTCCGCCCGGACGCCCGCCCGCCCGAGCCGCCGGACGCCCGTTCGCCCGGCGGCTCAGCGCGCCGGGCCGCCCCCGCTGCCGCCCCCGCTGTCGCTGCCGTCGCGGCCGGTCCCGGCTCCCGCCGTCCCCGGCGGGCGCAGCGTGAAGCTCTGCCCGCGGAACTCCGCCACGACGGTGCCGTCGGCGGGCCGCAGCACCGTCACGTCGTACACCCCGTTGCGACCCGAACGGGTGCGCTCGGCGGCCTCCGCGACCAGCTCGTCGCCCGGGCGCGCCGGGCTGAGGAACGCGACCTGGGCCGACTGGGCCACCGTCGCCGGGCCGTGGGTGTTGCAGGCGAACGCGAACGCCGCGTCGGCGAGCAGGAACAGGAACCCGCCGTGCGCCGTGCCGTGCCCGTTCACCATCGTCCCGGTCAGGCGCATCGCCACGCGCGCCCGCCCCGGAGCCGCGTCGAGCAGCGCGATGCCGAGCATGGCGCACGTGCCGTCGCGTGCGTGCAGTTCCTCGGCCCGGCGCCGGGCCGCGAGTGCGCCTTCCGCCCCCGTCCCGTCCGGGCCACTGCCGGCGGACGGCGCCCCGCCCGGCCCGCCGGCGCCGGGCCCGGCGCCCGCCCTTCCCGTCGCCGTCACGCCGCGAGCCTGCTCAGCAGCTCCTCGGCGAGCGGTCCCGAGGACGCCGGGTTCTGACCGGTGAGCAGGTTGCGGTCCGTCACGACGAACGGCGCCCACGGCTCGCCCTCCCGGAAGTCGGCGCCGATCGCGACGAGCCGGTCCTGCAGCAGCCACGCGGCCCGCTCGGCGAGGCCCGCCTGCGTCTCCTCGGCGTTGGTGAAGCCGGTGAGCCGGTAGCCGGAGAACACGTTGCCGCCGTCCCCGGTCGTCGCCGCGAGCAGCGAGGCCGGAGCGTGGCAGACCACGCCGAGCGGCCTGCCGGAGGCGAGGGCGCGCGCGAGCAGCCGCCCGGAGTCCGGGTTCACGGCGAGGTCCTCCATCGGGCCGTGGCCACCCGGGTAGAACACCGCCGCGTACGCGTCGGGATCGGCGTCCTCCAGGGCGATCGGGTGCCGCAGCTCCTCGAACGCCGCCAGCCCCGCGGCGATCCGGTCGGCGCCCTCCTGACCGCCGTTGGCGCCGGGGGCCAGGCTCGCGCGGTCGACCGTCGGCACGACGCCGCCCGGCGTGGCCACGGTCACCCGGTGCCCGGCCCGCGTGAACACCTCGTACGGGGTGACGGCCTCCTCCGCCCAGAAGCCCGTCGGGTGCCTGGTGCCGTCGGCCAGCGTCCAGTGGTCGGCGCCCGTCATCACGAAAAGGATCTCTGCCATGCCGCTCATCTCCTGGGGGAGGGGTGGTTCGTCCGGCGGGCCGGGGCGGGCCGGCGTCCCGCCCCGGCGGTGGCGGCGGGCCGCCCGGATGATCGTCCCGGCGTGCTCCCGACGGTAGGCCGTCGCGCCCCGCGGTCCAAACGGCGCTGTCCCGACACCCCGGGCGGCACGTGGCCGCGCCGCGGCGCCCGGCTGCTCGTAGGGTCGTCGCAGGACGTGCGCCCGGCTGCGGGCGGGCGACGATCGCGCGGGCGTGGATACGGCGGGTGCGCGGGGTAGGTGCTGCACCGGGCGGCGGACGGCACGCCGCCCGCCTGCCGCGCCCGCCCGGCGGAGCGCGGGTCTCGGACAGACGCGGAAAGGGACGGACAGTGAAGTACGGCATCTCCACCTTCATCACGGACCAGGGCATCGGCCCCGTCGCCCTCGGCAGGGCGCTGGAGGAGCGGGGCTTCGACATGCTGCTCGTCGCCGAGCACTCGCACATCCCCGTGGAACGGCGCTCACCGTGGCCGGGCGGGGGCGAACTGCCGCAGAAGTACTACCGGACGCTCGACCCGTTCGTCGCCCTCACCGCGGCCGCGGTCGCCACCGAGCGGCTCCTCGTCGGCACGGGTGTCGCCCTGCTGGCGCAGCGGGATCCCATCCACACGGCGAAGGAGGTGGCCTCCCTCGACGTGGTCGCGGGCGGGCGGGCCGTCTTCGGCGTGGGCGTGGGCTGGAACCGCGAGGAGATGGAGAACCACGGCACCGACCCCACGGTGCGCGGCCGGCTGGTCGACGAACGGCTCGCCGTGCTGCGCTCCCTGTGGACGGAGGAGACCACCGAGTTCCACGGCGAGTTCATCGACCTCGATCCCGTCTACTGCTGGCCCAAGCCGGTCCGCGCCCCCCACCCGCCGATCTACGTGGGCGGCGGCGAACGGGCGTTCGGGCGCGTGGCGAAGTTCGGCGACGCCTGGCTCGCCAACGGGGTCCCGCCCAAGGATCTCGGGCCCCAGATGCGGCGGCTGAACGACCTCGCGGGCCGCGAGGTCCCCGTGACCGTCTTCGACGCGACCCACAAGCCGGAGGACGTGGCCGCCTACGCCGAACTCGGCGTGCACCGGCTGCTGTTCGAGCTGCCCACCGAGCGGGAGGCGGACACGCTGCGCGTCCTGGACAGCATGGCGGCGGTGGCGGCGCTCAGCAGCTGAGCCCGCGTCGGGGCGGGAGCCTCGGGCCGCCCGGGCCCGGGGCGCGCGGCCCCGGGCGGCCCGAGGCCGCGGGA
>NZ_JAKGCV010000206.1 GCF_021556455.1 Streptomyces fuscigenes | reverse complement strand
CGACGCCGCCCCCTCCGGCCAGGGTGCCGCCGCCGCGGCGGCCCGGCACGCGCCCGGCGCCCACGCCGCCGGGTCCCCAGCTCCCGCCACCGCCCCCGGGCGGCGACGGGTGTCCCGTACGCACCAGGCAGAAGGGGGGTGACCACCATGGACGTCACGATGACGACGCGCAGGACCAGCATCGCCGGAAGCTCCCAGGAGGGCTGATCCGGGCCCGGGGGCCGCTGAGGCCGCACCCGGGACGCGGTATCCCGCTGGTGGGCGCCGCAATCGCCCACCAGCGGGTCCGTCCGGCCGGCCGCCCGACGGCGTACGGCCTTCACCCAGTATCGCGGAGGATGCCCATGACCGTGAGCGCGCGCACGCGACCGCAGCTGAAACACACCGCGCCGGTCTTCGGCAGCGGCGAGCAGGTCCTCATCGGCGGCTTCGGCGACGTCACGGAGATCGCCGATCCCACGGGCGCGGTCCGCGCCCTGCTCCACCTGCTCGACGGGACCCGGACGGTCGAGCGCGTCCACACCGATCTGGCCCCCGCCTTCCCGGACGTGACCTTCGACGACGTGGCGGGAGCGGTACGCCAGTTCGACGAGGCGGGGTTCCTGCTCGACGCGGACGCGGGCCCGGGCGGCCTCCTGGCGGAGCACGAGGTGCGCCGCTGGGAGCGGAACATCAACTTCTTCGGGTCGTACGCACGGCTCGCCGACAACAAGTACGACCAGCAGCGCAAGCTGCGCGACTGCCGCGTCACCCTGCTCGGCCTCGGCGGGCTCGGCTCCCACGTGCTGCTCGACATGGCGGCCATGGGCATCGGCCACGTGACGGCCGTCGAGTTCGACCGGGTCGAACTGTCCAACCTCAACCGGCAGATCCTCTACCGCGAGGGCGACGTCGGACGGGAGAAGCTCGGGCTCGCGGTGGAGCGGGTACGGCAGTTCAACCCGCACATCGACATCGATCCGGTGAATCTGCGGATCACCTCCACCGAGGACGTCCTCGGCGTGATCGAGGGCGCCGACGTGGTGATCTCGGTCGCCGACCGCCCCAAGATGGAGATCGCCAACTGGGTCAACGAGGCCTGTGTGGCGCGCGGGGTGCCGCTGGTCACCGGCGGCCTCGAGACCCAGCGTGCCGTGTACTTCACCATGATCCCCGGCACGACCGGCTGCGTGGAGTGCTGGCGTCGCCAGGTCTTCGCGACGGACGACGTGTCGCGCGAACTGCTGGAGGAGAAGAGGGAGCGGCAGATCGGCGGTGACAACGCGGCCTTCTGCCCGCTCGTCACCATGACCACCGGATTCCTGATCGGCGAACTCACCCGGCTGGTCACGGGGATCGCCCCGCCCGTCGCCGCGGGCCGCCTCATGGAACTGCGCTTCGCCGACTACGCGATGGGCGAGAGCGAGACCTGGAAGCGGCTCGACGACTGCCCGGTCTGCGGCCCGGACCGTGATAAAAAACCGTCAGCGGCCGACGCCCTGACGGCAAACTGACACGACGGGGCACGCCGCACCGCGAGACCCGTGCGTTCCGGAGGCGCCCGCCCGGGGCGCCTCCGGCGCGACGGCCCCGACGACGACCACCCGACGAATCGACTGAGCGTGTCCCTCCTCTTACCCTCCCGCATCCGCGGCGACCGCGCGCCCCGCGGCACCCGCCCCGCCGGGCAGCCCGCCCCCGCCCGGCCTCCGCGGCCCGCGTGCGAGGCACGCACACGCCCCGCACGGCGTGCCGCTCCCGCGGGCGAGGCGGTGACCCGCCACGGCCGCCACGCCCGGCACGCGCGTCCTGCGGCGTACACCCTGCCCGCGGCGCGCCGTCCCGGGGAGCCGTCGTGAGCGCGCGGGACGCGACGCGGTCCGTCCCGAAGGACCGGCTCCCCCCGCTGGGCGGCCGCTACTACGTGCTGCTGGTCGGCTTCCTCGCCTCCTCGCTCGGGAACTGGGTCTACCGCCTGGCCCTGCCCCTGCTGGTGCTCCACCTGACCGGCTCGGCCCTCGGCACCAGCGCGCTCTACGCGGTCGAGTACGTGCCGTTCCTGCTGCTGTCCCTGCCCGGCGGTGTGTTCGCCGACCGGTGGGACCGGCGCCGGCTGCTCATCACCGGAGACCTGACGGCGTGCCTCATCGCGCTGTGCCTCGCGCTTCTGGTCACCGCGGGAGTGCACACCCTCTGGCCGATCTACCTCGTGGCCTTCCTCCTGGCCTGCGTGGAACCCGTCTACCACCCCGCGTTCCAAGGCTTCCTGCCGGGGATCGTGCCCGAGAGCCGCCTCGGGCAGGCCAACGGCTGGATGCAGTCCGGCGACAACATCATGAGCATGCTCGGCCCGGTGGTCGCGGGCGGGCTCGTCGGCCTGTTCGGCTTCCAGACCACGGTCTATGTGAACGCCGCGTCGTTCCTGCTCTCCGCGATCGCCATCATGACGATCCGCGGCGGCGCGCCGGTGGCGCGTGCGGTGACGCGCCGCGCGGTCTCCTTCGGCGGCGACATCAAGGAGGCGCTCGGCTACATCTTCCGCACGAACCGGCTCATGATGGCCGGTTCGCTGATGTTCACCGGCACCAACTTCGCGATCTGGCTGATCCAGGCCAACTTCGTCTTCTACCTGACGAGTTACCGCAAGCTCTCGCCCGACGTGGTGGGTGCCGTGCTGGCCGCGCAGGGCGTGGGAGCGGTCATCGGGGCCGCGGTGGCCGGCCGGCTCCTGCGCAGGTTCGCCCCCGGCCGGATCCTCATCGGGACCACGGCCGTCGCGGGCCTCGTCACCCTGCTGCTGGTCCCGGTGCGCGGCGCCGTCGGCATCGCCGTGGTGTGGGGCCTGATGTACGTGCTGGGGTCGATCAACCCCGTGGCCTGGTTCACCCTGCGCCAGCAGGTCGTGCCCGACGCCATGCTCGGCCGGGTCGTCGCCACCACGCGCATGCTCGCGTTCGCGTCGATCCCGGTCTCCGCCGTCGTGGCGGGCGCGCTGGAGTCCGCGTTCCACGACTTCTACGTGGTCATCGCCGTCGGCGCGCTGCTCAGGCTGGTCATCGCGGGCCTCGCCTACCGGTCGCCGCTGCGGACCCCGCCGGCGCCGGCCGGCGTCCCGGAGGAGGCCGACCAGGAGGCCGCGGCGGAGTCGCCGGGCTGACGCGCACGGCGCCACGACGGTGCCGCGTCAGCGCAGGCCGACCCGCGCCGCCGCCGCGGCCCAGGCGCGCTGCGCGCCGGACGGTTCGTAGCGGCGCAGCGGCTGGCTCCGCGCCACCAGCGCCCGCATCGCCCGCACGTCCGCGACCAGGCCGTACGCCCGCGCCTGGACGAGCACGTTGCCGAGGGCGGTCGCCTCGGCGGGACCCGCCACCACGGGCAGTCCGGTGGCGTCCGCCGTCAGCCGGCACAGCAGCTCGTTGCGGCTGCCGCCGCCCACCAGGTGCACCACCCGCACCTCGCGTCCCGCCAGTTCGGCCGCGTCCGCCAGCGTCGCGCGATGCGCCAGGGCGAGGGACTCCAGGATGCAGCGCACGACGGCGCCCTGGCCGGAGGGCGGGCGCTGCCCGGTCCGCTCGCAGTACGCGGCGATCCGTCCCGGCATGTCGCCGGGCGGCAGGAACGAGGGGTCGTCGGGGTCCACCAGCGCGGCGAACGGCTCGGCGGCGGCGGCCTGTTCGAGCAGCGGCTCCAGCTCGGCCGGCCGGCCGTCGGCCCGCCAGGTGCGCAGGGTCTCCGTCAGGAGCCAGAGTCCCATGATGTTGCGCAGGAAGCGGATCGTGCCGTCGACGCCGCGCTCGTTCGTGAAGTTCGCGGCCCTGGCGGGCTCGTCGATCACCGGCTCCGGCAGTTCGAGCCCGGCCAGGGACCAGGTGCCGCAGGAGATGTACGCGAAGTGCTCGTCGGCCGCGGGCACGGCGACGACCGCGGACGCCGTGTCGTGCGAGGCCACCGCCGTCACGGGGGTGCCGCCGGGCAGCCCGGTCGCCGCCGCGACCGCGGGCCGCAGCGTCCCCGCCGGGTCGCCGGGGAAGCGCAGCGGCGGCAGGAGGCCGCGCGGGATGCCGAGCCGGTCCAGGACCGTGTGCGACCAGGCCGCCTTGCGCGCGTCGAACAGGCCGGTCGTGGACGCGTTCGTCGCCTCGGCGCCGACGCTGCCGGTGAGCCAGTACGTCAGCAGGTCCGGGATCATCAGCAGCGTGCGCGCGATGTCCCGCTGCGGGGTGCCGGCCTCGGCCGCCAGCTGGAAGACGGTGTTGAAGGGCAGGTGCTGCAGCCCCGTGACGGCGTACAGCTCCTTGGCCGGCAGCACCGCCTCCAGCCGCTGCGCGACGCCCTCGGTCCGGGAGTCGCGGTAGTGGTGGGGAGAGCCCAGCAGCCGGCCCGTCGCGTCGAGCAGCCCGTAGTCCACCGCCCAGCTGTCGATGCCGACCGAGACCACGTCCGCCTCGCGCCCGGCCCGCGCGAGGCCGTCGAGCACGTCGCCGTACAGCCCGAGCACGTCCCACCGAAGGCCATCGGGCAGGCCGACCGGGCGGTTGGCGAAGCGGTGCACCTCGGTGAGCCGCAGCGAGCCGGCATCCGCCTGACCCACCATCACCCGGCCGCTCGTGGCTCCCAGGTCGACGGCGGCGAAGGAGGGGCGTGCGGTGGGCATGGCGGTTCCTCGGGTCTCTCGCGTCCCGGCCGGCGGCGGGGACGGGGGCGGTGCTCGGCCGGCGCGGGGCCCGGGCCCCGCGGGACGGGCGGCGGATCGGGCCGCCCGGTGCGGGGAGCGCGGGACGGCCCGTGGCGCGGTGCCGTGCGACGTGCCCGGCCGGGAGCGGACGGCGGGGAGGCGGGCGGACGCGAAGGCGGGCGGACGGGCGATGGCGGAGGCGGATGCGGACGGGGGCGGCGGGAACCCGCGGGCCCCGACGCCGAGGAGGCTCAGCGCAGGAACGCGGCCGCCACGCCCGCGTCCACCGGGATGTGGAGGCCCGTCGTGTGCGTCAGGTCCCCGCCCGTCAGGGCGAACACCGCGTTCGCCACGTGCTCCGGCAGCACCTCGCGCTTGAGGAGCGTCCGCTGCGCGTAGAACTCGCCGAGCTTCTCCTCCGGCACCCCGTACACCGCGGCGCGCTGCGCGCCCCAGCCGCCCGCGAAGATGCCCGACCCGCGGACCACGCCGTCGGGGTTGACGCCGTTGACCCGGATGCCCTGCTCGCCCAGTTCGGCGGCCAGCAGCCGCACCTGGTGCGCCTGATCGGCCTTCGTCGCCGAGTAGGCGATGTTGTTGGGCCCGGCGAACACGCCGTTCTTCGAGACGATGTAGACGATGTCGCCGCCCATGCCCTGCTCGCCCATCACCCGGGCGGCCTCCCGCGAGACCAGGAAGGAGCCGCGGGCCATGATGTCGTGCTGGAGGTCCCAGTCGCGGGCGCTCGTCTCCAGCAGCGGCTTCGAGATGGAGATGCCGGCGTTGTTGACGACCAGGTCGATCCCGCCGAAGGCGAGGACCCCCGCCCGGAACGCGGCGGCGATCTGCTCCTCGTCCGTCACGTCCACCGCGACCGCGACGGCCCTGTCCGCCCCGCCCAGCTCCTTCGCGACCGCCGACGCGCTCTCCCCGTCCAGGTCGGCGATCACGACGCAGGCGCCCTCCGCGGCCAGCCGCCGCGCCACGGCCCTGCCGATGCCGGAGGCGGCTCCCGTGACCAGCGCGACGCGCGTGGCGAGCGGCCTGGGCGCGGGCATCCGGCGCAGCTTGGCCTCCTCCAGCGCCCAGTACTCGATCCGGAACTTCTCCGACTCCTCGATGGGCCGGTAGGCGGAGACCGCCTCGGCGCCGCGCATCACGTTGATCGCGTTCAGGTAGAACTCGCCCGCCACGCGGGCGGTCTGCTTGTCCTTGCCGTAGGAGAACATGCCGACGCCCGGGATCAGCACGATCGCCGGATCGGCGCCCCGCATGGCGGGGGAGTGCGCGTCGGCGTGCCGCTCGTAGTAGGCCGCGTAGGCGGCGCGGTACTCCTCGTGCAGCACCTTCAGCCGCGCGACGACGTCCTCGACGGGCGCGGCCGGCGGCAGGTCGAGCACCATCGGGCGGACCTTGGTGCGCAGGAAGTGGTCGGGGCACGACGTGCCGAGGGCCGCGAGCCGCGGGTGCTCGGCGCGGGCCAGGAAGTCGAGTACGGGCTCCGCGTCGCTGAAGTGCCCGACCTGCGGCCGGTCCGTGGAGGCGAGGCCCCGCAGCAGGGGCGCCAAGGCCGCGGCGCGGGCCTGCCGTTCGGCCTCCGGGAGCGCCCCGTAGCCCTCAAGGGCGGGGCCGAAGGGCTCGGGCCTGCCGCGCTCGGCGAGGAAGCGCTCGGCCTCGTGGATGATCCGCAGCGAGTTCGCCTCGCAGGCGTCGGACGTCTCGCCCCAGGCGGTGATCCCGTGGCCGCCGAGCACGCAGCCGATGGCCTGCGGGTTCGCCTCCTTCACGGCGGCGATGTCCAGGCCCAGCTGGAAGCCCGGCCTGCGCCAGTCCACCCACACCACCCGGTCGCCGAAGCAGGCGCGGGTCAGTTCCTCCCCGTCGGCGGCGCACGCGAGGGCGATGCCCGAGTCCGGGTGGAGGTGGTCGATGTGCGGGGCGTCCACCAGGCCGTGCATGGCGGTGTCGATCGAGGGCGCCGCGCCGCCCTTGCCGTGCAGGCAGTAGTCGAACGCGGCGACCATCTCGTCCTCGCGCTCCACCCCCGGGTACACGTCGCTCAGCGCGCGCAGCCGGTCCAGCCGCAGCACGGCGAGGCCCGGCTCGGCCAGCGTGCCGAGATCACCGCCCGAGCCCTTGACCCACATGAGCTCCACGGGCCCGCCCGTCACCGGATCGGGGGCCGTGCCCTTGGCCGAGGTGTTGCCGCCCGCGTAGTTGGTGTTGCGCGGATCGGCACCCAGCCGGTTGGAGCGCGCGAGGAGCGCGGCCTTCACTTCGGTGGCGTCGGGCATGTCTTCCACTCCTGGGGCGGTGACGAGCTGCGCGATGATGTGATGAATCGATTCAGTTGGACCGTAGGTGCCGTGACTCGCACGTGTCAAGGCACGCGCAACGGGAGTTGAAACATTTCATCCCCGGTGCGCGGGGGACCCTCAGACCGAGGGGTCGAGATCCTGCGGGTACCAGCGCAGCTCCACCGTGTTGCCGTCCGGGTCGCGCACGTACACCGACTGGGCGCTGCCGCGCGCGCCGAACCGCGGGACCGGCCCCTCGACGACGTCGAACTCGCCGGAGTCGACGACCTCCTGCCAGTCGAGCGGCTCCACCACCAGGCAGATGTGATCGACGTTCGACTCGCCGCGCGGACGGTCGGTCAGATCGATGATCGTCGACGGCGTGACGCGTACGGACGGGAACGGCGCCGCGCCCGCCCGCCACTGCTCGACCCGGACGGGTTCGAGGCCGAGCGGCCCGCAGTAGAACGCGAGCGAGCGCTCCACGTCGGCGACGTTGAGCACCAGATGGTCGAACTCCTTGACGCGCACGATGACCGGATCCTCCCTCGTTCGCACACGGCCGGAGCGGGGTGTGCGGGCTTCGTCCTGGGCCGGACCGTAGCAAGGGGGCAGCCGTCGTGCCCGCGGATTCGCGCGGCCGGCGCGACACGGCCCGGCGCGCGGCACAAAGACGGGTCCCCGGCCGGCCGGGGGCGCCGCAGCCGCCCGGGCCGGGACGCGGATCGCGTCCCCCACGGCGGCTGCGCGGGTCCGGCGCGGCGGCCCCGGGACGGTGCGAGGGAGCCGACGGACTGGTTTCCGCCCGTCCCGCCCGCGCGGTGCGGGCGGGCGCCGGCCGCCACGGGGAGATAGTCGTCGCGGGAGGGCGCCCCCGAGCCGGGGAGAGGACGGCCCGTCGAGCCCGAGAACCCGAGAACGAGGAGCGGAGCGAGCATGTCCGACACCGAGCCCGACGCGCCCCGACCCGGCGGCCCCCGCGCAACCGGCGCGGGCCGGCGCCACCGCCTCCGCACCGGCCGGGGGGCGCCCGCGGCCAACAAGTGGTGGACGCTGAGTGCCGTGTGCCTGGGCACGTTCATGCTGCTGCTGGACATCACCATCGTGAACGTGGCGCTGCCCGACATCCAGCGCTCCCTGCACGCGAGCTTCTCCGACCTGCAGTGGGTCGTCGACGCCTACTCGCTCACACTGGCCGCCCTCCTGCTGACCGCGGGGAGCCTCGCCGACCTGTACGGCCGCAAGAGGCTGTACGTGATCGGGCTGACGGTCTTCAGCCTCGCCTCGCTGCTGTGCGGACTCGCCGGCAGCGCGCTGATGCTGCAACTGTCCCGGGGACTCCAGGGGATCGGCGGCTCCATCATGTTCTCGGTGTCCCTCGCCCTGCTCGCGGACGCCTTCCGCGGCAAGGACCGGGGCGTCGCGTTCGGCGTCTGGGGCACGATCACCGGACTCGCGGTCGCCGTCGGACCGCTGCTCGGCGGCGTGCTCACCACGGGGCTGTCCTGGGAGTGGATCTTCTACGTCAACCTGCCCATCGGGGTGATCGCGGTCGCGATCACCCTGCGGAAGGTCGCCGACTCCCGCAACCCCCGGGCGCGCCGGCCCGACTGGCCCGGCTTCGTCCTGTTCACCGCGGCCCTCTCCGGCCTGGTGTACGCCCTGATCCAGTCCAGCCACGAATCGTTCTCCGACCCGGTCGTCATCGGCTGCCTGGCCGGGGCAGCCGTCCTGACCCCGGTCTTCGTGCTCGTCGAGCTGAGGACCGAACAGGCCATGTTCGACCTGTCCCTCTTTCGCAAGCCGACCTTCACCGGGGGGCTGGTGGCGGCGTTCGCGCTGAGTGCGTCCGTCCTGTCCCTGCTCCTCTACCTCGTCCTCTACCTCCAGGACGTGCTCGGGTTCAGCGCACTGGGCGCGGGCGTGCGGCTGCTGCTGATCTCCGCGGGTCTCCTCGTGATGTCGACCGTGTCGGGAAGGCTCTCGTCGAGGATGCCGGTGCGGTTCCTGATCGGGCCGGGTCTGCTGCTGGTCGGCGGGGGCCTGCTGTGGATGCGCGGCCTCGACGCCGCCAGCCAGTGGACGCATCTGATCCCGGGACTCATCATGTCCGGCGCCGGACTCGGCCTGGTCAATCCCCCGCTGGCGTCGACGGCCGTCGGCGTCGTCCAGCCCGAGCACGCCGGCATGGCGTCGGGCATCAACTCGACGTTCCGCCAGATCGGCATCGCCACCGGCATCGCGCTGCTCGGCACCCTCTTCTCCGGCAGGATCAAGGCCTATGTGAGCGATCACGCCGACACGGTCCCCGGCCTCGGCGGCCACGCCGCGCGGATCTCCACCGCCGTCGAGTCGGGCACGATCACGCGCACCCTGGACTCCCTCCCGGCCGGGATCCGGGCCCCGGTCAGGCGGCTGGCCACCGCCGCGTTCACCTCGGGCCTCGACGAGATCTTCCTCGTCGGTGCGGTCATCGCCCTCGCCGCCGGGGTGGTCTCGCTCGCCACCATCCGCACCAAGGACTTCGCCCAGACGCCCTCCTGACGGGAGTAACGGGAGTAGCGGGAGTAACGGGAGGACGGAGCAACGGGAGAACCGGAGAACGCGAGAGCCGCAGAACGCGAGGACCGCGGAACTGGAGGACCGGAGAGCGGACACGGCTTCGCCGGGAAGGGGGCCCGGCCGGCGGGGCGGGGCGCGACCCACCGGCGGTGCGGGCGCGGGCCGCCGGGAGGGGATGCGGCCGCCCGGCCGCGGGCGA
>NZ_JAKGCV010000205.1 GCF_021556455.1 Streptomyces fuscigenes | reverse complement strand
GCCCTCACGGGCAGCGCGCCGGGGCCGGACGCGTGTGGGGACCCGGGCGCCGCCCGGGAGGGGAGGCCGGTGCCCCGCCTCCCCGCGCCGACCCGCCCTCGCGCCCGCGCGGGCAGCCGGAGCAGGGTCGTACCCTGGAGCCCCCGGCCCGTGACACGTGTCGGGCCCTTCGCGTTGCCCCCGGACCCGGACGGAAGACCTTCATGAGCCTGCACGGTCTGCTCGATGCCGTTGTGCGCGACCCCGCGCTCGCGGAGGCGGTGAAGGCCGCGGCCGACGGGCACCGCCCAGGCGTCGACCTGGTCGGCCCGCCCGCCGCGCGGCCCTTCGCCGTGGCCGCGCTCGCCCGCGAGACCAGGCGGCCCGTGCTCGCCGTGACGGCCACCGGCCGGGAGGCCGAGGACCTCGCGGCCGCGCTGCGCTCGCTCGTGGACGAGGACGGCGTGGTCGAGTTCCCGTCGTGGGAGACGCTGCCGCACGAGCGCCTCTCGCCCCGCTCCGACACCGTCGGCCGGCGCCTGGCCGTGCTGCGGCGCCTCGCGCACCCGGCCGCCGACGCCCCGGCCACCGGGCCCGTCTCGATCGTCGTCGCGCCGGTGCGCTCCGTGCTCCAGCCGCAGGTCAAGGGACTCGGCGACCTGGTGCCCGTGGAGCTGAGGACCGGGCAGAGCGCCGACCTCGGCGAGGTGACCGAGGCGCTCGCGGCCGCCGCGTACTCCCGGGTGGAGCTCGTCGAGAAGCGCGGCGAGTTCGCCGTGCGCGGCGGCATCCTGGACGTCTTCCCGCCCACCGAGGAGCACCCGCTGCGGGTGGAGTTCTGGGGCGACGACGTCGAGGAGATCCGCTACTTCAAGATCGCCGACCAGCGCTCGCTGGAGGTCGCCGAGCACGGCCTGTGGGCGCCGCCCTGCCGTGAGCTGCTGCTGACGGGCGACGTCAGGGAGCGGGCCGCCGCCCTCGCCGAGGCCCACCCCGAGCTGGGCGAACTCCTCGGCAAGATCGCCGAGGGCATCGCCGTGGAGGGCATGGAGTCGCTGGCGCCGGTCCTCGTCGACGAGATGGAGCTGCTGCTCGACGTCCTGCCCGCGGGAGCCATGACCGTCGTGTGCGACCCCGAGCGGGTGCGCACCCGGGCCGCGGACCTCGTCGCGACCAGCCAGGAGTTCCTGCAGGCGTCCTGGGCCGCCACCGCCGGCGGCGGAGACGCCCCGATCGACGTGGGCGCCGCGTCCCTGTGGTCGATCGCCGACGTGCGCGCCCACGCCCGCGAGCTGGGCATGATGTGGTGGTCCGTGTCGCCGTTCGCGCTGGACGCGCCCGGCGAGGAGGGCACGGGCGAGGACACGCTCACCCTCGGGATGCACGCCCCCGAGACGTACCGGGGCGACACCGCGCGGGCCCTCGCCGACACCAAGGGCTGGATCGCCGACGGCTGGCGCACCGTCTACGTCACCGAGGGCCACGGCACCGCCTCGCGCACCGTGGAGGTGCTCGGCGGCGAGGGCATCGCCGCCCGCCTCGACAGCCCCGACCGCGGCGGCCTCACCGAGATCACGCCGTCGCTGGTGCACGTCGCGTGCGGTTCGATCGACTACGGCTTCGTCGACCCGGCGCTCAAGCTGGCCGTGCTGACCGAGACGGACCTGTCCGGCCAGAAGGCGGCCGGCAAGGACGGCGTGCGGATGCCGACCCGGCGCCGCAAGACCATCGACCCGCTGACGCTGGAGGCCGGGGACTACATCGTCCACGAGCAGCACGGCGTCGGCCGGTACGTCGAGATGGTCCAGCGCACCGTGCAGGGCGCGACGCGCGAGTACCTGCTCGTCGAGTACGCGCCCGCCAAGCGCGGCCAGCCCGGCGACCGGCTCTACATCCCGACGGACCAGCTGGAGCAGGTCACCAAGTACGTCGGCGGCGAGGCGCCCACCCTCCACCGGCTCGGCGGCGCCGACTGGACGAAGACGAAGGCCCGCGCGAAGAAGGCCGTCAAGGAGATCGCCGCCGACCTGATCAAGCTGTACTCGGCGCGCATGGCGGCGCCCGGCCACGCCTTCGGCCAGGACACGCCCTGGCAGCGGGAGCTGGAGGACGCCTTCCCCTACGTGGAGACGCCCGACCAGCTCTCCACCATCGCCGAGGTCAAGGACGACATGGAGAAGACGGTCCCCATGGACCGCCTGATCTGCGGCGACGTCGGCTACGGCAAGACCGAGATCGCGGTGCGCGCCGCGTTCAAGGCCGTCCAGGACGGCAAGCAGGTCGCCGTGCTCGTGCCGACGACGCTGCTCGTGCAGCAGCACTTCGCGACGTTCTCCGAGCGCTACGGCCAGTTCCCGGTGTCCGTGAAGGCGCTCTCGCGCTTCCAGTCCGACACGGAGGCCAAGGCCACGCTGCAGGGGCTGCGCGAAGGCGCCGTCGACATCGTCATCGGCACGCACCGGCTGTTCTCGTCCGAGACGAAGTTCAAGGACCTCGGCCTCGTCATCGTCGACGAGGAGCAGCGCTTCGGCGTCGAGCACAAGGAGCAGCTGAAGAAGCTGCGGGCCAACGTCGACGTGCTCACGATGTCCGCGACGCCGATCCCCCGCACCCTGGAGATGGCGGTCACCGGCATCCGCGAGATGTCCACCATCACCACCCCGCCCGAGGAGCGCCACCCGGTCCTGACCTTCGTGGGTCCGTACGAGAACAAGCAGATCGGCGCCGCGATCCGGCGCGAACTCCTGCGCGAGGGGCAGGTCTTCTACATCCACAACCGCGTCGAGTCCATCGACCGGGCGGCGGCGAAGCTCCGCGAGATCGTGCCCGAGGCGCGCATCGCGACGGCGCACGGCCAGATGTCCGAACAGGCCCTGGAGCAGGTCGTGGTGGACTTCTGGGAGAAGAAGTTCGACGTGCTGGTGTCCACCACGATCGTGGAGTCCGGCATCGACATCGCCAACGCGAACACCCTCATCGTGGAGCGCGGCGACAACTTCGGCCTCTCCCAGTTGCACCAGCTGCGCGGCCGGGTCGGCCGCAGCCGCGAGCGGGGCTACGCGTACTTCCTGTACCCGCCGGAGAAGCCCCTGACGGAGACCGCGCACGAGCGCCTCGCGACGATCGCGCAGCACACCGAGATGGGCGCCGGCATGTACGTCGCCATGAAGGACCTGGAGATCCGCGGCGCGGGCAACCTCCTGGGCGGCGAGCAGTCCGGGCACATCGCGGGCGTCGGCTTCGACCTGTACGTGCGGATGGTGGGCGAGGCCGTCGCCGACTACCGGGCGGCCGTCGACGGCGGCGTGGAGGAGGCGGCCCCGCTGGAGGTCAAGATCGAGCTGCCGGTCGACGCGCACGTCCCGCACGACTACGCGCCGGGCGAGCGGCTGCGGCTGCAGGCGTACCGGGCGATCGCCTCCGCCACCTCGGAGGACGACATCCGCGCGGTGCGCGAGGAACTCGTCGACCGCTACGGCAAGCTGCCAGAACCGGTGGAGAACCTGCTGCTGGTCGCCGGTCTGCGGATGCTGGCCCGCGCCTGCGGCGTCGGCGAGATCGTGCTGCAGGGCAGCAACATCCGCTTCGCGCCGGTGGAGTTGCGGGAGTCGCAGGAGCTGCGGCTGAAGCGGCTGCACCCGCGCACGGTCATCAAGGCGCCCGCCAAGCAGATCCTCGTGCCGCGCCCGACGACCGGGAAGATCGGCGGGAAGCCGGTGGTGGGCCGCGAACTGCTGTCGTGGACGGGCGAGTTCCTCACGACGATCCTCGGCTCGTGAGGGCCGGGCGCGCGGTTCGCGGAACGTGACGCCCGGCCGCGTTACGGGTGGGGCCCGGCGCGGGAGGGGTCCTGTGCGGGAGGGGTCCTGTGCGGCGGCGAGGGGGCGTACGGGAGCATGCGTGCGGTGGCGGGCGGCTCAGCGGGTAGCCGTCTGCACGGGGCGCCCGGCAGGCGGACCGCCCCGCGGAGTCGGCGGAGGGGCAGGGGCGGATGACGTCACGTCGGATCGGGCGCGCAACGCGCAGCACGGGGGCGGTGGCTCTCCTCGCGGGGACGCTGCTGCTCGCCGGGTGCCGGACGGAACTCGACCCGGGCGGCGCCTCGTCCCCGGGCGACGACCCGTCGGCGGCCTCGGGCGCCGCGGCGCCCGGCGGCAGTGACCGCGGCGGCGACTTCGGGGTGAGCCCGCTGGGCAACCCCGACGGCACGAAGCGGGGACTCGCGCCGCTCACCTCCACGGCGGACCGCAAGAGCGGCCTCGCGCTCATCGACAAGGTCGCCACCAAGGGCCGCGGCCCCAAGACGGGGTACGACCGCGACGAGTTCGGCTACGCCTGGATGGACTCGGCCAGCGGCGTCCCGGACGCGCACAACGGCTGCGACACCCGCGACGACGTGCTCAAACGCGACGGCGAGGACGTGAAGTACCGTTCCGGCTCCGACTGCGTCCTGTCCTCGATGACGCTGCACGACCCCTACACGGCCAAGACCATCGACTGGCGCAAGACCAAGGCGACGGCCGTGCAGATCGACCACGTCATGCCCCTGTCGTACGACTGGCAGATGGGCGCCGCGCACTGGACGAAGGACGAGAGGGAGCGCATCGCGAACGATCCGCTCAACCTCATTCCGGTGGACGGCTCGATGAACGAGTCCAAGGGCGACTCCGGCCCCGCTGCCTGGCTGCCCCCGAACAAGGCGATCCGCTGCTCCTACGCGGTGCGGTTCGCGCAGGTCTCCCTCAAGTACCACCTCCCGGTGACGTCGGCGGACAAGGACGCGATGGCCCGCCAGTGCGGCGGCTGAGCGGGGCGGCCGGACGGCGGGCGCGCGGGCGGTGTGCCGCGTCAGGCGGCCCGCAGGCAGAAGGGGTGCCCGGCGGGGCTGGCGTACACCCGCGAGCGCGCGGCGGCGGCGCCGTCCGCGGGTGACAGGCGCCGGGCACCCGCGGCGAGCGCCGCGCGGTCGGCGGCATCCAGGTCGTCGACCGCCAGATCGACGTGCATCTGCTGCGAGGGGCCCTCGGGCCACCGCGGGGGCACGTGCCCGGGCGCGAGGTGCACGACGAACGCCGGCAGGCCCTCCGCGCGCAGGAAGTGGTGCTCCGGCGTCCGGGTGACGCTGCCGCCGAGCAGCCCGTGCCAGAAGGCGCTCTCGGCGTCCAGGTCACCGGACTCGATGATCACGGCGCTCAGGGTGACGTTCATTTCTCTCCCGCTGTCATGGGTTGCGGATACGTTCTTCGTCGCTTGCCGTCCACCGGTTCGCCGGCAGGTCGGCCTGCTGGTCGGCGCGCCGGGTCGCCTGCTTCCTCGTCCGACGGGCCGTCACCCGGATCGCCCGCCGGTTCGTCCGACGCGTGCCGGGGGCGCTCCCGTCCGCGGGGACAGCGGGGGGCGTCGCGGCGCTCTCCGTTGCCGCTCTCCGTTGCCGCTCCGTGCCGACCCCGGGAGCGCTCAGACCGTGGGGAGGATGCCGCCGTCGACCCGGAAGGCGGCGCCGGTGAGCCACTTCGCGCGGGGCGAGGCGAGGAAGGCGATCATCTCCGCGACGTCCTCGGGGCTGCCGGGACGCCCCATCGGCACCTTCAGGTCGTCCACGAGCTGCCGTTCGATCTCCGCAGGCGCGACGCCCCGGTCCTCGGCGAGGTGCCGCAGGTGTTCCGCGGCGCCCTCCGTCACGACGAAGCCCGGCACGACGCAGACCACCCGCACGCCGTGCCTGCCCACGTCGGCGGCGAGGGACCGGCTGTAGACGTTCAGGGCCGCCTTCGCCGCCGCGTAGGGCGCCTCCGCCGGCTGCGGCAGACGGCCGGCGATCGAGGAGACGTGCACGACCACGCCCGTGCCGCGCTCCACCATGCCCGGCACCAGCACCCGGTCCAGACGCACGGCACTGAGCAGGTTGATGTCCAGCTCGGCCCGCCACGACGCGTCGGACCGTTCGAGGGTCTCCACCGCGCCGGTCGTCGCCCCCGCGTTGTCGACGAGCACGTCCACCCCGCCGACGGCGTCGATCACCCGCCGGCCCAGCTCCGCCGCGCCCCGCTCCGTGGAGAGGTCCGCCGGTACGAACATGCCGGGGAAGCCGTCCGGCGGCGCGCCGCGCGAGGCGGTCACCACCCGGGCGCCCGCCGCGTCGAAGCGGCGCGCCGTGGCCGCTCCGAGGCCCCGGCTTCCGCCGGTCACCAGCACCCGCAATCCCCGCAAACCCTCTTCGGGCACGCCCATGGCTCCGCTCCCAGATAAAGTGAACCGTACTCCGGAACTATACTGAACCCGATTCACCTTATGGAGCCACTGGTGCCGTCACGACCGCTGCGCGCCGACGCGCGGCGCAACCGCGAAGCCCTGCTCACCGCGGCGCGCGAGGCCTTCCTCGCAGGTGAGGCGGGCGCGCACATCGAGGACATCGCGCGGCGCGCGGGTGTCGCGGTGGGCACGCTGTACCGCCACTTCGAGACGCGCGAGGCGCTGGTCGAGGAGGTCTACCGGCAGGAGGTCGCCGACCTGTGCGCCATGCCGTCCGCGCTGTCGGAGCGGCACGACCCGGACGAGGCGCTCCGGCGCTTCCTGTTCCTGCTGGTCGAGCACGCCGCCGTCGGCAGGGGGATGGCGGCCGCGCTGGAGAGCATCCTGGCCACGGACTCGCCGGTCTTCGACGAGGCGCGGGCGCGGATGGCGGCCTGTCTCGACCGGCTGCTCGCCGCGGGTGCGGCGGCGGGCACGATCCGCGCCGACGTCGACGGCAGGATCCTGCTGCGCGCCATGGGCGGCGTGTGCAATCTGCGCGACACGGAGGGCTGGCGCGAGGACGCCGCCCGCATCACCGGGCTGATCTTCGACGGCCTGCGCCGGCCCGCCGCCGAAGGGGCGGCCGGCGCCTGAGCCGGGCCGGTCCGGGGCCGCCGGGCCGGTCCGGGCCGCCGGTCCGGAAGCGGACGGCGGGGGCGTACGCGTCGTGCATGCGGGTGCGGGTGCGGGTGCGGGTGCGGATGCGGATGGGTCAGGGTGCGTGCCGGCGTGCGCCGGTCTGCTCAGGACGCGTCGATGTCGAGCACCGCGGTGGCGCCCGTCAGGCGACGGACCGTCACGTCCACACCCGCGCCGTTCGTCCGCAGGTGGGCGTGGCCGCCGGTGCCGGAGAGCGTCATGGTGGTGCGCGAGCCGGCCTGGGACTCGCTGAGCAGGACCGTGCCGTCGGTGACGGAGGCGTGCAGGGTGCGGCGGCCCACGGGGATCGCCGCGGGGGCGCTCACCTCGACCTGGCACGAACCGTCGGCGCACGCCCCGTAGTTCCGCCCGTCGCGGGCGGCGCCGGGGTCCGCAGGCGGGAGGGCCGGCACGGGCGAGGAGACCGGGGGCCGTGCCGGTGCGGGGTCGGGGCCCGGGTCTCCCCCGGATGCCCGAGGGGTGTGGGCGGGCGGCTTCGGGTCGTCCGCCGGAGCGCCCACCGAGGGGGGCGACGGATGCGGCACGGGCCCGGGCCGGGCCGAGCAGCCACCCAGGGCCACCGCCGCGAGCAGGACGGCGGCCGCGCCCGCCGCACGGCCGCGTACTCCGGCGGTGCGGGAGCGTCCCGTCCCGGGGGAGGGCGCGTCCGGTGCGGGGGGCGCAGGGCTCGAAGGAGGCGCGGGGGTCGCACGGGGCGTGGGGCATGCGCGGGGCGCCGGGGAGGCGGGGCATGCGGCGGGTACGAGCGGTGGGGTGGGGGCGGATGAGGGCCGGAGCGGGATCGCGGGGTCTGCCGACGTCGCCATGGCCGCGACGCTAGTGGCCCTGCCCGCGCCGGGAGTCCCACCCGCCCGGTGTTCGCCCGGACGGGTGGGGCGTCCGAACGGCCTTGCCGTGGCCGGACGCAAGCCGCCCCCGCGCGTACGCCCCGGCGTGCCCACCGAACGGCGAGAAGCCCGGTGGGCCCGCCCCCTCCGCGGGCCCACCGGGTGGTGCGGGACGGCCCCCTGCGCCCCGCGGGTCGAGACTCCGGCCGATCAGAACGACAGGTCCCATTGCGTCTCGTTGTAGCTGAGGCCCGGCGAGAACTGCACCGTCAGCGAGCGGGCCGCGCCCGGGGCGTCGAACGCGAACACCGCGGTGGCCTTCCGGCCCGGCAGCACCTGGCCGGTGAAGCCCTCGCCGACGGTGTTGTCGAAGATCTCCGTCGCCTCGCGGCCGTCGGCGCCGGCCCGGGCCGCGACCGTCGTGAGCGTCGCGTCGTAGGCCTTCTTGCCCTTGTTCTCGATCGTGATCGTCACCTTGTAGGCGTGGTTGCCGGGCTTGTGGCCGACCGCGAAGTCGTCGGGCGAGTAGGGCTGGGCCGCCCCGATCGTGACGTTCAGGTCGTCGTCGTAGACGGCGGTGTCGCCCGCGGACAGCGGCTTGTCCTTGGAACCCACGCCGCTGTCGGCCTTGTCGCCCTTGTCGGTCTTACCAGTCTTGTCGGCGTCCGCGCCCGAGCCCGCGTGCGGCTTCGCCGACGCCGAACTGCCCGCCGCGGCCTTGTCGATCTGGTCGACCGCGTCCCCGACGGCCCGGAACGTGATGACCGCTCCGATCACCGCGACGATCATCGCGACCAGGCCGAGCAGCGCGCCGATCCTCGCCACGCCCTTGTTGGTGGCCTCGCCGCGCTTGGCCCGGCCCTGCCCGGCCAGGCCCAGGATCAGGCCGATCAGGCCGAGCACGCCCGCCAGCCAGAACAGGACGGGCACGAGGCCGCTGAGCGCACCCACCAGACCGAGGATCAGGGCGGCGATGCCGAGCCCGTTGCGGGCGCGGGGCGCGTGGTGGGAGCCCGGCGCCGCCGGCCCCTCCGGGAGCGGGCCCCCGGGTCCGTGCGGTGCGGCCGCCTGCTGCGGCCGGGCCCCCGAGGCCCCCCACGGGTCCTGGCCGCCGGCGCCCTGCGGTCCTGCCGGCCCCTGCGGGCCCTGCGTGTACTGGGACATGGGTCCCCCCCTTTCCTCCGGGACTGACGAGGTCCCCTGTAGCGGTGGGTCAATAACAGCAGAGCTTGTGAACCGAGTCAACACGAAAATCGAGGAGAGGTCGGTTTTCGAGTGTGAATGCCTGCGCTCAGGTGGCACCTGTATGCTCGGCGCTACACCGGATCCACAGGGGGAGGCAGCCCGTGCCCGAGAACGCGACTGAGGTGACGGCCGCGGGGATCGCCCGGCTCGCGGGGGTCGGACGCGCGGCGGTGAGCAACTGGCGCCGCAGGCACGCGGACTTCCCGCAGCCGGTGGGCGGTACGGAGACCAGTCCCTCCTTCGCGCTCTCCGACGTCGAGCGATGGCTGCGCGCGCAGGGCAAGCTCGCCGCCGTGCCGCCGCGTGAACGCGTCTGGCAGGAGCTGGCGGGCGATGCCGCGGGCGCCGCCGCCGCGCTCGTACGGGTGGGCTGCGTGCTGGTGCTCGTACGCGAACGGCCCGAGGACTGGCGGGCCCTGGCGGCCGGCACCGACGACGCGCTCGCCCGGGGCCTGCCCGCCGCCCTCGACGCGGTCCTCGCACCACGCCTCGGGCCCGCGTCCGGCGGGCCGGGCCTGCCCGTCGTGCACACGCCCTCCGTCCGCGAACTGCTGCCCAGCGCGGCCCTGCTGCGCGGCGCGGCCGAACTCGCGGGCGAACTCGGGGCCTCGGAGGCCTTCGAATTCCTGCTCGGCCGCTACCTGGACGCCAACCCCCGCCAGTACACGCTCACTCCGGCCGACACCGCGTCCCTGATGGCCGCGCTCGCCGGGGTG
>NZ_JAKGCV010000204.1 GCF_021556455.1 Streptomyces fuscigenes | reverse complement strand
CGCGTCGCGCTCGGGCTCCTGGCCCGCGGCCAGCACCACGTGGTCGGCCGGCACCAGGCGGCGCTCGCCGTCCGCGTCCCGGACCACCACGCCCTCGCGCGTGATCTCCTCGTACTCCACGCCGACCAGCGTCGCGACGCCCGCCGCGCGCAGCTCACCCATGGCGACCCAGCGAGTGCTGGGCCCGATGCCCGCGCCCACGCGCCCGCCGCGCCGCATCAGCGTCACCGAGCGCCCGCTGCCCCCGGCGGCGGCCCGCTCCCCGGATCCCCCCGTCACCGTGTGCGCGGCGAGGAACTCCTCCGGCGTGGACTTGGCCGCACGGCCCGCCGTCAGCAGGTGCGCGAGGTCCACCGCGATGCCGCCGCCGCCGATCACCGCGACCCGCTCGCCGAGCGCGTCGGGGTCGGCGAACGCCTGCGCGTAGTCGATGACATGCGGCAGCGCCAGGCCCGGCAGGGCCGGCCGCACCGGCAGCACGCCCGAGGCCAGCACCACGCCGTCGAACGTCCGCAGCAGCGCCGTGTCCCGCCCGCCGATCCGGTGCCCGAGGCGCAACGGCACGCCCGCCTCGGCCAGTTCGGCCACGTGGTGGCGCACGGTCGACGCGAAGTCCGCCTTGCCCGGCACCAGTCCCGCCATCCGGAACTGCCCGCCGGGCTCCGCCGCCGCCTCGAACACCTCGACCTCGTGGCCCAGCGCCACCAGCGTGCGCGCCGCCTGGAGCCCGGCCACACCCGCGCCCACCACCGCGTAGCGGCGGCGCGCGGCGCCCGGCGCGGCGCCCGCCGCGAACTCGGCCTCGTACCCCGCCCGCGGGTTGACCAGGCACGACACCCGCTCGGTGCCGAACGACCTGTCGATGCACGCCTCGTTGCAGGCGATGCACAGGTCCGCGGTCTCCGGCCGCCCCGCGCGCGACTTCGCGACGATCGCCGGGTCGGCCAGGAACGGCCGCGCCATCGCGACGAAGTCGACGCCGTCCCCGGCGAGCGCCTCGTCCGCCTGCGCCAGCCGGTTGAAGCGGTTCGACGCGATCACCGGCACGCTCTCCAGCCCCGCGCCGCGCAGCGCCCGCTTCACGTCCTTCGCGAAGACCGCCCAGGTGCCCTCGGGGACCTGGGCCTGCACCGTCGGGACCGGCGACTCGTGCCAGCCGACCCCGACCGCCAGCGCGTCGGCGCCCGCGCGCGCGAGCTCCACGGCGAGCGCCGCCGTGTCCTCGGCGGGGGTGCCGCCCTCCACCAGGTCCGCCCCGGACATCCGGAACAGCACGGGGAAGCCCGGCACGGCCGCGCGCACCGCGCGCATCACCTCGACGGGGAAGCGCAGGCGCCGGGCCGCGTCGCCGCCCCACTCGTCGTCGCGCAGGTTGGTCAGGGGCGCGGTGAACTGGTTGATCAGGTAGCCCTCGGAGCCCATCACCTCGACGGCGTCGAAGCCGAGGTCGCGGGCCGCCTCGGCGCCCCGCGCGAAGTCGCCGAGCGTCGCGGCGATGTCGTCCGCCGTCATCTCCCGCGGCGTGGTGCGGGAGAACCTGCTGTAGACGGCCGACGGCGCGAAGGGCGCGCCACCGTCCGTGCCCTCCACGCCGGGCAGCGCGTACCGCCCGGCGTGGAAGAGCTGCAGGGCGATCAGGCCGCCCGCCGCGTGCACCGCCTCGGCGGCGCGGCGCAGCGCGGCCCGGTGCGCCGGGTCGCCGACCATGCCGTACCCCGGCCCGCCGGCCCCGGCGGGCGAGACCGCCGTGCCGCCGGTGACGATGAGCGCGGCGCCGCCGCCCGCCCGTTCCGCGTAGAACGCGGCGAGCGCCGCCCCGCCGTCCTCCAGGGCCTCCAGATTGAGGTGCATGGCACCCATGACGATGCGGTGCGGCAGCGTCAGGCCGCCGATGGCACCTGACCGGAAGACATGGTCGAACACGTGCTGTACCTCTCCCAAATTCTCCGAACGGGGTGGATACCCCGCGAAATCAGGCTTCCCGCGTCGGGCGCGGCGGAAGCTGGAGTTCGGGACCCGCGTCCGCGAAGAACGGCGGCGCGACCACGCTGAGGCCGCCGTCGACCACCAGCGTCTGGCCCGTGATGTAACCGGAGCCCTCGCCGAGCAGGAAGTCGATCGTGTCCGCCACCTCCTGGACCGTCCCGGGCCGGTTCGCGGGGATGCGGTCCAGCACCCCCCGCATGTCGGGCATGCCCTTGACGTTGTAGAAGTACTCCAGCGAATCGGAGTCGATCAGACCGCCGTTGACCGCGTTGACGTTGATGCCGTACGGCGCGAACTCCACGGCCATGTACCGCACCCACGCCTCGATCGCGGCCTTCATCGCGCCGAGCGTCGCGTACGTCGGGTACGCGCGGATCGAGCCGTACGAGGACAGCGCGACGATCCGGCCGCCCTTGTCCATCAGCTTCACGGCCTCCTGCGCGCCCAGCACGAACGGACGCAGGTTCATCGCGTACGAGCGGTCCAGGTGGTGCGGGCCGACGTTCACGATGTTCTTGAACGCGCTCGCGGCCGCGTTCGAGACGAAGTTGTCCAGGCGCCCGCAGCGCCGCGCCACCTCGTCGAACAGCGCCTGCACGCCCTCGGTCGTCTCGACGTCGGCCTGCACGGCGAAGCCGTGGCCGCCGGCCTCCTCGATGTCGGCGACCGTCTTCTCGGCGAGGTCGGCGTTCTTCTTGTAGTTGACGGCGATCGTGCCGCCCTGGCGGGCCAGGGTCAGTGCCAGCGCCCGGCCGATGCCGCGCGAGGCGCCCGTGATCAGCGAGACCCGCTCGTTCTTCGTGGCGTCCTTCGACCCGCTCATCGGGCGCTCTCCTCGTTCTTCGTGGCCTTCTCGCCGGCCGCCTTCGCGCGCTGCAGCAGCTCGCGGAAGACGACGGCCTTCTGCACCTCGTTGGTGCCTTCCTCGAAGCGCTGCGCCCGGGCGTCCCGGTACACGCGCTCGATCTTCTGCGACTTCCAGTAGCCGAGGCCGCCGTGCACCTGCAGCGCCTTGTCGGTGACGTTCGTCAGCATCGTCACGGCGTGCATCTTCGCCATCGACGACTGCATCGACGCGTCGTCCGCGCCCTGTTCGAAGCGGCGCGCCGCGTGCAGGACCAGCTGCTTGGCGGCCTCGATGTCGGCCTGGTTCTCCGCCAGCAGGAACTGGATGGCCTGCCGCTGCGTGAGCGACTTGCCGAAGGTGACGCGGTTGCTCGCGTACTCCACGGCCAGCTGCTGCGCGCGCTGCGCGAGCCCGACGCAGCTCATCGCGACGGAGATGCGCGAGGGCGTGAGGAAGCCGCCGAGGAAGACCTCCAGGCCCTCGCCCTCGGCGCCGAGCCGGTGGTCGACCGGGACCGGCGTGCGGTCGAAGGTCAGCGACGCGTGGTCGGTGCCGGTGACGCCCATCGTGTTGGACGTGTCCTCGACGGTGACGCCCTCGGCCTCGCGGGGCACCAGCAGCGCGACGGTGCCCTCGTGGCCGCTGGTGCCCTCGACGCGCGCCGCCAGCAGGTAGTAGTCGCAGCGCACGCCGAACGTGATCAGGTGCTTGCGGCCCGAGAGGTAGTACGTGTCGCCCTCGCGCACCACGGACGTGGTGATGTCCGCGCCCGTGCCGTTGGCCGGCTCGGTCAGCGTGAACGCGATCTTGATCTCGCCCGTGACGGACGGGACGACGAAGCGCTTGCGCTGCTCCTCGCTCGCGTGGCCGTCCATCGAGCGCCAGATGCCGTTGACCACGTGCACGATCATGCGCACGGAGCCGTGCGAGCGGGAGAAGATCTCCATCAGCTCCATCCAGCGCGCGAAGCCGAGGCCCTGGCCGCCGTACTCCTTCGGCGCGGCGACGCGCAGGAAACCGAGCTCGTTCAGCTCGGCCCACAGCTCCTCGGGGACCTCACCGGTCTCCTCGATGCGCTCGGCCCAGCGCTCGCCGGGCCCCTCCACCCACTGCTCCACCTGGGCCTTGAGCTGGTGGAACTGCTGGTCGTCGGTCATCTGCTGGTTCTGCCTTCCGTCTTTCTGCGAAGTGGCGCCGGTCCGGGCTGCGGCCCGCCGCCGTGGCCGTCCGCGGCGGGTGCGGCCCGGGGGGCGTCCTTCGACGCCTCCCCGGGCACGCTCCCGCCGCCGGAGGGCATTGTCTACAGCGTGCCGTGCGGGCGCAGACCGCGGGCCCGTGCACGCAGTTCGAACTTCTGCACCTTGCCGATCGGGTTGCGCGGCAGCACGTCGATCGGCTCCAGCCGCTCGGGCCAGTACTGCTTGGCGACCTGGTGCTCGTCCAGGTAGCGGCGCATCTCCTCGAACTCCAGGGTCGCACCGTCCTTGAACACGACGAAGGCGCAGGCGCGCTCGCCGAGCCGCTCGTCGGGCATGGCCACGATGGCCACGTCCTCCACGGCCGGGTGGCCGAACAGCAGCTGCTCCACCTCGGCCACCGGGATCTTCTCGCCGCCGCGGTTGACGACGTCCTTCACCCGGCCGGTGATGCGCAGGTAGCCGGACGCGTCGATCGTCGCCAGGTCGCCCGTGCGGTACCAGCCGTCCTCGGTGAACACCTCGGCCGTCAGGTCCGGGCGGTCCAGATAGCCCTCGAAGACGGTGGGGGAGTGCAGCTCGAAGTTGCCCTCCTCGCCCGCCGGCAGGACACGGCCCGCGTCGTCGGTGATGCGCAGCTCGATGCCGTCGAGCGCGCGGCCGTCCGAGCCCCAGCGCTGGACCGGCTCGTCGCCGGGCGCGGAGAGCGCGCCCAGGCACGTCTCGGTGGTGCCGAACGCGCCGCACACGTCGGCGCCGAGCAGCCGGCCCGCGCGCTCCGCGAGGCCGCGCGGCACCTGCGCGCCGGTGGCCACGAAGATCCGCAGGTTGCGGGGCGTCTCGCCGCTCTCCTCGACGGCCCGCACCAGGTCGGCCAGGAACGGGGTCGCGGCCTGCACGAACGTCGCGCCGTGCTGGTTGAGCGACTGCAGGGCGCGCTTGGCGTCCCAGTCGGACTGGACGATCTGCGGTACGCCGAGCACCAGCGCGAGGACCATCCCGTACAGGAAGCCGGTCTGGTGGGCGAGCGGCGAGGGCACCCACACCGCGTCCCGCGCGCCGAGGCCGAGGTGCTTGACCTCCATGGACACCGCGCGCACCAGGTTGGCACTGCGCTGCGTGACGCCCTTCGGCTCGCCGGTCGTGCCGGACGTGAACAGCAGCTGCGCCACCATGTCCGGCGTGGGGACGATCGCGTCGAGCGCGGCCCGGGCGCCGCCGTCGAGCGACACCTCGTCGAGCGCGGCACCGAAGTCGCGCACGGACACACCGCTCGCGCCCGCGGCGGGCAGCGCCGCCGCGCCGCCGGAGTGGGACAGCACCAGGAGGTGCTCCAGCGCGGCGCGGTCCTCGCCGGACAGGCCGAGCACCTCCTCCGCGGGGCGCCGCGCCCGGTACTCGTCGGCGACGACGAGGACGCGGGCCCTCGAGCGGCGCAGCACGAAGCCGACCTCGCGCTCGCGGAAGAAGGGGATGATCGGGCAGCACACCGCGCCGACGCGCAGCGCCGCCAGCGACAGCACCACGAACTCGACCCGGTTCGGCAGCTGGTAGGCGACGTTCTCGCCGGGCCGCACGCCGAGGTCGAGCAGCAGCGCCGCGGTGCGCTCCACGCGCTCCGCCAGCTCGCTCCAGGTGACGATCTCGTCGTGGTCGGAGCGCACGTCCACCACGGCCGTGTCGTGCGGCCGGCTCTCGGCCCGCCGCCTGAGCCACTCGGGCAGTGTGACACCGGCCGCGAGGTCGGGCTTGGCGACCTCCCGCTCCAGCCGGCGCGGTTTCGCCCTGCCGACTGCGCCTGCGCCCTCCTCCACCGACATGGGCACACCGAGGGTGTTCATGCCGTCGAGGAAGGTGGGGTACGAGATGCGGTACGCGTTCGGGTACGTCAGCGTGGAGAAGCCGCTCGCCCGCGACGAGGCGATGGCCAGCGACATCAGCACGCGGTGGTCGTTGAACGACGACAGCTTGGCGCCGACGAGCCCGCCGACCCCGCGCACCCGCAGGGTGTCGCTCGTCAGTTCCAGCTCGCCGCCCATCGCGTTGAGCTGGAGCATGGCGGCCGCGCGGTCGGACTCCTTCAGCCGGGTGTGCGCGATGTTGCGGAACACCGACTCGCCGTAGGCGAACGTGCCGAGCGTCGAGAGGATCGGCAGCATGTCCGGCACGTCGCGGCAGTCGACGTCGACGCCCTTGAGCATCGGGCGGTCCTGCTGGATGCGGACGCCGCCCGCGGCCTCGTCGATCTCCATCGGCACGCCCATGGCGCGCGCGATGTCGAGGAAGTGGAACTCGGGGTGGTCGGCGGGGCCGCCCTCCAGCGAGGTGATGCCGCGCAGCAGCACGTCCGAGGGGTGCAGCGCGGCGGCGGCGATGCCGAAGGCGGCGGAGCCGATGTCCGGCGGCAGCGTCAGCTCGACCGGGTGCGCCTGCTGGTCCGGCTCGATGTCGAAGCGGCGCCAGTCCTGCGACACCGTGACCTGGAGGCCGAACTGGCGCATCATCGCGACCGTCAGTTCCAGATACGTGCGCTCGTTCAGCTCGCCCTCCACCTCGATGGTGGTGTGCCCGGTGGCGAAGGGCGCGAGCAGGATCAGGCCGGAGATCCACTGCGACAGGGTGCCGGCGATGCGGACGTGCCCGCCGGCGGGCCGGCGGCCGGTCACCTTGATCGGCGGGCAGTCGTCGGCCGACTCGACGCCGACGCCCATCTGTTCGAGGGCGCGCAGCAGGGGCCCGACCGGACGGCGCCTGAAGTACTTCTGCCCCGTCACCGCGACGTCGCGGTCGGACAGGGAGGCGAGACCGATCATGAAGTAGAGGGTGGTGCCGGAACTGCCGGCGGACACGGCGGCGCGGCGCGGCTTGTAGCGCCCGCCCAGTCCCTTCACCACAAAGGTGTCACCGTCACGTGTGACTTTCACACCTAGGCCGCGCAGCAACTGCACGGTGTACTCGACGTGCCGGGCGTCGGAGAGCCCGTGCACACGGCTCTCGCCGTCGGCGAGCGAGGCGAGGATCAGGGCGCGGTGCGCGTGGTACTTGGAATTGGGGACGAGGACATCGCCGGTGAGCGGGTGCTTGATCCCTTTGACGAGAAGGTGCATGGGGGCTTGCTACTCCCTGGCCAGGCGGGCACACCGGGCCTCGGCCGTCGGGGCGGGGGCGGCGCCGTCGTCGTCGCGGCGCGAAGGCGCCTGGACACCACGGACACGGCCCCGGCCGCTGGGGCCGTGGCTCGGTGATGGAACCGTCCATGTGACGGCAGTGGTTACGTTATGAAAGCTGGAGCGGGCAGGCATGCGACATCGCCGGTCGGACCGATGTGCGGTCCTTACGGGGGACGACGGCAGGCCTGCGGGCACATACGCGGGCACGGGAACGACCGTATCGTGAAGTGGCGGGAGCGCTGGGTGAGCGCTCACGGGGGTCAGTCACTCCGTGCGGATCGCGGCATCCGATGACGCGTGGAACAGATCGGACGGCTGTCATGGCGTGGGGCCGACGGTGCGGGCCCCTCCGGTCGTGGCAGGAGCCGAGGTGCGCTCGTGCGGCCCGGAAACGGGTGCACGGGGGAGAGCGTCCGGATGACGAGCCCGCACGGAACCACGCCACGACGGCGGAGGTCCTGCTGGAAGTGCTCGGTCATATGAGCTTTATATCAATGCTCGGTACATGCATGCAGCTCGCCCCGTAAGAGTGAGACGGGCGCAGGTCGGTGACCGTTCCCGGACCTGCGCGGATCTTTCCGTTGTGGCGGACACCACTGCTCGAACACCCGCCCGTTCTCACTCCGTGGAACGGCCCAGGAGCCCCTGGACCGTGGGGAGCATCAGCGACCTGCTCTTGAATCGCACGGTCGCGCGGTTGCCGAGCACCAGTGCGTCCCGGCCGAGCACCGGCAGCAGTGTGGTGCCGCCCCCGGGACCGAACGGAACGGAGAACGCCCTTACGGGGGCGGGCCGGTAGGGCCGGGGACGGGCACCGTGGCGCACACCGTCCAGCTGCGCGCGGATGTTGTGCGCGGCCGCCTGCCCCTGCGCGAGGGCAGTGGGGCTGAGCTTCGCCTCCGCCACGTCGTTGACGTCCCCGATGGCGAACACGTCGCGCTGGCCGAGGACCCGCAGGTGCGCGTCGACGCGCACGTGGCCGCTCGCGTCGAGCCACCCGCCGCGCCCGGCCAGCCGCAGCCAGAGCGTGTTCGGTGTGGTTCCCGTCGTCCAGAACACCACGTCCGCACCGAGCGGGCTGCCGGCCTGGTCGCGCAGCCTGCTGCCGACACCGCCGGCCGAGGAGACGAACGTGTCGAGCAACACGCGTACGTCGTGCGCCTCCAGCCAGGCGCGGGCCCGGCGGCCCATCCGCCCGGTGCCGATGCGCGACAGCAGCCGGCTGCCGGAGTGGGCGAGCGTCACCGTGGCGCCCGGGTTGGCGCGCCGCAGTTCCGCGCTCAGCTCCACACCGGACGGGCCGCCGCCGATGACGAGCAGGGAGCGCGCACCGCCGACCCGGCGCTGGTGGCCGAGGAAGGACGCCGCCGCCTCGCCGACCGTGCGGCCCGTGAACCGCGCGGGCTCCTGGTAGTCCGCGCCGGTCGCCAGCACCAGCACGTCGTACGGGGCGATCCCGCCCGACGCGAGGACCACGCGGCGCTCCGCGGTCTCGATGCCCACGGCCTTGTCGCGCAGCACGCGCCCGTGCTCCAGCAGCGCGTCGTAGGGGATGAACGGCGCGTACGTCCAGTCGGCGTCGGCACTGGCGCGCAGGGACGCGATCCGGTGGAAGAACGTCTCCTTCAGGTCGATCAGCGTCACGTCGGCATGCCGGTCGAGGTCCCGCGCGAGCCGCACGCCCGCGTATCCCCCGCCGATGATGACGACCCGTCGCGAGGCCGTGGTCGAGGCCATGGTCAGCCCACTTCTTTCCGCTCGCACTTGTTGCTTCCGCTTGTGGAACGTGTACGGACCCGCCCCCGGTTCACCGTGCGCGCGCGGAGCGGGGCCGGGCCCGCGGGGCGCGACTCCCGCCGGGGCGCGGTGCGTGCGACGGCACCGGCCGGGCGAAAGTGGCACCGAGGGGCAAAGCGGTTGCGCGCCGGGCGCCGCGTCCTCCTCGCGGCGATTCCGGCCGGGCCGCCGGGCGACGCGCCGCACCGGGCGGCCGGCGGCGGAGCGCCTCGCGTACGTTGCGGCCGCACACGTTCGCCGCGCGGCAGCGGCAGCGGCAGCGGCGCGGCGGGGAGGGGCGGGGCGCCCCGCCCTCACGGCTCCGCCCCAGTCTTGGAAGGATGCCTTACGAGAACGGTGGGAACGGTGGGATCGGGGCGGGGCTCACGCGTCCCGGCGCATGTCGAAGACGCGTTCGCGGGCCGCCTCGGCCGCGCGGGCCACCGCGCCGAGCAGGACGGCGTCGTCCCCGAGGGCCGAGCCCACCACCCGCGGGCGCAGCGGCGTCAGGTCCCGCAGGCACGCCCGCAGCGGCCCGAGCAGCAGGTCCCCGTTGCGTCCGACGCCGCCGCCGAGGACCACGAGTTCGGGGTCGAGGACGGCCGCGAGCGCCGCGACGGCGTGCGCGAGGCGCGCCCCCTCCCGCTCCACCACCCGCAGGGCGGTCGCGTCGCCGGCCCGGGCCGCGGCGAACACGTCCTTCGCCGTACGGGTCACGGCCTTCGGCATGCCGAGCGAGTGGGCGAGCGCGACCACGGCGTCCGCCGAGACCGCGTCCTCCATCGGGCCGCCGCGCGCGGGCGCCCCCG
>NZ_JAKGCV010000203.1 GCF_021556455.1 Streptomyces fuscigenes | reverse complement strand
AAGCCCTGGTCCGTGATGCGCCGGATCAGATTCCTGACGTTCTCCACCATCGTCGCGCTCCACTCGGAGCGGCCCTGGAAGTGCGTGAGGATGATGTCGCCGGGTTCGAAGCTCGACGTTGTCGGCCTTCACGTCGAGGTAGCGGTGCTCGATGCGGCGCTCGATGGCGCGCGCGGGCCGCTCGTCGCCCGGCTCCGGTGCGTCACCGAGGTTCATCGCCGGCGGCGGCCTGCGGAAGCCGCGGGTCAGGGCGATCAGGTACACGATCCCGAGGACGAGCCATCCCGCGCCGAGCCAGATGGCGGTGGAGCTGAGCCGGGTGAGGAGGTAGATGTCGACGGCGGCTCCCAGCACGGGCAGTGCCACGTGCGTGAGCGGGGAGAGCCGGCCGCCCCCGGCGCGGCGGTTGCGTGCGAAGTGGGCGACGACGCACACGTTGACCATGGTGAACGCCGTGAACGCGCCGAAGTTGATGAAGGACGTGGCCGTGGCGAGCGACAGGCTCAGCGCGACGAACGCCGCCGCGCCCACCAGGGCGAGGTTGAGCACCGGCGTCCGCAGCCGTGCGTGCAGCCGCCCGAAGAAGCGGCGCGGCAGCACGCCGTCGCGTCCCATGACGTACATCAGGCGGCTGGTGCTGGCCTGGATGGCGAGGCCGGACGCGAACCCGCCGACGAGCACGACGACGTTGACGATGTCGGCGAACGTCCGGCCGCCGACGAGCACCGACATCGTGTAGGAGGCGGTCGACTCGTCGGTGAAGTGTCCACCGGGGTGGACCCACTGCATGACGTACGCGACGAGCACGAAGACGAGGCCCCCGGCGAGGACCGTCAGGACGATGCCGCGCGGGATGGTCCGCCCGGCGTCGTGCGTCTCCTCGCTCAGAGTGCTGACGGCGTCGAATCCGAGGAAGGAGTACGCGGCGACGGCGGCCGCGGCGGAGACCGCCCCCGGGGTGACGCCGGCGCTCCACAGCGGGGCGGCGGGCGGGTGCGCCGCGCCGCCGCCGAGATGGTGGAGGCACATGACGACGAAGGCGGCGATGCCCGCGACCGTGAGCGCCATCAGCGCCTTGTTGACGCGGTCGGCGAGGACGGTGCCGAGGATGTTGATGCCGGTGGTCACCACGATGTTGGCGGTGAGCCAGGCCCACACCGGGACGGCGGGGAACTGGGCGTTGAGGTAGAGCGACTGGATGAGCCACGCGACCATCGGCAGGAAGAAGTAGTCGAGCAGGATGGCCCAGCCGACCAGGAACCCGACGCGGGAGTCGATCATCTCCCGGGCGTAGGTGTACGCCGAGCCCGAGGCGGGCAGGACGCGCGCCATCTTCCCGTAGCTCAGGGCCGTCAGGAGCATGGCGACGGTCGCCACGACGTAGGCGGTGGGGGCGGCGCCGTGGCTGGTCGACGCGATGACGCCGAAGGTGGTCATGACGATGGACGGCGACATGTAGGCCACGCCGAACAGGACGACCGAGAGCAGGCCGAGCCGGGCCGCGAGGGCGGGCGCCTGCGGTCCGGCCGTCACGGGCGGCCTCCGCGGCCCGCCGGGCGCCAGGTGGCGGGATCGATGCGGCCCGCGTAGAGGGGCAGTTCGAGGGGTGCGTCGGCATCGGTGAACTGGTCCCACACGCGGTTGAGGGCGGCCGTCCCGTAGGTGCGGGTGTGCGTCACCTCGTCGAGGTCGATCACGTCGCTGAGCACGGCGTGCGGGTCGCCGCCCGACTCGGCGCGCACCCGCCCCTGCGGGTCCACCAGGAGGCTGCGGCCGACGCCGTGCGGGGGCGCCGCGTTGACGCTGGCCACGAAGACCTGGTTGACGATGGCGTTCGCCCTGGCCAGGACCAGTTCCTGGGCGCGGTCCGCGGTCGGGGTGCGCACCACGTTGAGGACGAGTTCGGCGCCCATCCACGCGAGGTGGCGGGTGACCTCGGGGAACCACGCGTCGTAGCAGACCGAGAGGCCGACGCGGCCGTGGCCCTCCATGTCGAAGACGACGAACGAGTCGCCCGGCGCCGTCGTCTCGTAGGGCCGCCACGGGAAGATCTTGCGGTAGGCCGCGACGCGCCGGCCGCGCGGGGAGTAGACCACGGCCGTGTTGTGGACGCGTCCGTCGTCGCCGCGCTCGTAGACGCTGCCCGGCGCCAGCCAGACGCGGAGGTCGCCCGCGAGTTCCCGCAGCGCCTTGTCACGGGGGCCGTCCAGCGGCTCGGCCGACCCCGGCCCGTCCGTGGCGCACAGGTGGAGTTCCGGGAAGACGAACAGGCGGACCGCGGGGTGGCTGCGGGTCAGTGCCGTGACCTCCGCCGCGAAGGCGTCGAACGCGCCGGGTGCGTGCGCCGGGGCCTGGACGAGTGCGAGGGGCAGTGCTCTGGTCATGCGTACCTGGCCAATCGGTGGAGCGGGCCCGCGGGCGTCCGCCGGCCGATTCATTAAATGAAATTTATTTAACCCATCGGGGTCCGTCAACGGTTTCGACGCGCCGCTTTCCGGAGGCAGGCGCCGGTTCCGCGGCGGCCGGGGACAGGCGGCGGTTCCGTGCCGCCGGGAGGGACGGACGGGAGGGGGCAGGGAGGGAGCCGGCGTGCGACGGTCCGCGTGCGGATCCGTTCGGGACCGGCGTCGAGAAGGCGGCGGGACCTGAGCGCGGCTCCGTGCGGACCGGGCGCGGGGAGGGAGACGGGAGCGCGGGGCGGAGTGCGGCTCCTGCGCACCGGGCGGCGTCCGTCCGTGCACCGGCACCCCGCCGGGGAGCCCGCGGGGCATGGGATCATCGACCCATGCCCCGCCAGAAGAACCAGGCAGAGCGCAGGCTCCAGCTGGTCGACGCCGCCACCCGCGCCGTCCTGCGCCACGGTTCCACGGGCGCGCGGCTGCGCGACATCGCCCAGGAGGCCGGGCTGACCGCCGCCGCGGTCCTGTACTACTACCCGGACGTCACGGAACTCCTCGCGGCCGTCTACGAGCGCGGCTACGCCCAGTACTGCGAACGGCGGGAGGAGCACGTGGCCCGCGCGGGATCCGCCCCCGAGCGGCTGCGCGCGTGCATCGCGTCGGGGGTCCCGCGCCCCGGCGCCACCGAGGAGGCGAGCCGCCTCCTGTACGAGCTCACCCCCGTGGTCCTGCGCGACCCGGCCGCGGCGGCGCAGAACGCCCTCTTCGTCCAACGGCAGGCCGGCCTGTACCGGGCCGTGCTCGAACAGGGCGCGGGCAGCGGGGACTTCCGGCTCGTGGCGCCGCCCGACGTCCTCGCCCGCGGCTTCGTCGCACTGGAGGACGGATACGGCCTGGACGTGCTGACGGGCGCGGCCACCGCGGACCATGTCGAGGAATGGCTGCTCCTGCACGCGGACGTCGTCACCAACGGGCCGAGCCGGGGCTGACGCGGCGGCGCGCCCCTCGTCCCTCACCGCGCGCCCCTCGTCCCTCACCGGGCGCCTCGGGGCACCTCGCCCCGGGCCGCCTCGGGTAGCCTCAGGTCGCCTCGGCGGACCCGGGCGGACGGGCCCGGCGCCGCGGTCAGCCGGCCGACTCCTCGGCCCGCCGGCACGCGATGCACAGGCGGGTGTGCGGCAGCGCGGCCATCCGCTCCTCGCCGATCGGCGCGCCGCAGCGCGCACAGACCCCGAACGTCCCCTCCTCCAGCCGGGACAGCGTGGCGAGGACCTGCTCGCGCTGCTCCTTTGCCGCCCGCGTCTCGGCGCGCAGGGCGCGCACCGCCTCGTCGACCGAGCCGGCGTCGGCCGCGTCCAGGACGCAGTCGGCCCGTATGCGCTCCTCCTCGGCGCCCGCGCCGTCGATGCGCGCCCGCAGCCGCTCGGCCTCGCGACGCAACTCCTCGGCCGGCTCGGCCCGCTCCCCGGGCTCCGCCCCCTCGGCCCTCCGCGCCGGCTCGGCGCCCTGTGCGTGCCCGGCAGGCTCCCGGGCTCCGGATCCGCCGGGGCCTCCGCCCGGGCCGCCCTCCGTCGCGGCCGCCCGTCCCCTCGCGTCCACCGCTCTCCCCGCTTCCGTCCGTGCCCTCGCGTCCACCGCTCTCCCCGCTTCCATCCGTCTTCCCACGTCCAACGATCTTCCCGCCCGCGTCCGTCTCCCCGCGTCCACCAGTCTTCCCCCGTCCTCTCCCGCCTGCCAGGGGCGCCCCCGGCGCGGGACAGGGGGCGAGGGGGCGGGGCCCCGTCGGAGGACACCGGGGCCGCCCGGGACCGGGCGGCCGGTCTCGCCGTCGGGCCGTCCCCGGCCCCGGGATGCAGACCGGCGGCCGATGACGGAGCCTGGTGCGAACGGAAGAGGCGGTCGAGGCGGCCGACGGCGCAACGCGCTCTCCGTCGCGCTCCCCCGGCCGGCAACACTGCCTGCCGGTGAAAGCGAGGCACCCCCATGCAGATGCGAGCAGCGCGCATGTACGGATACCGCGAGCCTCTGAGGATCGAGGAGGTCCCCGTCCCCGAACCCGCCCGGGACGAGATCCTGCTGAAGGTGGCGGCCACCGGCATGTGCCGGAGCGACTACCAGCTCCTCGACGGCTACTTCAGGACGCCGTTCCCGCTCGACTTCCCCTACATACCCGGCCACGAGGTCACGGGCCGGGTGGTGGGCCTCGGCAGTGAGGTGCCGAAGACGGCCGGCCTCTCCGAGGGCGACATGGTCGTCGTGAACCCCAGCTGGGGCGACGGCACGTGCCGGCAGTGCCGCGAAGGCAACGAGCAGCTGTGCAGCGGCGACGGCCGGTGGCTCGGTTTCGGGCCGCCCGGAGGGTTCGCGGAGTACATGGCCGTCGAGTACCGCCACGCCGTACCCGTCTCCGAACAGGCCGCGAAGGCGCCCGAGCTGCTCGCGCCCATGACCGACGCGGGCATGACCCCGTACCGCGGCATGCGGAAACTGCGGGACACGGGCAAGCTGGGCCCGGGGCGGACGGTCGCCGTCACGGGCGTGGGCGGCCTCGGCAGCTACGCCGTCCAGTACGCCAGGCTGCTCGGTGGCGGGGCCACGGTCGTGGCGCTCGCCCGCAGCGACAGCAAGCTGGACGTGGCGAAGGAGAACGGCGCCGACTTCGGCGTCAACGTCAGGGACCGGTCCGCGGACGCGGTCCGGGACGAACTGGAGAGGCTCACCGGCCGCGGGAGCGTCGACGCGATCCTCGACTGCGTCGGCAGCGAATCGTCCATCTCCATGGGGTTCGACCTGCTGGGCGCGGAGGGCGTGCTGGCCGCCGTCGGCCTCATGAGCCAGCAGGTCGAGCACCGGCAGTTCCCCTTCGTCGGGACCGAGTTGTCGTACCTCGGCTCGTTCTGGGGCAACCACATGGACCTCGTCGAGGTGCTCTCGCTCTCGGAGGCGGGCCTCGTCAAGCACAACGTCACCAAGGTGAGGCTGGAGGACTGCAACGAGAACCTGGAGGCGCTCGGCCGCGGTGACGTCGTCGGCCGCCAGGTCATCGTCTTCGACTAGCGGATTCCTCACGCCCGTTCGACCGGGCGGATTCGCCGTGCGGGCAGGGCATCCGTGCAGGGGATGCGGATACGGCGGATACGGCGGATACGGCCGGGCGGGGCGCGCCGCCGTGAGGTCGCCGTGCGGTGAGGTCGCCGGGCCGTGGGGCGGTCGGCCGTCGCTCCCCCCGGCCGCCCGCGCCCCTGCCGCCCGCCTCCCGCTCCCGTTCCCCGGTGGCGCGCCCGGCGCAGCCGTGTCCCGCGGCCCGAGACCCGCCACCATTCGGGCCGCGTGGAGGGGCGGCGGGCCGGGGGCTCTGTGAGACTGCCGGAGTGGGTGACGAGCGATGACGGCGGGAGAGGGCCGGGGCAGCGGCGGGGGCGAACGCCTCCTCGACGAGATGCTGGCCGCGGCGCACCAGGCCGCGCCCATGGATCTGCCCGTGCTGGTCGGGCAGCTGGCCGGGATCGTCGGCGTCGACCGGCTCGACGTGTACCTCGTCGACCTCCAGCAGCGCTACCTCGTGCCGCTGGCACCCCCCGTCACCGGCCCGCCCGCGCTCGACATCGACTCCACGACGGCCGGGCGCGCGTACCGGACGCTGGGGCTGGTGATCGACGAGACCCTCGCCGACCATCTGGCCGCGTGGCTGCCGCTCGTCGACGGGGCGGAGCGGCTCGGGGTGCTCGGCGTGAGCGCCGTGCGCGTCGACACGGAGGTGCTGCGCCGCTGCCGCATCGTGGCGTCCTTGCTGTCCATGGTGATCACCTCGAAGCGCGCGTACAGCGACTCCTTCGCACGGCACACCCGGCTGCAGCCGATGCGGCTGCCCGCGGAGCTGCTGCGCGCCTTCCTGCCGCCGCGCACGATCGCCAACCGGCACGCCACGTCGACCGCGGTACTGGAACCCGCCTACCAGCTCGGCGGCGACGCCTTCGACCACTCCCTGACCGGTTCCAGCCTGCACGCGACGATCTTCGACGCAATGGGGCACAACCTCGCGTCGGGGCTGACCACGGCCGTGGCGATGGCCGCCTGCCGCAACACCCGCCGCGCCGAGGCGGACCTCCCCGAGATGGTGCGCTCCATCGACCGGGCGCTCGCCCGCTGGCTGCCCGAGCAGTACTGCACGGGCATCCTGGCGCGCCTCGACACGGACGAGGGCATCCTGCGCTGGTGCAACTGCGGCCACCCGCCGCCCCTGCTGATCAGGGACGAGCGCGTGCTGGAAGGTGCGCTGGAGCGTCCCGCGGAACCGCCGATGGGCATGCCCGCCGAGATGTGCGAGAGCACCCGCACGCTGCACGAGGAACGGCTGCTGCCCGGCGACCGCGTGCTGCTGTACACGGACGGGGTGACCGAGTCGCGGATCGTCGGGGACGTGGAGTTCGGGCTCAAGCGCTTCACCGACTCCATCATCAGGGCCACCGCCGCGGGCACCGTCCCCGCCGAGGCGCTGCGCCAGCTCATCCACTCGCTCCTGGACCACCAGGAGGACGCCCTGCGCGACGACGCCACCCTCCTGCTGCTGGAATGGCGGCCCCCGGTCCTCTGACCCGGAGGCTCCGGCCCGCGGCGCCCGCCCCGGCGCCCCGACCTCGGTGCCCCGACCTCGGTGCCCCGGTCCCGGGGCTCCGACCCGGGCGCTCCGGCCCCCGGCCTCAGGTGCGGCTCCCGGAGCCCGACCTCTGTCCTCGTCCTCGCCTCCGGGCCCGTGCCAGGACCCGATCCACGCGTATGCGGATCACGGCCGCGGGTAGCCGGGCCCTGTCAGGGCGGGCGAACAGGCAAGCGCACGAGGAGAGATGACACATGGGCCGGAAGGGCAAGGGACGTCGGGCCGCGGCGGTCGCGATCAGTGGCGTGGCGGCCGTGGGCGTGCTGGCGGGCTGCGGCGGCACCTCGGGCGGCAGCGGTGGCTCCTCCGCCGCCTCCGGATCGGCGTCGGACGGCGCGACCGGCGCGGCCGGTGCTGGCAGCACGGGCAGCGCGGGCTCCGGGGGCGCGAACTCGGCCGCCGTGCAGTCCGCGTACCAGAAGACCTCCGACGCGAAGAGCGCGAAGATGACGATCGCGACGACGGTCGGCGGGGTCGGCGGCAGCCAGTCGTTGTCCCTGACCGGCTCGGGTGTCATCGACCTCGCGAAGGGCGCGAGCGACGTGACCCTGCACCTCGGCAGCCAGCAGATCCAGGAGCGGACCGTCGACGGCATGCTCTACGAGAAGCTGCCGCCCGCGGCCGCCAAGCAGTTGCTGCCCGCGGGCAGGACCTGGCTGAAGCTCGACCTGAAGAAGGTCGCGGGGACGCTCGGCTCCGGCTCGGGGGCCACGGCCGGCATGTCGGACCCGGCGGCTCCGTTCTCCTACGTCAAGAACCTCAGCGGCCAGGACGTCACCAAGGTCGGCACGGAGACGGTGAACGGCACCAAAACCACGCACTACCGGGTGTCGGTGGACGTGACGAAGCTGTCGCCCGGCAACTCCGCCCAGGCGCGCATGCTGCAGCAGCAGCTCGGCGACCGGCTGCCCGTCGACCTCTGGCTCGACGACCAGGGCAGGATCCGGCAGGAGGAGGTCAAGGCCAAGGTCAACACCTCGGGCGGCGCCTCCCCGAGCGCGCCCTCCTCGCAGTCGCCGTCGTCGCAGTCCCCCGGCGCGTCCACCCCGCCCCAGCAGCTCGCACTCGACTCGAAGCTGCAGTTCAGCGACTTCGGCACGCAGGCGAACGTGAGCGCGCCGCCCGCGGCCCAGACGGCGGACATGACGAAGAAGATCACCCAGGGTGCCGCCGGTGCCGCCTCCGCCTCGCCGGACGGCTCCTGACACCCCGCGCCCGCCGGGTCCGTGCCCCGGTCCCCCTGCCGGGGACCGGCGACACCGCCACCCGAGCCCCGAGCCGCACCCGGGGCCCTCAGGACGACGTGGGGATGGCGAGTTCCGGCCGGTCCCACGGCACGGCGGGCGGGCGGGCCCGGCTGATGCCCGTCCGGTACGCGCCGACGCTCGTGTAGAAGCCCTCGGCCGGGGGGTGCGAGACGACGTGCACGTGTTCCGCGCCCGCCGCGCGGGCCGTCGCCTTCATGTGCTCGACCAGGCGGCGGCCGATTCCGCGCCCCTGGGCCGCGTCGGCGACGAAGAGCAGATCGAGTTCGGGCTCCGGCGGGGTCAGTACCAGCGCGTAGAACCCGAGGACCCGGCCACCCGGTGGGGTTCCCGGCGCCCCGGTCGCCGCGGGACCCCCGGGAGCGGCCGGGGACTCGGCCGCCACGAACACCTCGTGCGCCTCGATGTAGTCGGGGCCCACGCGGTACCCGGCGACCATCGAGGCGTACGGGCCCTCGTACGCGCCGGACGACGTGACGAGGGCGGTCAGGCGTCTGGCGTCCCGTGCGGTCGCCCGCCGGATCGCCACCTCCGCCCCACCCGTCACACGTCGTGCCATGGGCCCCAGTATGGCCCAGGGTCCGGGCCGGGCCGTGCCGGCGGAAGGCGCCCGCGCGAAGGCCGCCGGCCCTGCGCGGGCGTCCATGACCCGGCACCTCGACCCGCCGGCGCGCTGCGCACGGGCGCCTCGGCCGACGGGCGCCGGCCGCGGGATCAGCGGATGAGCGCGCGGACCATTCCGCAGGTCACGTCCGAGGGCGGGTGCACGCCGATGCGCGCCGCGGTGGCCCTGATCCGGCGGTTGTCCGCGTTGGCCGGGTGGTACACGCCGGTGTCGAGCAGCGCTATGGCCAGGCGCATGGCCTTCAGCCTGCGGTTGTGCGCCTCGTACCACTCGCGGGGCTGATTCGCGGGCAGCGGGAGACGTGGCAGCGGCAGGGTCTCGTGGGACGGGCGGGAGGGGCGGTTCGCGGGACGCGCTGTGCTCTTCCCGCGGCGCGGCTTCGGCGCCGCGCCGGCCACCCGCGCCGGGTCGGCTCCGGGCCGGTCGGTGCGGGCTGCTTCGGTGGTGTCGTTCGTCGTTTCCGGCATCGCGGCAGCGGCCATCTGTGACCTCCAAGCGGTGGCTGGCACACGGTCGTTCAGCTCTTGCGAACTACCTCCATTTTACCGCTCCCCACTGACAATCGGCCCTGGCCAGAGGGGCTTTGGCGGGTCTTCCGAGGGAGGTGGGGCGGCTGTTTCAGCGGAGGCGGAACCCGCTCGGGGGCGTGCGTTCACGGTGGGCGCACGGCCGGCGGGCCGCGGCGGCCGATGCCGGGACGGATTGCCGGGACGGAGTGGGACGCGGGCACCGGGAAGCGCCGCGCGGGCCCGGTCACCGACCCGGGCCGCGGCACGCCCCGGCTGTCGCCGGCGAGCAGCGCCGGGGCGGGGACGACGTCGCGCGCGCGGAGGCGGGCGGGCG
>NZ_JAKGCV010000202.1 GCF_021556455.1 Streptomyces fuscigenes | reverse complement strand
GCGGACGCCGCCCCGGGCACGTGCCCTCCCCGCCGGGCGGCGGACGCGGCGGACGCCGCCCGCCGCCACCCCCGCCCCTGGGCGGGCCGGGGCACCGCGGGGACCGGATAGGCTGGGCACATGTCCGAACCGACCGGTGCCGCCCGCCGTCGCGGGCCCTTCAAGGTCGGGGACCAGGTCCAGCTCACCGACCCCAAGGGACGCCACTACACGTTCACGCTCGAAGCCGGGAAGAACTTCCACACCCACAAGGGTTCCTTCCCGCACGACGAGCTGATCGGTGCTCCCGAGGGCAGTGTTGTCCGAACCACGGGAAACGTCGCCTACCTCGCGCTGCGCCCCCTGCTCCCCGACTACGTCCTGTCCATGCCCCGCGGCGCCGCCGTGGTCTACCCGAAGGACGCCGGCCAGATCCTGGCCTTCGGCGACATCTTCCCCGGCGCACGGGTCGTCGAGGCGGGCGTGGGCTCCGGCTCGCTGAGCAGCTTCCTGCTGCGGGTCATCGGCGACGAGGGCATGCTGCACTCCTACGAGCGCCGGCAGGACTTCGCGGACATCGCGCGCGGCAACGTCGAGCGCTACTTCGGCGGCCCCCACCCCGCGTGGGAGCTGACCGTCGGCGACCTCCAGGACAACCTCTCCGACACCGACGTCGACCGCGTCATCCTGGACATGCTCGCCCCCTGGGAGTGCGTGGAGGCGGTGTCCAAGGCGCTCGTGCCCGGCGGCATCCTCATCGCGTACGTCGCGACCACCACCCAGCTCGCCCGCACGGTGGAGACGATCCGGGAGTTCGGCACGTTCAACGAGCCGGCCGCCTGGGAGTCCATGATCCGCAACTGGCACGTGGAGGGCCTGGCGGTCCGCCCGGACCACCGGATGATCGGCCACACCGGCTTCCTGGTCACCGCGCGGCGCCTCGCCGACGGTGTCGAGCCCCCGCTGCGCCGCCGCCGCCCCGCCAAGGGCGCGTACGGCGAGGACTACGACGGCCCCGGCAGCGGCTCCCGCTGACCCGGATCCCGGTGCCCCTCCGGCCCTGAGCGTCCCGGATCCCGACCGGATCCGGCCAACTCCACGGCGCCGCCGACCCGTTCCCGCCTCGTGCGGGCAACGGTGCGGCGGCGCCGTCACGTTGCCCCGGGGCGCCGCCGGCGCAGCCGGTGCCGCCCACCGGAGTCCGGCCCGCACCCCACCGTTCCCCACAGGTGTGACGTGTGGCACGATGCTGTCTCCCGCCCACAGTTGGTTTCTCCAGCACCATCGCAACAGGAGACACGCGGCGTGCAGCTCTCCGAGCCCCCGGACCTCGCGCACACCAGGCCCACCCCGATGCACTGGCTCGCCACGGCGACCGTGATGGCCGGCGCCCTCGCGCTGGCGGGACTCCTCCAGCCGCAGGGCGGCGCCACCGCCTCGGCGTCGGCCTCCCGGGCGGGCTCCCCGGCCGGCAGCTCGGCGCCGCCGTCGAAGGCTCCGCACCTGGCGGCTCCCGACGCCGGCACGTTCCGCTTCCCTCTTGAGTGCGGCACGGTGGGCACCGTGGTGACCGCGAAGGCCAGCGGGGACCTCGACGGGGACGGGAACCCGGAGACCGTCGCGGCCGTGCGGTGCGACTCGGGCACCGGCGCGCCGCCCGACGCCGTCTACGTCCTGAACAGGGACCGCGCGGGTGCGCCGCGGGTGGTGGCCACCCTGCTCGGCGTCGCCTCGCGCGAGACGGTCGGCAAGGGGTTCACGGTCCGCGACCGGGCCGTCTACGCGACGCTCCTCGGCTACTCCAGCGAGAACGTCCCGTCGTGCTGCCCGGACGTCCAGCAGCACGTCTCGTGGTCGTGGCGGGGCGGCGTGTTCGTCCGCAGCGAACAAGGCGACAGCAAAAGTGTCTGAAAACCGCGCACGGCCGCCGAGTGCGCCCCGGCTGCCCGGGGGCGTGCGCGGGCGGGCGCGCGCACGGCGCCCGGCGGCGCCCCGCCCGGTGTCACCCGTGCGCCACCCGGCGGACGCGCCCGCTCACTGAGCGTCCGGGCCCACGACCTCCTTGCCGTCCGAGACGCGCCGCACGTGGATGCACTCGCCCGGGCACTCCTTCGCGGAATCCACCACCTCCCGCAGCAGCGGGAGGGGTACACGGGTGGTCGCGCCGGGGTCCTGCAACAGCTCGTCGTCCTCGCTCTTGACATAAGCGAGACCGTCGATGTCCAGCTCGAAGACATCGCGCGCGTACTGGGCGCAGATGCCGTCACCCGTGCACAGATCCTGATCGATCCAGACCTCCAGCGGGCCGTGGGCCGCGAGGTCGTCGGTCGGGGCTTCCTGCTGCACGGTCGTATCTCCTGCCGTTTCTGCGTCGGGCCGGGCCGTCGTGCAACCCTGGGGAACAAGTCGCGCCAGCCGTGACGGGTGTTGAACAACCCGACGATACAACCGGCGGCTTTCCGATGTTGCTGGGTGGGTATTTGCCTGGCGTGAGGGAGAGCGCAAGGGTGAAGATCGGACGGACCCCTTACGTGTTTGTGATCTAGGGGTTTCAATCATCACCCACCCAGGTAGGGTCAGGAAGCGTCCAGCTCCCCTTGGAGGAGGTGAGGACCGTGGCAGCCCACGACGACGACATCAACCGCGGCATCCGGCCCGGGCGGGGGTCCGAGGACCCCGCAGGCCAGGTTGCCTATCTTGAGCAGGAAATCGCCGTCCTGCGCCGCAAGCTCGCCGATTCTCCGCGGCACACGAGAATTCTCGAAGAGCGGATCGTCGAGCTCCAGACGAACCTGGCGGGTGTGTCCGCTCAGAACGAGCGGCTCGCCAATACGCTGCGTGAGGCCCGCGACCAGATCGTGGCCCTCAAGGAAGAGGTCGACCGGCTGGCCCAGCCGCCGGCCGGTTTCGGCGTCTTCCTGCAGGCGAACGAGGACGAGACGGCGGACATCTTCACCGGCGGCCGCAAGCTCCGTGTGAACGTCAGCCCCAGCGTCGAGCTCGACGAGCTCAGGCGCGGCCAGGAAGTCATGCTCAACGAGGCGCTCAACGTGGTCGAGGCCATGGAGTTCGAGCGCGCCGGCGACATCGTCACCCTCAAGGAGATCCTGGAGGACGGCGAGCGCGCGCTGGTCATCGGCCACACCGACGAGGAGCGCGTGGTGCGCCTCGCCGAGCCGCTGATGGACCTCACCATCCGGCCCGGCGACGCCCTCCTGCTCGAACCCCGCTCGGGGTACGTCTACGAGGTCGTGCCCAAGAGCGAGGTCGAGGAGCTCGTCCTCGAAGAGGTCCCCGACGTCGACTACACGAAGATCGGCGGGCTGGGCGGGCAGATCGAGCTGATCCGCGACGCCGTCGAGCTTCCCTACCTCTACCCGGACCTGTTCAAGGAGCACGAGCTCCGGCCGCCGAAGGGCATCCTGCTGTACGGCCCGCCCGGATGCGGCAAGACGCTCATCGCCAAGGCGGTCGCCAATTCGCTCGCCAAGAAGGTCGGCGAGGTGACGGGGCGGCCCGCGGGCAAGAGCTACTTCCTGAACATCAAGGGTCCGGAGCTGCTGAACAAGTACGTGGGCGAGACCGAGCGGCACATCCGCCTGGTCTTCCAGCGCGCCCGGGAGAAGGCGAGCGAGGGCACCCCCGTCATCGTCTTCTTCGACGAGATGGAATCCCTCTTCCGCACCCGCGGCTCCGGTGTCAGCTCGGACGTGGAGAACACCATCGTCCCCCAGCTGCTCGCCGAGATCGACGGTGTGGAGGGCCTGGAGAACGTCATCGTCATCGGCGCCTCCAACCGCGAGGACATGATCGACCCGGCCATCCTGCGCCCGGGCCGGCTCGACGTGAAGATCAAGATCGAGCGTCCCGACGCGGACTCCGCCAAGGACATCTTCGCCAAGTACCTCACCGCCTCCCTGCCGCTGCACGCGGACGACCTCTCGGAGCACCGCGAGTCGCCCGACCAGGCGGTTCACGCCATGATCCAGACCGTCGTCGAGCAGATGTACGCCGAATCCGAGGAGAACCGCTTCCTCGAGGTGACGTACGCCAACGGCGACAAGGAAGTCCTGTACTTCAAGGACTTCAACTCGGGCGCGATGATCGAGAACATCGTGGGCCGGGCCAAGAAGATGGCCATCAAGGACTTCCTCGACCACAATCAGAAGGGCATCCGCGTCTCCCACCTCCTCCAGGCTTGCGTGGACGAGTTCAAGGAGAACGAGGACCTGCCGAACACCACGAACCCCGACGACTGGGCCCGCATCTCCGGCAAGAAGGGCGAGCGGATCGTCTACATCCGCACACTCGTCACCGGGAAGCAGGGTGCCGACACCGGGCGCTCCATCGACACGGTGGCGAACACCGGTCAGTACCTGTAAGTAGCGGGCCGGCTGCGGATGCCTCCCCACCGGGGGCGTCCGCAGCCGGTTGCTTTACCCGGACGTACCATCACACCAGGCCGACGTGTCGAATGATCTCCCCGCGGGCGCCACGGCGTTCTACGCTCGATAATTGAGCGCCGCGTCCCCAGGGGGCGCCGCCGCCGGGCAAGGAGGGCCGCATGACCGTACGGCGAGTAATGGGCATCGAGACGGAGTACGGGATCTCCGTGCCCGGTCACCCGAACGCCAATGCCATGCTCACCTCGTCCCAGATCGTCAACGCCTACGCGGCGGCGATGCACCGGGCGCGGCGGGCGCGGTGGGACTTCGAGGAGGAGAATCCGCTGCGCGACGCGCGCGGCTTCGACCTCGCCCGGGAGACCGCCGACGCCACGCAGCTCACGGACGAGGACATCGGCCTGGCCAACGTCATCCTCACCAACGGCGCACGGCTCTACGTCGACCACGCGCACCCCGAGTACAGCTCGCCGGAGATCACCAATCCGCGCGACGCGGTGCTGTGGGACAAGGCCGGCGAGCGCATCATGGCGGAGGCCGCGGAGCGCGCGGCGCAGCTGCCGGGCGCGCAGACGATCCATCTGTACAAGAACAACACCGACAACAAGGGCGCCTCCTACGGCACCCACGAGAACTACCTGATGAAGCGCTCGACGGCGTTCTCGGACATCGTGCGCCACCTGACGCCGTTCTTCGTCTCCCGCCAGGTCGTGACCGGCGCGGGCCGGGTCGGCATCGGCCAGGACGGCCGCGACCACGGCTTCCAGCTGAGCCAGCGCGCCGACTACTTCGAGGTCGAGGTCGGCCTGGAGACGACGCTCAAGCGGCCGATCATCAACACCCGCGACGAGCCGCACTCCGACGCGGAGAAGTACCGCCGGCTGCACGTGATCATCGGGGACGCGAACCTCTCCGAGATCTCGACGTACCTCAAGCTCGGCACGACGTCGCTGGTCCTCGCCATGATCGAGGACGGCTTCATCAACGTCGACCTCGCCGTGGACCAGCCCGTGCGGACCCTGCACGAGGTGTCGCACGACCCGTCCCTGAAGCACCTGGTCACGCTCCGCAGCGGCCGCAAGCTCACCGCGGTGCAGCTCCAGATGGAGTACTTCGAGCTCGCCAGGAAGTACGTCGAGGAGAAGCACGGCGCGGACGCCGACGAGCAGACCAGGGACGTGCTCGGCCGCTGGGAGGACACGCTCAACCGCCTGGAGCGCGACCCGATGAGCCTGTCCGGGGAGCTGGACTGGGTGGCGAAGCGGGAGCTGCTGGAGGGCTACCGGCGCCGGGACGGCCTCGACTGGGACGCGGCGCGGCTGCATCTCGTGGATCTCCAGTACGCGGACGTGCGGCCCGACAAGGGCCTCTACAACCGCCTGGTGGCCCGCGGGAAGATGAAGCGCCTGCTGGACGAGGGCGACGTCGACACGGCCCGTACGAACCCGCCCGAGGACACCCGGGCGTACTTCCGGGGCCGCTGCCTCGACCAGTACGCCGACGACGTGGCCGCGGCCTCGTGGGACTCGGTCATCTTCGACCTGCCGGGGCGCGACTCGCTCCAGCGGGTTCCCACACTGGAACCGTTGCGTGGTACACGCGAACACGTGAAGGAGCTCCTGGACCGCTGCCGCACGGCGGAGGACCTGGTCCGGGTGCTGTCCGGCCACTGAAAAGGCTGAAAGGGCCCGCCGCAGGGAATCATGGAGGGGGGCCCCGGACGTTCACTGGATGCTGTACGAGAACGGGGCCTTTGCCGGATCCTGCGGTTAGGGTCTGATCTTGAGGGCATCGAAAGTCACATCGAGCGGGGCGAACCGAGCGGGGTGAGGGATATGGCGACCAAGGACAGCGGCGGAGGCCAGCAGAAGGCGGCACGGTCCACGGAGGAGGCCGAGGAGCAGGCGCAGGACGCGCAGGGCTCCGAGGACCTCAAGGAGCGTCAGGAGAAGCTCTCGGACGACGTGGACTCCGTCCTGGACGAGATCGACGACGTTCTCGAGGAGAACGCCGAGGACTTCGTGCGGAGCTTCGTGCAAAAGGGCGGACAGTAGTCCCCCATGTGAACGGGGTGGAGAAGGGGTGCTTCCGCGCGCGGGAGCACCCCTTGCTTCCCGGAAGTGCATGTGGATCACCCCGGGTGTACGGGTAGGGTCCTGGCGTAGTGTGCTTCAACTGCAATTCGGCCATCGGCGAGTTGGGAGGCGATCCCGACGCACCGCGTCGTGCCGCCGCATAACTGGAGGGAAACGCGTGGAAGCCAATACTCGTGACACCGGGCGTCTACCAGCTGCCTTCCTGACGCCGGGGTCCTCTTCCTTCATGGACTTCCTGTCCGGCCACGCGCCCGACATGCTGCCGGGCAAGCGCTCGGTGCCGCCGCTGCAGGGCGCCGTCGAGGCGCCCCACGGCACGACGATCGTGGGCGTCACGTTCCCGGGCGGCGTGGTGCTGGCCGGCGACCGCCGGGCCACGATGGGCAACATGATCGCCCAGCGGGACATCGAGAAGGTCTTCCCCGCGGACGAGTACTCGGCCGTCGGCATCGCCGGCACCGCGGGCCTCGCCGTCGAGATGGTGAAGCTCTTCCAGCTGGAGCTGGAGCACTTCGAGAAGGTCGAGGGCGCCCAGCTGTCCCTGGAGGGCAAGGCCAACCGCCTGTCGACGATGATCAGGTCCAACCTCGCGATGGCGATGCAGGGCCTCGCCGTCGTACCGCTCTTCGCCGGGTACGACGTGGACCGCGGCAAGGGCCGGATCTTCTCCTACGACGTCACGGGCGGCCGCTCGGAGGAGACCGGGTTCTCCTCGACGGGCTCCGGCTCCGTGTTCGCGCGCAGCGCCATGAAGAAGCTCTACCGCGACGACCTGACGGAGGAGCAGGCGACCACGCTGGTCGTCCAGGCGCTGTACGACGCCGCCGACGACGACTCGGCGACGGGCGGCCCCGACGTGGCCCGCAAGATCTACCCGATCGTCACGGTGATCACGGAGGACGGCTTCCGCCGGCTGACCGACGACGAGTCGTCCGGGATCGCCCGGTCCATCATCGAGCACCGGCTCGAGCGGCCCGACGGCCCGCGCGCCGCGCTTTTGTGACGGCACCCGCTGTGAGAGTGAATCAGCCACTGACAGAAAGGGACGGATAGCCGGTGTCGACGCCGTTCTATGTCTCACCCCAGCAGGCCATGGCCGACCGGGCGGAGTACGCCCGCAAGGGCATCGCCCGCGGCCGCAGCCTTGTCGTGCTCCAGTACGCCGACGGCATCGTCTTCGTCGGCGAGAACCCGTCCCGCGCCCTGCACAAGTTCAGCGAGATCTACGACCGGATCGGTTTCGCCGCCGCCGGCAAGTACAACGAGTACGAGAACCTGAGGATCGGCGGTGTGCGCTACGCGGATCTGCGCGGCTACACCTACGACCGCGACGACGTGACGGCCCGTGGGCTCGCCAACGTCTACGCGCAGACCCTCGGCACGATCTTCTCCAGCGCGGGCGAGAAGCCCTACGAGGTCGAGCTGGTGGTCGCCGAGGTCGGTGAGTCGCCCGACGGCGACCAGATCTACCGGCTGCCGCACGACGGCTCGATCGTCGACGAGCACGGCTCCGTCGCGGTGGGCGGCAGCTCCGAGCAGATCAGCAGCTATCTGGACCAGCGGCACCGCGAGGGCATGACCCTCGCCGAGGCGCTCAAGCTGGCGGTGCAGGCGCTCTCGCGCGACACCAACGGCGGGGAGCGGGAGATCCCCGCCGAGCGCCTGGAGGTGGCGGTCCTGGACCGCACGCGTCCCCAGCAGCGCAAGTTCAAGCGGATCGTGGGCGGGCAGCTCTCCCGCCTGCTGGACGCGGAGGCCGGCGGCTCCGGCCCGGCATCGGGCTCCGGGGGCCCGGAGGAATCCGGGGATTCCGGCGACTCCGGTGACTCCGGCAAGAAGGACGCCGGCGGTGACGGCTCCGAGGGCGACGCCTGATCGCCCCTCGCCCCTGATCGTTCTCCGCTGTGCCCCGGCCGCGCTCGCCGCCGGGGCACAGCCGCGTCCGGGCCGGGCTCTCCCCGTCCCGTGCGTGCCCTCGTGCGCGTTCCGGGGCGCGCGGACCCGCTCCGCCCGCGGCGGGGCGGCGCCCGGTCAGTGCGGCGGGGGAGCCGTGGAACCGCGCACCACGAGCCGCACCGGCAGGTCGCCGGACTCGGGCTCGCGTCCCTCCAGCACGGCCAGCAGGGCGGCCATGCCCCGCTGGCCGACCTGCTCCGCGGGCAGTCGCACGGTCGTCAGTTCGGGTTCGAGCGCCGTCGCGAGGGCCAGGTCGTCGAAGCCCGTCACGGACACGTCCTCCGGCACCCGCAGACCCAGCCTGCGCAGCGCCTTGCAGGCGCCGGCGGCCAGGACGTCGTCGTCGCAGACGATCGCGGTCGGGCGCGGCGCGGCTCCCTCCAGCGCCGTCACCACCGCCTCCCGGGCGTCCGCCACCGCGAGCGCGGAGCGCACCGTGCGCAGGCTCGCGCCGGCGGCGCCGGACACGGCGCGGGCCAGTTCGGCGGCGCGCACGTCGAAGGTCCAGGACGCGACGGCCGATCCCAGGTGCAGCAGCCGGCGGTGTCCGAGGCCCAGGACGTGGCCCGCGACCTGGCGCATGCCGTCCGCGACGTCCGCGTTGACGTGTGCGGCGGAGCCGGGGGCCGCCGGGTCGCTGTCGAGCATCACCAGCGGCAGCCGGCTGCCGTGGATGGCCGCGGGCGCGTCGACGGCCATGGACGACGCGATGACGCCGTCAAGGGCCGTGCGCGCCGGGTCGAAGGGGCTGGCCGCGGGTCCCACGCCGGCGGGGGAGGGGTACAGGACGACGCCGAAGCCGTGTTCCGCCGCGACGGCGGCGGCGCCCGTGTGGACGCGGGCGAAGAACTCGTTGGTCAGCGCCGGCACCACCAGCAGCGCCGTCCGGGTCGAGCCCAGGCGCAGGTTGCGCGCGGCGAGGTTGGGCCGGTAGCCGAGCTCGCCGGCCGCGTCGCGCACCTGCGCCGCGGTGCGCTCGGAGACCCGCCCGCGCCATTTGTCCCCGAGCACGAGGGAGACCGTGGCCTGCGAGACCCCGGCGGCCCGGGCGACGTCCTTGCTGGTGGGACGCGTGGCCGGCCGGGTCATGGGACCTCCCTCTTCGCTGCTGCCGGTGGACCCGGCGTTCGCGCTCATGGTACGTATGGGTGAGGAAGTTATACGTAACACGTCACTCGTTCGCGTCGACGTGGAACCGGACACGGGAGGGGCGGGGCCGTGGGAGCCACCGGATACCTGGAACTGCTGCGGGCGCCGCACGCGGCGCGGCTGCTCGCCGGCACGCTGGCGGGCCGGCTGCCCAACGCCACCGCGCCGATCGCGGTCGTGCTGTTCGCGCGGGCGGACGGCGCGGACTACAGCCTGGCCGGCGCGCTCGCCGCCGCCT
>NZ_JAKGCV010000201.1 GCF_021556455.1 Streptomyces fuscigenes | reverse complement strand
GCACCCGCGCACCGCGCGACCGCCCGCGGCAGGCGCCGCGCGGCGCGCCGTGGCCGGTCAGCCCTTGGCGTGGGCCTCGATGTCGCGCTCGGCGTCGGTCAGGATCTGCGTGACCCGCGCCCCGAAGCGCACGTCGACGTCGTGCGGCCGCCCGGTCCGCACCGCTTCCAGCAGCCCGTCGATCGCCGCCTCGAACGACTCCTGCGCCGTGCCGCGGCCCTCCGGCATCCGCTCGACGCCCCGGTCGCCGCGCAGTTCGAGCGAGTTGCCCGCGCCCGCCTGCGGCGCGCTGAGCGTCAGGCTCACCGTGCTGGAGGCGCCCGACGCGTGGCCGAGCACCAAGTGGGTGAGGTCCGGCTCGGCGCGGACGGCCGTCAGCCGCGTCACGTCGCCGAGGATGGGCAGCAGCACCGACAGGGCGTGCGGCCCGACGTCCCACAGGCCGCCCTTCTCGCGCCGCCAGGGCGACGCCGCGAACGGGCTGTCCGAGGTCCCCGAGTAGAGCGAGCCGAGCCACTGAGCGTGCGCGGTGAACCAGTCGCCCGCCGCGGCCTGTTCGTCGATCCACCGCGAAGTGGCCGTCTCGAAGCGGGCGGTGAAGAAGACCGTGGAGAACACCCCCGCCCGCTCCGCGGCGTCGGCGACCTCGCGGGCCGCGGCCGGCGTGGTGGCGACCGGCTTGTCGAGCAGCAGGTGCCGGCCCGCGGCGGCGGCGCGCACCGCCAGCGGGGCCTGGATGTCCGGAGGCAGCGCGATGGCGACGGCGTCGCTCGCGGCGATGAGCGCGTCGACGCCCTCGTCGCCCGAGTACGCCGTGGTGCCGAGCGTGTCGGCCAGGGAGCCGGCCGCCTCCGGGCGGCGCCCCCAGACGCCGCTGAGTTCTATCCCGGGGTGCGCGGCGAGCGCCGGGCCCTGGGTCATCTGTGCCCACGGTCCCGTGCCGAAAAGTCCGATGCGTGACTTACTCATGCCGCTCAGTCTGCCGTGCCGCGCGCCGCGGCGGTCGCGCGGCACCCGCGTACCGGCGGTACGCGCCCCCTACGCCCGTCCCTCGCCGCTCCCTTCGCCCTCATTCGCCCCTCCCTTCGCCCGTCCCTCGCCGCTCCCCGCGCCCCTGTCCCCCCGCTCCCCGCCCGTCCGACGGCCCCGCGTCCGGGCCGGTCCGCGCGGCGCCCGTGCGCACCGGGGGTGGTGCTACGTACACCCCCCGGCCGGGGGCCCGCACGGCTGACGCGGGGGGCGGGCTGCCGACAGACTGGGGCCGGATCCGAGGGACGGGTCCGCGGTCGGCGGGGGATGCCCGGCGCGGGAAGGGGACGGTCGCCATGGGGAAGAGAATCAGTCAGGCGCTGCGTGCGGGGGCCCGGGGGCTGCTGGCGTCCGTCGCGGCGCTGGCCGGGTCGCTGACGCTGTTCGTCCTGACCGTGCTGTCCATCGCCTTCGTCCCGCTCGGCGTGGGGCTGCTCACGACGCCCGCCGCCGTGGCCGCCGTGCGCCGGCACGCGAACCGGCGGCGGGTGTGGGCCGCCGAGTGGGCGGGGGTTCGGGTGGCGGAGGCGTACCGGCCGTTGCCGGCGGACGTGCGGCGCGGCCTCGCCGGGCAGGTGCGGCGGACCGCCCACCTGCTGAGGGATCCCGCGACCTGGCGGGACCTGCGGTGGCTGCTGGTGGACGCGAGTGCCGGAACGGTGAGCGCGATGCTCGCACCCGCCCTGTTCGCCTACGGGGTGCAGGGGTTCGTGCTGGCCGCCGGGTTGTGGGCGGCGTTCCGGCAGGACCCGTACTGGTACGCGTTCGTGCCGGTGTCCGGGCCGGCGACCGGCCTGCTCGCGGCGGCGCTCGGCGCGGTCCTGCTCGGGGCAGGCGTCCGGTACGCGCCCGACGTCCTGCGCGGCCACTTCCTGCTCACGCGCTCGCTCCTCGATCCCGGGCGCGACGAGGAACTGGCGCGGCGCGTCGAGCGCCTCACCAGGACCCGGCACGACGCCGTCGACGCGTCGGCCGGCGAACTGCGCCGCATCGAGCGGGACCTGCACGACGGCGCGCAGGCCCGCCTGGTCGCCGTCGGCATGGACCTCGGAGTGGTCGAGGCGCTGATCGAGAAGGACCCGGCCCGGGCCAAGGAGCTCATCGGCCAGGCCCGCCGCTCCTCCGCCGACGCGCTGAACGAACTGCGCGACCTGGTGCGCGGCATCCATCCGCCGGTCCTCGCCGAACGGGGCCTCGGCGACGCGGTACGGGCACTGGCGCTGCGCATGCCGGTGGCCACGGAGGTGTCGGTGGACCTGCCGGGCCGCGCGCAGGCGCCCGTGGAGTCGGCGGCGTACTTCACGGTGAGCGAGGCCCTCGCCAACGCGGTCAAGCACGCGGGCGCCGGGCGCGTCCGGATCGACCTGTGGCACTCCGGGGGCGTGCTGCGGGCCACCGTCACCGACGACGGCCGCGGCGGCGCCCGGATCGGGAACGGCTCGGGGCTGAGCGGACTCGAGCGCAGGCTCGGTACATTCGACGGCGTCCTGGCCGTCAGCAGCCCTGCCGGCGGTCCCACCGTGGTGACCATGGAGATCCCTTGCGAGTTGTCCTAGCCGAAGATCTCTTCCTCCTGCGGGACGGCCTGGTGCGGATGCTGGAGGCGTACGACTTCGAGATCGTGGCCGCGGTCGAGAGCGGGCCCGAACTGACCAGGGCGCTCGCCGAGTCGGAGCCGGACGTCGCGGTGGTCGACGTCCGGCTCCCGCCGTCGCACACGGACGAGGGCCTCCAGTGCGCGCTCGCCGCCCGCCGGGCCAGGCCCGGGCTGCCGGTGCTCGTCCTGTCCCAGCACGTGGAGCAGCTGTACGCACGCGAGTTGCTGGCCGACGGCGACGGCGGCGTGGGCTACCTCCTGAAGGACCGGGTGTTCGACGCCGACCAGTTCGTGGACGCGGTCCGGCGGGTCGCGGGCGGCGGCACCGCGATGGATCCGCAGGTCATCCAGCAGCTGCTGAGCCGGCGCTCGCAGGACTCCACCGTCGGCCTGCTCACCCCGCGCGAGCGCGAGGTGATGGAGCTGATGGCACAGGGGCGCTCCAACGCCGCGATCGCCGGGCAACTCGTCGTCACGGAACGGGCGGTGGCGAAGCACACCTCCAACATCTTCGCGAAGCTCGGCCTGCCGGTCTCGGACGACGACAACCGGCGCGTGCTGGCCGTCCTGGCCTACCTCGACCACGGCCGGCCCCAGCCGCACTGAGCCGCGGGGGGCCGGTGCGAGCCGATCCGGGGCCGGTCGCGGGGCCGTGCGGGCGCACCCGGTGGAGTGACCATTCATCCAGGGGCTCGTTGTGCTCCACGTGCGTTCCCACGACCCCTCAACCGTCCCGCCGGCCCCTCAGGGCCCCGGCGCCCCCCACGGCGCCCCGGCCCCCGGCGACCCCGCGGCGCTCCTGTCCGCCACCGGTGTCGACCAGGCCGAGGCCGCCCTCGTCGAGCACTACCCGCATCTGGTGCGCCTCGCCTACCTGGTGCTCGCACCGACCGGCGGCCGTGCCCGGCGGGTGCTCTCCGCGCACGCGATCGCGCAGCGCTCGCTGCCGCGCGGCCGGGACAAGGACGTGCGGGCGGCGCTGCCCGCCCCGAGGCGGCCGGCGCCGGGGGGCGCCTCGGATCCGGGGTACGCGCTGCTGCGGGCGCGGGTCGTGGGGCAGGCGCTGGACGCGGAACTCCCGCTGCTGCGCGCGGCCCTGCCGAGGCGGGCGCAGTTGCCCCCCGCGCTGCCCCGGATCTGGGGGCTGCGGCTGCTGCCGCGCCAGGGCGGCCCCGGTGAGGCCGCCCTCGACCAGCGGCTGGCGAGGATGGCCGGGCCGGTGCGCGCCGCGTTCGTGCTGCGCGGCCTCGAACGCCTCCCCGAGTCCGAGGTGCGGCGCGTCCTCGACGCCGCGGGCGTCGCCGACCCGGCCTCGGCCGTGACCGCGGCGGCGCGTGCGGCCGAGGGCGCCGACCTCTCCCTGCTGCGCTCCCCCGAGTTCGACGCGTGCGCGCTGCAGGCGCGGCCCACGGACCTGCTGCGGCGGCGCCAGCACGGGAAGGCCGCCCTGGCCGCGCTCGCCGCGCTCGTGGTGTGCGGGGCGCTGCTCGGGCTGCCGGGCGACGGGTGGGGCCCCGACGGGCCCGCCGCCCCCTCGTACGCGCTCAACGCGTCCGCCCAGGCGGCCCTCGACCCGGCGAAGGTGGTCCGGGTCGCCCCCACCGCCTGGCGCGACGCCACCCGCGACGACTTCTCCGCGTGGCCGGCCCGCGGTCCGCTCGCCGGGAACACCGAACTGCTGCGCCGGGCGCTCGCGGTGTGGGCGCGCCCCGGCAGCGAGGTGCAGGTCTCCGGCACTCCTGGCACGCCCACCGGGCCGCCGATGGGCCCCCCGCAGCTGCTGTACGCGGGCACGGTGGACCGGGCGCGGGTGGTGCTGTTCTACGACGGGCTGCGGGTGGTGCGCTACGCGGAGCCCGTCCAGGGCACGTCGGCGGCGGCCCTCGACTTCGCCCGCGCGGACGGCGCCGAGGGCGGCGGCGCGGACGCCGTCGTGGTGGACCGCTCCGACGGCAACGTGCGGTACCTGACGGCTCCCTGGGTCACGGGCACGAGCACGCGGGACCTGCTGGCGCCGGACGGCGCGGCGCTGCCGCTGCACCGCGACGGGGACGGCGTGACGGACGCCCTGCGCAGCCCCGCCGCGGCGGGCACGTGCACGTCCTGGGACACCCTCCAGGTGCGGGAGCGTTCCGCGGACGGCACCGGGAGCGGTCCCGAGCGGCTCCTGAGCGACCTCGGCGAGCTGACGCCCGCCCGATTGACGGCCGGCTCCCCCGCCTCGCCGAAGGACGTGACCTCCGGCACGGCCCGGGCGTCCTGGGCGCGTTCGGCCTGCCTGCTGCCCACGATGCGCGCGCACGGCGTGAAGTCGGTCAACGCCTGGCGGTACGCCGAGCAGCCGCTGCCCGACGGCGAGGGCACGGCGGACTGGGTGTGCACGCGCGGCGAGACGTGGCGCGGCACCGACAGCCGGATCATGGCGCAGTTCCAGGCCCCGCTGCCGGCCTCGGCGTCCGGTTCCGGGCAGGGCGGGAACCCGGGCGCGATCACGGCCACCGCCACCGGCTCCCCCGCGTGCGGCCCGAAGGCCCCCGAGGCCCTCGCCGGCGCGCTGTGGAAGTCGAAGGCGGGCGCGTGGTACCTGCTGGGTGCGGGCAGCGAGCAGGTCACGTCGCTGACGGCGTCGGGCGGCGTGCGGGCGACCGTGCCGGGCCGTCTGATGAGCGTGCCGGCCGAGGAGGGCAGCAAGGCCCGCCTCAAGGGCACGCTGGCCGACGGCGACTCGCTGGACACGCTGCACTGACGCGGGCGGTGAACAGCCCTGAACAGCCGCCGCCCGCGGTGGACGAGGGGCCCTCGTGGCGGGACGTGGGCCCTGGCACCGCGCGGGGCGATCCGGGCGCCGGGCGCCCCGCGCGTCCTACGGCAGCAGCCAGTCGCCGCCCAGGGCCGCCACCAGGACCACGATCAGCAGGTAGCTGCCGAGACGGGTCCGGCCGTGCCGGCTCAGTTCGATCACGACGCCGCACACCACCATGGCGAGCCCGTACACGCCCATGACCAGGACCGACTGGCGCTGCTCCAGGCGGATCCAGAGCAGGGCCGCCATGCCCGCCAGGACCACCCACCCCATCGTGACCCGGATCATGCGTGCCTGACGGGGCGTCAGCCCCACCGCGACGACGCCCTCGTCGTCCGCGGCGACCGCCTCGCCGCCCGCGTCCGGCGGCATCTCCTCGTGGTCTGATGAGCTCATGAAGCGGGAGCGTAACGGACATCCACTGCGGTCCGCCCGTTAGGCTTGTCATATGACCACGGTGACGACCCCGACGCCCCGCACGCGGCGCAGGATGGGCGTCGAGGAACGCAGGCGGCAGCTGACCGGCGTCGCCCTCGAACTGCTCGGCAGCCGCTCGCCCGACGACGTCTCCCTCGACGACATCGCGACCGCAGCGGGGATCTCCAGACCGCTGGTCTACCACTACTTCCCCGGCAAGCAGAGCCTCTACGCCGCCGCGCTGCGCCGGGCCGCCGAGGACCTCGTGCTGCGCTTCGAGGAGCCCCGCACGGGGCCGTTCAGCGCCCGGCTGCTGCGGCTCATGGGCCGGTTCTTCGACTTCGCGGAGGAGCACGGGCCCGGCTTCGCCGTTCTCATGCGCGGCTCGTCGGCCGGGGCGGGGGCGGTCGACGCGGACGCCGTGGCGGACGAGGTGCGCGACGCGGCCTACCGGCAGGTCCTCGCGCACCTTCCGGCCGCCGCCGATCCCCCGCCGCGCCTCGTGATCGTCGTGCGGTCGTGGGTGTCGCTCGCCGAGACGACCGTGCTGACCTGGCTGGAGGGACGCGAGGTGCCGCGCGCCGAGTTGGAGCTCCAGCTCGTCCAGGACTTCGCGGCCCTCGCCGCGGTCGGCGCCGCGCACGACGAGGAGATGGCCGGCCTGCTGCGGCGCGTGCTCGCCACCGAGCCGGCGGACGGGCCCTTCGCTGATCTCGCCGCCCGGCTCGGACGGCTGGGTCTCGGCTCCTGAGCGCCCCCGGGCCGCGCCCCGCGCCGGGAGCGCCGGGCATCGCCAACGGAAGGCCCCCTGCCGGGGTTCCCTCCGGAGGCGGCCCTCCGGTCAGGCGTAGCTCACGCTGACGGTCGTGAACCCGAGCGAGTGCAGCAGCCCCTTGAGCATCGCGGTGGTGTTGGACTCCGCCCGCTTGGTCAGTTCGCTGTCCTTCGCCGCGTCCGAGATGTGGCGCGCGGCCAGCTTGCTCACGGCCTGCTCGCTGTCCGGGTTGTCGGAGAAGAAGTCGCCGAGCCGGTCCAGCAGGCCGCGCTGCTTGTCGACGGTGTACGAGCGGTCCGGGTCGAGCGCGGGCTTGCCCAGTCGCGCGTGCGGCAGCCGGATCGTGGCGGTCGTCCGCTTCGCGTCGGTCCTCACGTCGTCCTTGCCGATCCCGCCGAAGTCGACGTACGCCCCGACGGTGCCGGCCCCCACGTACAGGGTGCGGGTGCCGCGGATCGCGTCAGGAAGGTACTTGGCGTCCTTCTGGAAGTCGACCACCACCTGGAAGTTGCCCTCCGCGGCCTCGTAGCGGTTCAGGTCCTGGATGGACTGGAGCAGCGTCGGTCCCGTCCTGTCGTGGCTCTGCTCCCCGAACAGGCCGCCGAATCCGGGGAGCAGGTGGATCCGGGTGCCGAGGAACAGCAGTGCGAGTACGGCGACGAGCGCCACCAGTGCGGTGCGCCACCGGTGGGTACGCGGCGGGCGCGTACCGGTCGTGCCCTCTTCCGGGTGCGCGTCTGTGGACGTCATACCTGTCAGATGTCCCGCCGGAGCCTCTTCACGCCGCCGGACACGTGCCGATTCCGCTTCCGTTTGGCAACAGGCGTGTACACGCGTCCCGTTGGGTGCCGCGCGGGGCGGGGACGGGCCCCGCCGCCGCGGGACGCCGCCCTCGTCAGCCGCCTTCGGGGGCCGCCCGCGCGGGCCCCCCGCCGTCGCCCCCGTCCGGGAGGCGGCCCGCCAGCGCCCGTGCGAGGCCGCTGCCGTCCTCGGCCACCAGGCCGAGGTGGAACGCCTCCTCGTAGGCCGCGTCGCCCACCGCCTCCCGGGCCGAGCGCTCGCAGGCGGCACGGACGTCCGCGAGTTCGGGCGTGCCGCGCTGCGGATGGCCGACCGTGCGCCAGTACGCCTGGCCCGTGCCGAACACGTGCGCCGCGCGCTCCCCGTCGCCCTGGGCGGCGACCGTCGCGGCGAGCAGGTCGAGGCCGAGCGCGGTGCCGAAGTTGTCGAGGAGCGCCGTGCGGCCCCCGAGCATGGAGCGGGCGTAGCCCTCCGCTACGTTCGGGTCGCCCGCGAACAGGTGGATCAGGGCCAGTTGGTAGTCGGCGTAGCCGCGGGCCCAGTACTCGCCGTGGGCGACGCAGGCCGCGCGCAGGGCCTCCGCCGCGCTCCTGGCCTCCGGCAGGCGGCCGAGGGCGGTGAGCGCGAAGACCCTGACCACGTGGCAGCGCAGCAGGGACTGCGACGCGAACGGGTCGCCGGGCAGGGCGCCCAGCACCGCCTCGGTCAGGACGTGCGCGGCCAGGGGGCGGCCCATCATGAGGCAGGTGAGGCCCTGGAGGTAGCAGGCCGCGAGCTTCGACTCGGCGGTGCCGTCCTGCCACGCGGCGATCGCGCAGCGCTCGCCGAGGACCCGCGCGCCGTCGAGGTCGCCCTGGAGCACGACGGTGACGCCGAGCGCCCACAGCGCGCGGGTGCGCTCCGGTCTCGGCCTGCGGTCCTCGGCGAGGCAGCGTTCGAGGTAGAGCCGGGCCTCGTGCAGGTGGCCGCAGCAGGTCCAGTAGAAGCCGACGGCGCCCGCCATGGCGGTGGCGCGCTCGGGGTCGGTGGCCAGCAGGTGGTTGAGCGCGGCGCACAGGTCGGCGTGGCTGTCGCGCATCGCGTGGTACCAGCCGACCTGCCCGGCGCCCGACCAGCCGGCGTACGCCCGGGCGACGAGGTCCGCGTAGTGCAGGGCGTGCAGGTCGGCGACCGCCTCGCGCGTCCCCAGCTCGTCGAGCCACATGGCGCCGTACTCGCGCAGGGTGGCGAGCATCCGGTGGCGGGGCCCGCCGGTGCCGGACGGCACGGCCGGCAGCGCGGGGGCGGCGGCCGTGCCGGTGTCCGTGCGCTGGACGACGGACTGGGCGACGAGCCCCGCGAGCGCCTCGGCCACGGCGTCCTCGCCCAGCGGGCCGCCGGCGCACACCGCGGCGGCGTCCTCCACCCCGAAGTCGCCCCGGAAGGCGGACAGCCGGGCCCACAGCAGCCGTTCGAGAGGCCGGCACAGCTCGTGGCTCCACCCGACGGCCGTGCGCAGCGCGCGGTGGTGCTGGGGCCACACGGTGTGGTCGACGAGCAGGTCGAAGCGGGCGGGGCCGGCCGGCGCTCCCACGCCGTCGAGAACGGGCGCGGGCGCGGGGACGCGGGAGCCGAGCCGGTCGGCGATCTCCTCGACGGTGTGGTCGGCCAGGCGCGCCGAGGCGAGTTCGACGGCGAGGGGGATGCCTTCGAGGACCCGGCAGATCTCGCTCGCGGCGGCGAGCGAGGCCGCGTCGTCGAGGGCGGCGTGCGGTGCGGCCTGCGCGGCGCGGTCCCGGAACAGCCGCAGCGCCTCCTCCTCGTCGCCCTCGGTCGGCAGCGGTCCGACGGCCACGACGCGTTCGCCCCGGATGCCGAGCGGCCTCCGGCTCGTCGCGAGGACCGTGAGGCCGGGCACGGCCGTCACGAGGTCCGCCACGAGATGGGCGACGGACTCCACGACGCGCTCGCACGCGTCGAGCACGAGCAGCAGGCGCTGGCCGGCCAGGCGTTCGCAGAGTGCCTCGACGGGTCCGCGCAGCGTGTGGTCGCGCAGTCCGACGGCCTCCGAGACCGTCGCGACCAGCCTGCGGTCGTTCTGCAGGGGGGACAGGTCGGCCCAGCAGGCGCCGTGCGGGTAGCGCCCGGCCGCCCGCCGCGCGGCGCGCACCGCGAGCCTGCTCTTGCCGACGCCGCCCGTGCCGGTCAGGGTGACGACCCTGGTGCCGTCGCGCAACGCGCGGTCGACGCGCGCCAGTTCGGCCGCGCGGCCGACGAAACTGCTCGCCTCGTCAGGAAGGTGGCCCGCCATGGGTCCATTCTGACCTGTCGCGCCACCGGCGGCCGACCCGTGCGGCGGTCCCGGCCCCGGACGGGCCCCCTCCACGGCCGCTTCGCACCCCCTGCCGCGCTGCAGCCGGGGGCCCGGTGGCGG
>NZ_JAKGCV010000200.1 GCF_021556455.1 Streptomyces fuscigenes | reverse complement strand
CACGGGACCGGCCGAGGGGCCGGGGGCCCGGGGGGCGGCGCCGGGAGAGGGTTCGGCATCCGGCGGGGCGCCGCCGCTCGGGGGTGCGGCCGGGCCGGCGTGCGGGGACCCACCCCCTTCGTCCGCCGGAGAGCCGGACGGGGGCCCGTCCCCTCCGGCGGGTGCGGGTGCGGGTCCGGGCGGTTCCGGTGGCGTCACGTCGTCGCCCGGAACCTCCGCCGGATCCGCGCCCGGAACGTCGTCGCCCGAAACCTCCGCCGGATCCATGGGACCGACGTCGTCAGCCGCGGGTTCGGCAGGTTCCGCGGGACCGACGTCGTCAGCCGCGGGCTCGGCAGGTTCCGCGGGCGCCGGTCCGGAGGGAGCGGGCGCGTGCGCCTTCGCCACGTCGGACACGGCCCGTACCGCGTGTGCGGCCTCCGAGGGGGTCGCGCGCTCCAGGAAGCGCAGCAGCTCCACGGGGAAGGGCAGGACCAGCGTCGAGTTCTTCTCGGCCGCCACGGCCACGACGGTCTGCAGGAGCCTCAGCTGGAGGGCGGCGGGCTCCGCCGACATCTCCCGCGCCGCCTGGGACAACTTCTTTGACGCCTGGAGTTCGGCGTCCGCGTTGATGATGCGCGCGCGTCGTTCGCGGTCCGCCTCGGCCTGCCGGGCCATCGACCGCTTCATCGTCTCCGGCAGGGAGACGTCCTTGATCTCGACGCGGTCGATCTGCACGCCCCAGCCCACCGAGGGGCTGTCGATCATGAGTTCCAGGCCCTGGTTGAGCTTCTCCCGGTTCGACAGGAGGTCGTCCAGCTCGCTCTTGCCGATGATGGAGCGCAGCGACGTCTGTGCCATCTGGGAGACGGCGAACCGGTAGTCCTCCACCTTGACCAGCGCGTCCGACGCGTCCACCACCTTGAAGTAGATGACGGCGTCGACCCGCACGGTGACGTTGTCGCGCGTGATGCCGTCCTGGCCCGGCACCGGCAGCGTCACGATCTGCATGTTCACCTTGTTCAGGCGGTCCACGAAGGGCACCACGAACTGGAACCCCGGGCCCCGCACGCCGCGCACCAGCCGCCCGAAGCGGAAGATGACACCGCGCTCGTACTGCTTGACGACTCTCGCGGCGGCCATCAGGTACACCAGGGCTGCGCACCCCACGACCACTGCTGCCACGACCCAACCCTCGACCATCATGGCCCCCTGACGACGGACCGATGCTCCTTTCCACCGTAAGTCCGCGGCGGCGCGGGGGCTACGTCCACCGGCACGGCGCCGGAGGTGAGCGGCGGAGGACGGCTGCGGCTCCCCGTGGCCCGCGGCCCCGTGCGGTCCCGGTCCCTCGGCCGGGCGTACCGGGCGTGCCGTGTCCCGGCCGGTCGGGCAGGGTGGCATCAGCCGCACCCCCGCGGACCCGGCGCACATCCCCGCCCCCGCACCGCCCCCCGCACAGACGAGGACGGCCCCATGTACGTGACCCAGCACCGGCGCCCCGTCGTCATCGCCTGCGCGGCGCTCCTGGCCGCCGGGCTGGCCGGCGGCTGCTCCGACCTGAACAGGACAGCGGTGGGGCCGGTCGACCACCTCACCACCCGCGGCCGCGTGATCCAGGTCAACAACCCCGTCGTCAAGGGATGCCACCGCTTCGGTCCGGCGGGCGCGAGCGCCGTGCAGAACGGTTCGCTCGTGGACCTGATCGCGTACCCGACGCTCAACTGCTCGGGCGACAGCTCGGACTACATCGCGACGACGCTGATGGACACCGTCTCCCCCGGCACGCCTCCCTGGCGCAGCTACCGCTTCGTGCACTGACGCGGCACCGGCCGGTACCGGCCGGCCGGGTGGCCAGTGCCGGCGGCCTCACAGCTCAAGCCAGCCGTGGCCCGTCGTCCAGTGACGGCCCGCCCGCAGGTGGTCGGCGATCGCGCGCTCCAGGGTCGTGCGGCGGGGAAGGTCCCCGGGCGGGAGCGCGGGGTCGCCGAAGACGAACCCGATCGCGTCCCGGTCGCCCTGGCCGCCCGCCTCCGGGGGCTCTCCGGGCCGGGCCGGCCGGAAACGGTCCTGGAAGCGGATGATGTTCGCCGTCGGCGGCAGGTACGCGGCGAGCTGCGGGTCGAGCAGCCACGAGTGGCAGGTCGCGATCCGCGCGCCGTCCTCGGGGAAGTGGCGCGCGAAGAACCCGGCGGCCGCGGCCAGCGACCGGTCCACGGCGTCCGGGGCGAGCGGCCCCCGGAAGTCCGGGATGTGCAGCGACAGGCACCTCTGGCCCTCGGCCGCCGGAAGCCCGGCGGCGCGGACTGCGGCGGACGAGCGGCCGCCGAGCCGGGCACGTTCGAACTGCAGCCTGCCGATCTGGTAGAGCTCCCCCCGGAAGTGCAGCATCAGCCAGCCGGGGGCCGCCAGGCCGCCGGTGCCGTGGCGCCTGCGGTGCACGGCCAGCTGGCGCCCGAGGTCGCCCAGTGTGCGGCGCTGGACGGAGTCGGGGACCCCTCGCTGCCGGTGGTATGCGCGCACGACGGGCGTGACGGCGAGGTAGACGTACACGGGGAAGCCGCGTACCACGTCGTCCGGCCAGTCGTGCTCCGCGGGCAGCGGCGGCGGCGCGGAGGACTCGCGGGGCAGCCCCGCGCCGACGCCGGACGCGACCGCCGCGACCGCCTCGTCGGCGAGCGACCTCAGCGCGGCGTCCGTGCGCAGCCTGCGGCGCAGTCGCAGCATCCAGGCCACGTCCTCGTGCGGCACGGCGAGGTCGAGCATCAGGTCGACGAAGTCCTCGTCCGGCTCGGGAACCCCTGGCCGCACGCTCCCTACGTCGGTCACCGCTCTCCCTCCCTCGCCTTCTGACCGGCACCGGACCGGCTGCGAACCGCCGTCGGACCGGCATCGGACCGGCTCCGGACCGGCTCCGGCGAGCGTCTCCCGATCGGCACCGGCAGGCCTTCGCCTCCTGCCGGGGAGATCGGCGCGCCGTCACCACCGGCCCGCGGGATCGGCCCGCCCGGTCCGGTCACCGCCGAGGGCCCCGCACCGCCCTCCGTGAGCCCGCTTGTGATGCCCCTCTTCGGGTACTCCGCAGGTGGAGCCTGCCGAGGAGGTGGATGTGCCATGCGCACCGGAAGTGAACCGATCACTGCGCGCAGCCCGCTGCGCCTGCGGTTCTGGCTGAGTGTATGGGGATTGGTCTGGTGCGGCGCCGCCGCCGCGCTCTTCGCGATCGTGTCCGCGCCGGCCCTGGCCGGCATCTGCGCGGCGCTGGCCCTGATCGCCCTCGTCGACCTCGGGGTGATCGTGCACCGCATGCGGCAGGGCGCGCACTTCCAGCCGGGCCGGGACATCCCTCCGTACGACCCCGTGCACGACGCGCGGTATCCGCGGCCGCCACGCCGCGGCTACGGCCGCCTGCACCGCCATCCGTGACGGGGGACCGCGCGGGGACACCTTCGGGGAACGCGGCCCGGAACGCCGACCACGCCGCGGGCCTCGCGACAGAAGCGACCCGCACAGGCGCGTGAGCCCGCGAGCGCGGGGGGCCGAGGCGTCAGCCCGCGTCCGCCGCGCGCTGCGTGAGCGTGTCCCAGACGGCCCGCACCTGGGGTTCGAGGGCCTCACGGGGTCCGTCGTTGTCGATGATCACATCGGCCGCCGCGCGCCGCTCCTCACGCGAGGCCTGCGCCGCCATGCGGTCCCGCGCGTCCTGTTCGGTCATGCCGCGCAGCCGTACGAGCCGGTCCAGTTGGGTCTTCGGGGACGCGTCCACCACGAGGATCACGTCGAAGTGGCTCATCATCCCGCCCTCGACCAGCAACGGGACGTCCTGGACGACGATGGCGCCGTCCCCGGCGCCGCGTTCCAGTTCGGCGGAGCGGTCGCGCACGAGCGGATGGACGATCGCGTTGAGCGCGCGGCGGCGGTCCTCGTCGGCGAAGACGATCGCGCCGAGCCGGGGGCGGTCGAGCGTGCCCTCCGAAGTCAGTACGTCGTCGCCGAACTCCTTCACCACGGCGGCCAGGCCGGGTGTCCCGGGTTCGACCACCTCCCGGGCGATCCGGTCGGCGTCGATGAGCACCGCCCCGCACGCCACGAGCAGCTTCGCGACCTCGCTCTTGCCCGAACCGATACCGCCGGTGAGCCCCACTCTCAGCATGGCTTCAGCCTACTCAGCGGCATGGCGGGGCGGCAGCGGCGGCCCGTACGGCCGGCAGACGGCGGGCAGACGGGGGAGACGAGGGGGGCGGGCGCCCGGCCGGATACGGCCGCCCTCCTCGGACGGCGAAGCGGCCCGCCCGGGCCCTGAGGTCCGCGCGGGCCGCCGCCCTGTCGTGTGCGATCCCCCGGCCGCGCCCGTCACCCGTTGCCGGTTTCCGGCGGGCCGCCGGCTCGTCAGTTGCCTCCTTCGCCCTCCCGCTCGGCGAGGAACTTCTCGAATTCGAGACCGATCTCGTCCGCGGAGGGGAGTTCCGTGGGCTCCGCGACCAGGTTGCCCCTGGTCTCGGCGCCGATGATCGCGTCGTACTGGTGCTCCAGGCCCTGCACCATCGTGACCAGGTCCTCGTCACCCTCGCCGAGCTGTCGCTCGATCTCCGTCTGGGTGCGCTGCGCCTCGGTCCGCAGGGCGTGTGCCACGTCCGGGACGACGAGGCCCGTCGCCGCGGTGATCGTCTCCAGGGCGGTCAGCGCCGCGTCCGGGTAGGACGAGCGCGCGACGTAGTGCGGCACGTGCGCCGCGACGCCGAGCACGTCGTGACCGGCCTCCATCAGCCGCAGTTCCACGAGCGATTCGGCGCTGCCCGGGATCTGGGCCTCGTCGAAGGGGCTGCGGTGACCCGGCGTCAGGTCCGTGCGGTTGCCGTGCGGGGTGACGCCGACCGGCCTGGTGTGCGGCACGCCCATCGGGATGCCGTGGAAGTTGACCACGAGGCGCACGCCGAGGCGTTCGACGATCTGCTCGACGGCCGCCGCGAACCTCTCCCACTCCACGTCCGGCTCGGGGCCGGACAGCAGCAGGAACGGGGCGCCCGTCGCGTCCTGCACCATCCGCACTTCGAGCGACGGCGTCTCGTACTGGGTGAACCGGTCGCGCCGGAACGTCAGCAGCGGGCGCCGGGCCCGGTAGTCGACGAGCCTGTCGTGGTCGAACCGCGCGACCACCTGGTTGGGCAGGGCGTCCAGCAGGTTCTCCACGATCTGGTCGCCGGTCTCGCCGGCGTCGATGTAGCCGTCGAGGTGGTAGAGCATGACGAGCCCGGTGGTCTCCTGCGCCAACGCCATGTCGACCGCGCCGAGCCCCTTGGGGTCCCACTCGTACAAATCCTGCGGATCAAGCACGATTACCGCTCCTCCTCCTGCCGTTCCCCGACAAGAACACGCAGGGCGGCGCAGGCATTCCCCGTCCGCCGCGCCCCGCGCGCCCTTCTCCCGGCCGCTGCTCGGCGCCGGTGGCCCGAGGGGTACAGGACCGGCGAGAACAGGCTCAGGACGGACAGGTGGACGGACGGGTGCGCTGCGGTCGGCACTCGGCGTGGCGGGCGGTGCGCCGTGCGCCACCCGGCACCCGGCACCCGGCACCCGGCACGGCCTCCCGGCCGCCTCGCATGCGGCAGGGGTCCGCGCCCGTCGGCCCCTGTTCCGGTCCCGGACATGCGGAAGGCCCGCTCCCCGAGGGGAACGGGCCTTCCTCACGACATCAGCGCGTCGGCGCCGGCGCCTGCGGCAGGAGCGTCAGCTCTGGCCGCCCGCCAGCTTCTCGCGCAGCGCGGCCAGGGCCTCGTCCGACGCCAGGGCGCCGGAGTTGTCCGTGGACTCCGAGGAGTACGAGCCGCCGGACGACGCCGGAGCGCCGCCCTGGCCGGCGGCCGGAGCCGCCGCACCCTCGGCCGCGGCCGCCTCGTCCGCCTCGCGGGACTTGATGACCTGGGCCTGGTGCTGCTCGAAGCGCTGCTGCGCCTCGGCGTACTGCGTCTCCCACGCCTCGCGCTGGGTCTCGTAGCCCTCGAGCCAGTCGTTGGTCTCGGGGTCGAAGCCCTCGGGGTAGATGTAGTTCCCCTGGTCGTCGTACGACGCGGCCATGCCGTAGAGCGTCGGGTCGAACTCGACCGAGGCCGGGTCGGTGCCGAAGGACTCGTTGGCCTGCTTCAGCGAGAGGCTGATGCGGCGGCGCTCCAGGTCGATGTCGATGACCTTGACGAAGATCTCGTCGTTGACCTGGACGACCTGCTCCGGGATCTCCACGTGGCGCTCGGCCAGCTCGGAGATGTGGACCAGACCCTCGATGCCCTCGTCCACGCGGACGAACGCGCCGAACGGAACCAGCTTCGTGACCTTGCCGGGCACGACCTGGCCGATCTGGTGCGTGCGGGCGAACTGCTGCCACGGGTCTTCCTGCGTCGCCTTCAGCGACAGGGAGACGCGCTCGCGGTCCATGTCGACGTCCAGGACCTCGACCGTGACCTCCTGGCCGACCTCGACGACCTCGGAGGGGTGGTCGATGTGCTTCCAGGACAGCTCCGAGACGTGCACGAGGCCGTCGACGCCGCCGAGGTCCACGAACGCACCGAAGTTGACGATGGAGGAGACGACGCCGGAGCGCACCTGGCCCTTCTGCAGGGTGGTGAGGAAGGTCTGGCGGACCTCGCTCTGCGTCTGCTCCAGCCAGGCACGGCGGGACAGGACCACGTTGTTGCGGTTCTTGTCCAGCTCGATGATCTTGGCTTCGAGCTCCTTGCCCACGTAGGGCTGGAGGTCGCGCACGCGGCGCATCTCGACCAGGGAGGCCGGCAGGAAGCCACGGAGGCCGATGTCGAGGATGAGACCACCCTTGACGACCTCGATGACCGTACCGGTGACGATGCCGTCCTCTTCCTTGATCTTCTCGATCGTTCCCCAGGCACGCTCGTACTGAGCACGCTTCTTGGAGAGGATGAGACGGCCTTCCTTGTCCTCCTTCTGGAGAACCAGGGCCTCGATCTCATCGCCCACGGCGACGACCTCGTTGGGGTCGACGTCGTGCTTGATCGAAAGCTCGCGGGAGGGGATGACACCCTCGGTCTTGTAACCGATGTCGAGCAGGACCTCGTCCCGGTCGACCTTCACGATGACGCCGTCGACGATGTCGCCGTCGTTGAAGTACTTGATCGTCTCGTCGATCGCGGCGAGGAAGGCGTCCTCGTTACCGATGTCGTTGACCGCAACCTGCGGGGTGGTGGCGGTGGTCTCGGTGCTGCTCGTCATGTGGGAAAGGGCTCCGGTACGGACATTGGATCGTAGGTACTGCTACGCCGAGAGCCCGATATCGCGTCCGCGGAGGCCGGACAGCGAGGCGAAGCGCCAACCCCCGTCGGTGTTCCACCGACCGGATGGGCGCCCCGACGAACCGAGGGTCTCCGAACAGATGCGAGCGCGGCTGCTACGTCTGAGGCGCGCAAGCCCGCAGCGCAACCTTTAGCATACGGGGGCAGCCAGGCATGGTCAATGCGCGAAGGCGCACACCCGGGGCGGAACACCGCATACCGGAAAACGGCACGTCGCGCGGGGGCCGTTCCGCGCGTCCTCCCCGGGCCGCCCGCGCGACCCGCGAGGCCCCGCAGGTCCGCCCGCTGCCACACTCGGCACAGCGGAGTCCGGTCCCCCGGGCCCGCCGGAGACTGCACGTACCTTACGACAAACATGACGACGGGCACGATGATCCAAGACAACGGCACACCCGAGTCCCGCACGAGCGCGACGACGCCCCCGCCCGCCGGCACCGCCCCTTCCCCGGGCGCGGCCGCGGCGCCCCTCCCCGCCGGGGCGCACCTCTCCGCCGGGGCGGCTCACGCCGTCGACGAGGAGTCGGAGGCCGCCCGCCGCGACGCCGGTGACACGGAGAGCACGCGCGCGAACCGGGGGTGGTGGGACCGCAACGCCGACGAGTACCAGAACGAGCACGGCACGTTCCTCGGCGACGACCGCTTCGTGTGGTGCCCCGAGGGCCTCGACGAGATGGAGGCCGGGCTGCTCGGCCCGCTGGAGTCGCTGCGCGGCCTGGACGTGCTGGAGATCGGCGCGGGAGCCGCGCAGTGCTCCCGCTGGCTCGCCGCTCAGGGGGCGCGGCCCGTCGCGCTCGACCTCTCCCACCGCCAGCTCCAGCACGGCCGCCGCATCGACGGGGAGCGGTCCGCGTCCGTCGCGCTGGTGCAGGCCGACGCGGGCGTGCTGCCGTTCGCGGACGGCAGCTTCGACCTGGCGTGCTCGGCGTACGGCGCGGTGCCCTTCGTCGCCGACCCGGTGAAGGTGTTCCGCGAGGTGCGCCGCGTCCTGCGGCCGGGGGCGCGGTGGGTGTTCTCCGTGACGCACCCGGTGCGCTGGGCGTTCCCCGACGAGCCCGGCCCCGAGGGCCTGACCGCGACCATGCCCTACTTCGACCGCACGCCCTACGTGGAAGAGGACGAGCGAGGACGGGCCGTGTACGTGGAGCACCACCGCACCCTCGGCGACCGGGTGCGGGACCTGACGGCGGCGGGGTTCCGGCTGGTGGACCTGGTCGAACCGGAGTGGCCCGCCTGGAACACCCAGGAGTGGGGCGGCTGGTCCCCGCTGCGCGGGGCGCTGCTGCCGGGCACCGCGATCTTCGTCTGCGAACGGGACTGAGCGGTGGCGCCCGTACGAGAGGACGCGCTCGCCGCGCTGCCCGTGCGGGCGGTGCTGCCGGAGCTGGCGGAGGCGCTCGACGGCGCGGGCTGCGCGGTGCTGTGCGCGCCCCCCGGAACCGGCAAGACGACGCTCGTACCGCTCGCCCTCGCCGGCCTGCTGCCCGGCCGGGGCGACGATGCGGCGGCTCCGGTGCGCCGGGTGCTGGTGGCGGAGCCCCGGCGGATCGCGGCCCGGGCGGCGGCCCGCCGCATGGCCTGGCTGCTGGGCGAGCGCACCGGGCAGCGGGTCGGCTTCACGGTGCGCGGCGAGCGGTCGGTGGGGCCCGCGACGGTCGTGGAGGTGGTGACCACCGGCGTCCTGCTGCAGCGCCTCCAGCGCGACCAGGAACTCGCGGGCGTGGACGTGGTGATCGTCGACGAGTGTCACGAGCGGCACCTCGACGCGGACACGGCCGCCGCGTTCCTGCTGGACGTGCGGGCGGCGCTGCGGCCGGAGCTGCGGCTGGTGGCGGCGTCCGCGACGACGGACGCCGCCGGCTGGTCCGCGCTGCTCGGCGGGGCGCCCGTGGTCGAGGCGGGCGGGGTCTCCCACCCGGTGGACGTCGTGTGGGCGCCCCCGGCGCGGCCCCTGCGGCCGCCGCACGGCATGCGGGTCGACCCGGCGCTGTTGACGCACGTCGCCGGCGTGGTGCGCCGGGCGCTGGCGGAACGGGCGGGCGACGTCCTGGTGTTCCTGCCGGGCGTCGGCGAGATCGGGCGCGTCGCGGGCCTGTTGGGCGGCCCCGGCGAACTGGGCGCGGAGGTGCTTCAGGTGCACGGGCGCGCGCCCGCCGCCGTGCAGGACGCCGTGCTCGCCGGTACGGACGGCGCGCGGCGGGTGGTGCTGGCGACGTCGGTGGCCGAATCGAGCCTGACGGTGCCCGGGGTACGCGTCGTGGTGGACGCGGGGCTCGCCCGCGAACCCCGTACGGACCACGCGCGCGGCCTGAGCGCGCTGACGACGGTGCGGGTCTCACGCGCCGGCGCGGACCAACGTGCCGGCCGCGCCGGGCGCGAGGCGCCGGGAGCCGTGTACCGGTGCTGGGACGAGGCCGGCCATGCGCGCCTCGCCCGGTTCCCCGCCCCGGAGATCAAGGTCGCCGACCTCACGGCGTTCGCGCTCCAGGCGGCGTGCTGGGGCGACCCGGGCGCGACCGGGCTCGCGCTGCTCGACCCGCCGCCCGCCGG
>NZ_JAKGCV010000001.1 GCF_021556455.1 Streptomyces fuscigenes | reverse complement strand
CGCGCGCGCCCGCTGCATCGGGACGGCGAAGTCCTTCTGGAACGAGACGGGGGAGTCCGGTCCCACGTCGGTGCCCTGCCGCGCGAGCCGGTCGAAGAAGGACGGGGTGTCGACCAGGCTGCCCACGCTTGAGACTCACGGCGGGCCCGTAGGAGTCGCGCGCGACGACGGTGGCGGCCCGCCCCTACACCCGGACGACCGCCGCGCCGTGGGCCGGTACCCGGGTCAGCGAGCCGATCGGGGTGACCTCGGCGGCGGCCTGCTGCGTCACGCCCTTCGGAGGCTGGTCCCAGAGGATGCGCCGGCCGGCCCCGCACGTGCCGGGACGCGGCGGGATCGACCCGGGCGTGCCGCGGGGTCAGGGGCCCGTGCGGGCCCGTCTCACGCGGTGGCGCCGGGGGGCGCGTCCTCGATCGGGAAGTTCGCGACGAGTCCCAGCTCGTCCATCCCCAGCAGCCTGCCGTCCTCGCTGCGGGCCTCGATCATGACGGGCTTCCCGGTGGCGCTCTCGACGAGGGTCAGCGGCCCCTCTCCCTCCGGCTGCAGGTGCCTGCTTCCCCACTGCATGAGCGCGAAGACCACCGGAAGGAGGTCGCGCCCCTTCGCGGTCAGGCAGTACTCGCTGCGGGTGCGCTTGCCCGCCTCCTGGTAGGGCTGCTTCGCCAGGATCCCGAGTTCGGTGAGGCGTTTCAGCCGCGCCGCCACGATCGCGTCCGTGCTGTGGGTACGGCGTACGAAGTCGTCGAAACGCCGTGTGCCGTACAGCGCCTCCCGCAGGACGAGCACGGTGGAGCGCGCGCCGAGCACGTCCATCGCCATCGCGATGGAGCAGTTGTCGAGCTGCCACCTGCCGCGGTCGGCGAGCGCTCCTTCGAGAGTCACCGGCATGGGTCCTCCACCGACTTTCCGATCGGGCCTGGCTATCTGATGTGGTAGTTGGATGCTAGCGTCTGGCATCCACTTCAACAAGTCAGCCCGGGTCCGGGTCGCCGGACTCCGGGACCTGAAAGGAAGCCGCCGTGACCGATGCCGAGGACGCCTACCGGACCGCGGCGGAGCAGGCCGAACTCCTCGACCGGCGCCAGGTGTCGGCCCTCGAACTGGTCGAAGCGGCGATCAGCCGCATCGAGAGGCTCGACGTGGAGATCAACGCGGTCGTGGTGCGGGACTTCGACCGCGCCCTCGTGGCGGCCCGCGCCGCCGACGCCGCGAGAGCGCGCGGTGAGCGCGGGCCGCTGCTCGGCGTCCCGGTGACCGTGAAGGAGTCCTTCAACATCGCGGGCCTGCCCACCACCTGGGGCATCCCGCCGTTCGTGGACTTCGTACCGGCCGAGGACGCCGTCGCGGTACGCAGGCTGAAGGCGGCCGGCGCGGTGGTCCTCGGCAAGACGAACGTGCCCGTCGCGCTGGGGGATCTGCAGACCTACAACCCGATCCACGGCACCACCCGCAACCCCTGGGACGCGGGCCGCACGCCGGGAGGGTCGTCGGGAGGTTCGGCGGCGGCGCTCGCCGCCGGGTTCGGGGCACTCTCCCTGGGTTCCGACATCGCAGGATCCCTGCGGGTGCCCGCGCACTTCACCGGCGTCCACGCCCACAAGGCCACCTTCGGCGTGCTGCCCGCCCGCGGGCACGTCGCGCCGCCGAACGCCCCTCTCGACTACAGCCGCGACCTCAGCGTGATCGGCCCGATGGCGCGCGGCGCGCGCGATCTCGCCACCGCGTTCGGCGTGCTGTCCGGCGGCCGGCACGGCGGCGGGCCCCGGCCCGCGCCCACCGAGCCGGCGGCCTGGCGCGTCCTGCTCCTCGACGACCACCCGCTCATCCCCACCTCGGGCGAGGTGCGCGAGGCCCTCGGGGCCCTGGCGCGGCGGCTGCGGGGCGACGGCTTCCGGGTGAGCCAGCACAGCGACCTCGTGCCCGACCTGGTGGAGGGGGCACGGGTGTACATGCGCCTGCTGCTCGCCTCGATCGCGTCGTCGTATCCGCCGGCGGCCTACGAGGACGCCCGCATCCGGGCTGCCGGCGTCGACCCCGGGGACACCGCTCTCGCCGCCGAACGGGCCCGCGGCGCCGTGCTCAGCCACCGGGCCTGGATCGAGGCGGACGCGGTCCGTGCCCGCCACCGGGAGGCCTGGGCCCGGCTGTTCCGCGAGTTCGACGTCGTCCTGTGCCCGCCCTCCCCGACGACCGCGTTCCCGCACGACCACAGCGCCGATCAGTGGGCGCGGACGATCATGATCGACGGCGTGGCGCACGACTACCCCGACCAGCTCGTCTGGTCCGGCCTCGCCGGGGCGCCCGGCCTGCCCGCGACGGTCGCGCCGATCGCGCGCTCCGCCGGCGGGCTCCCGGTCGGCGTCCAGATCATCGGCGCGCTCCACGCGGACCTCACCTGCATCCGCTTCGCCGAGCTGATCGAGCAGCGCTACGGGGGCTTCGTGCCGCCGCCGCTGCCCTGAGCCCGTACTGGACCGTGAGCCCGGACCGCGAGCCCGGACCGCGAGCCCGGACCGCGAGCCCGGGCCGCGAGCCCGGGCCGCGTCCCGGCCCGGAGCGGGCAGCCCCGCTCCGGGGGGACACGGCTCAGGCCTGTGCGATCTCCTCCAGCCGCACGGGCCGGTGCTGCGCCCGCGACAGCTCGCAGGCCTCCGCGATGCGCAGCGCGTGCAGGGCCTCGCGCGCGTCGCAGGGGTTCTCCCGCTCGCCGCGCACCACGTCCACGAACGCGTCGATCTCGGCCTCGTAGGCCGGGGCGAAGCGCTCCAGGAAACCGGGCCAGGGGTTCTCGCACCGCGGCGGGCCCTTCGGCTCGGTCGAGGTGATCGGCGTCCTGTCGTCCAGGCCCACGGCGAACTGGTCGTCGGTGCCCGCGAGTTCCATGCGCACGTCGTACCCCGCGCCGTTGCAGCGGGTCGCGGTCGCGGTGGCGAGCGTGCCGTCGTCGAGGGTGAGGACGGCCGCCGCGGTGGACACGTCGCCGGCCTCGCGGAACATCGCGGGGCCCTCGTCCGAGCCCGTCGCGTACACCTCGGTCACCTCGCGGCCGGTCACCCAGCGCAGGATGTCGAAGTCGTGCACCAGGCAGTCCCGGTACAGGCCGCCCGACAGGGGGAGGTACGCGGCCGGCGGCGGCGCCGGGTCGGAGGTGATCGCCCGTACGGTGTGCAGGCGGCCGAGGGCGCCCGAGCGCACGAGTTCGCGGGCCGCCGCGTACCCCTCGTCGAAGCGCCGCATGAAGCCGAGCTGCAGGACCGTGCCTGCGGCCTCGACGTCCCGGATCGCGCCGAGCGTGCCGGCGAGGTCGAGCGCGATGGGCTTCTCGCAGAAGGTGGGCAGCCCGGCCCGGGCTGCCCGTCCGATCAGTTCGGCGTGCGAGGACGTCGCCGAGGCGATGACCACCGCGTCCACGCCCCAGCTGAAGATCTCGTCCACCGAGGGGGCGGCCGTGGCCCCGGTCCGCTCCGCGACCGCGGCGGCCCGCGCGGCGTCGGTGTCCGCCACCACCAGGGCGCCGACCTCGCGGTGGCGGCTGAGCACGTCCGCGTGGAAACTGCCGATGCGGCCTGTGCCGATAAGTCCGATACGCATGGCCCTTAAGGTGGCGTTCACCGGCTCGCCCTGTCAAGCATTTGTCCTGACAATCGGACCTGGACCTTCCCGGTGCCGGGAGGCGAGGTCTACGCTCTGGCGCGTGACCGATCAGAGAGGCGAGCCACTCCCGCTCGAAGTGGACCGTACCAGCCCGGTGCCCCTCTACTACCAGCTGTCCCAGCAGCTGGAGGCGGCCATCGAGCGCGGCCGGCTCGCTCCCGGCAGCCTCCTCGGCAACGAGATCGACCTCGCCGCGCGGCTCGGCCTCTCCCGCCCCACCGTCCGCCAGGCCATCCAGTCCCTCGTGGACAAGGGGCTGCTCGTGCGCCGCAGGGGCGTCGGCACGCAGGTCGTGCACAGCCAGGTCAAGCGCCCGCTGGAGCTGTCCAGCCTCTACGACGACCTGGAGGCGGCCGGGCAGCGGCCCGCCACCCGGGTGCTGCGCCGCACGCCCAGGCCCGCGACCGCCGAGGTCGCCGCGGCGCTCGGGGTGGCCGAGGGCGCCGAGGTGCTGCTGCTGGAGCGCCTGCGCTACGCCCACGACGAGCCGATGGCGTACCTCCGCAACCACCTCCCCGCCGACCTGATCGACTGCGACAGCGAGCGCCTGGAGTCCACCGGCCTGTACCGGGTGATGCGGGCCGGGGGGATCACGCTGCACAGCGCCCGGCAGTCCGTCGGCGCGCGGGCCGCCACGCAGGAGGAGGCCGGCCGTCTCGGGGAGCCCGACGGCGCCCCGCTGCTGACCATGGAGCGGGTCACCTTCGACGACACCGGCCGCGCCGTCGAGTTCGGATCCCACGTCTACCGCGCGTCGCGCTACTCGTTCGAATTCCAACTCCTCGTGCGTCCCTGACCGTTCGCCGTGCGCCGGGACCCGGCGCACGGAAACGCGGGATGTACAGGCAAAGTATTGACGGGGCCGCGTACCCCGGCTAAAAAGCAGCGACCACGCGAAAGGGCATATTGTCGTGACAGGGATTCGAACAGGGGTACGACGCAAGTGGGGGAGGCGCTCCGTCCGGCGGGCCGCCGGCGCGGCGCTCGCGGTCACCCTCGCCGCCACCGCGCTGGCGGGCTGCAGCGCCACCGGCGGCAAGCGCGCCGAGGAGCGCGCGGCCGCCGCGAAGGCGGGCGGCCGCTCGGCGGTGAACACGCCGAAGTGGACCATCGGCATGGTCACCCACTCCGCCGACGGCGACACGTTCTGGGACATCGTCCAGAGCGGCGCCGAGCAGGCGGCGGTGAAGGACAACGTCAAGTTCCTCTACGCGCACAGCGACCAGGGGCAGGGCCAGGCGCAGCTCGTCCAGTCCTACATCGACAAGAAGGTCGACGGGCTGATCGTCACGCTGGCCAAGCCCGACGCGATGAAGGCCGTCGTCGCCCAGGCCACCAAGGCGGGCATACCGGTCATCACGGTCAACTCGGGTGCGGAGCAGTCCAAGGCGTTCGGCGCGCTCGCCCACATCGGCCAGGACGAGAGCACCGCCGGTGAGGCCGTCGGCGAGCAGCTGAACCAGGAGCACCGCAAGAAGGCGCTCTGCGTGATCCACGAGCAGGGCAACGTCGGCCTGGAACAGCGCTGCGCCGGCGCGAAGAAGACCTTCTCCGGGCAGCTGCAGAACCTCTACGTGGACGGCACGAGCACCCCCGACGTGCAGTCCTCCATCGAGGCCAAGCTGCAGGCCGACTCCTCCATCGACTCCGTCGTCACCCTCGGCGCGCCCTTCGCGGACGCGGCCCTCCAGGCGAAGCAGACCGCGGGCAGCAAGGCCGAGATCGACACCTTCGACCTCAACCAGCAGGTCGCCGCCAAGCTCAAGTCCGGCGCGCTCGGCTTCGCCGTCGACCAGCAGCCCTACCTCCAGGGCTACGAGGCGGTCGACCTGCTGTGGCTCTACAAGTACAACAAGGACGTCCTCGGCGGCGGCAAGCCCGTCCTCACCGGCCCGCAGATCGTGACCAAGAAGGACGCGCCCGCCCTGGAGGCCTATGCCAAGCGGGGCACCCGATGACCGCGACCGCCCCCTCCGTGCGGCCCCCGGCGAGCCCCGGCGGCGACGAGCGCCTGCTGCGGACCTCCCCGCTGCGCAAACTGATGGGCCGGCCCGAACTCGGCTCGGTCGTCGGCGCGGTCGCCGTCTTCGTGTTCTTCGCGCTCGTCGCCGACTCGTTCCTGCGCGCGTCCAGCCTCGCCACCGTGCTGTACGCCGCCTCCACCATCGGCATCATGGCGGTGCCGGTGTCGCTGCTGATGATCGGCGGCGAGTTCGACCTGTCCGCCGGCGTGATGGTGACAAGCTCCGCGCTGATCTCCTCCATGTTCAGCTACCAGATGACGGCGAACGCCTGGGTGGGCGTCGGGGTGTCGCTGCTGGTCACGGTCGGTTTCGGCGCCTTCAACGGCTTCATGCTGACCGTCACGAAACTGCCCAGCTTCATCATCACGCTGGGCACGTTCCTCATGCTCACCGGCCTGAACCTCGGCTTCACGAAGCTCATCGACGGCACGGTGTCCACGAAGACCATCGGCGACATGTGGGGCTTCGACTCGGCCCACCAGGTCTTCGCCTCCACCTGGACGATCGGCGGCATGGACCTGAAGGTCACCATCCTGTGGTGGCTGGTGATGGTCGCCGTCGCCACCTGGATCCTGCTGCGCACCCGCTTCGGCAACTGGATCTTCGCCGCCGGCGGCAACGCCGACATGGCCCGCGCCGTCGGCGTGCCGGTCAGGCGGACCAAGATCCTGCTCTACATGGGCGTCGGCTTCGGCGCCTGGGTCGCCGGGCAGAACCTGCTGTTCTCCTTCGACGCGGTCCAGTCCGGAGAGGGCGTCGGCAACGAGCTGATCTACATCATCGCCGCCGTCATCGGCGGCTGCCTGATCACCGGCGGCTACGGCTCCGCGATCGGCTCCGCAGTCGGGGCCCTGATCTTCGGCATGACCAACAAGGGCATCGTCTTCGCCGAGTGGAACCCCGACTGGTTCAAGTTCTTCGTCGGAGCCATGCTGCTGCTGGCCACCCTGCTCAACGCGTGGGTCCGCAGGCGCGCTGAGGAGTCACGATCATGATCGAACCCCCCGAAGAGGTCACGCCCGGGCGCCCGGCCCGCGAGGACGGCCGCACGCCGCTCGTGGAGCTCGCGGACGTCAGCAAGTACTACGGCAACATCCGGGCCCTGGAGGGGGTCTCGCTCGAGGTGCACCCCGGCGAGATCACCTGCGTGCTCGGCGACAACGGCGCCGGCAAGTCCACCCTCATCAAGATCATCGCGGGACTGCACCAGCACGACGGCGGCGACCTGCGCATCGAGGGCGAGACCGCCGTGCTCGGCTCGCCGCGCGAGGCGCTCGACCGGGGCATCGCCACGGTCTACCAGGACCTCGCCGTCGTCGCCCTCATGCCGGTGTGGCGCAACTTCTTCCTCGGCTCCGAGCCCACGAAGGGCAAGGGGCCCTTCCGCCGGCTCGACGTCGACTTCATGCGGGAGACGACACGCGCCCAGCTGCTGCGCATGGGCATCGACCTGCGCGACGTGGACCAGCCGATCGGCACCCTGTCGGGCGGAGAGCGGCAGTGCGTCGCCATCGCGCGCGCCGTCTACTTCGGCGCCAAGGTCCTCGTCCTGGACGAGCCCACCGCGGCGCTCGGCGTCAAGCAGTCCGGCGTCGTGCTGAAGTACGTGGCGGCCGCGCGCGACGCGGGCCTCGGCGTCGTCCTGATCACGCACAACCCGCACCACGCCTACCTCGTCGGCGACCGCTTCGTGCTGCTCAAGCGCGGCGCCATGGCCGGCAGCCACGCCAAGGACGGGATCGCCCTGGACGAGCTCATCCAGCAGATGGCGGGCGGCTCGGAGCTCGAGGAACTCAGCCACGAGCTGGCCCGCGCGCCCGTCCCGGACCACCTGGGCGGCCATACGGCAGACGCCGAGTAAACGCCACACACGAAACCCCTACACGCCAGATGGCACAATCGCCGGTGGCGGGCACCGTCCGCCGCGCTGCCCGCCACCGGGCAGGGCCCCGACCCCGCAGGGACGACACGACTCGTGCGAGCATCCAGGCCACGGCCCGGCCGCCGGCACCTCCAGCACGGCACCCACCGGCAAGGGGGCGCCACCGGCACCCCGGCCGCCCGGGCGGGAGGCGCGCTCCTGTGAGCACCTACCGCGACCTCGCGCACCGCTCCACCGCCCGCGCGACCGTGCTGCGCACGGCCGGCACCCGCGAGCGCCGCTCCCACCTCAGCGCACCCCGGGTGCCGACCGTGGGCATCGACATCGGCGGCACGAAGGTGATGGCCGGCGTCGTCGACGCCGACGGGCAGATCCTGGAGCACCTGCGCACCGAGACCCCCGACAAGTCCAAGAGCCCCAAGGTCGTCGAGGACACCATCGTCGAGCTGGTCCTCGACCTCTCCGACCGGCACGACGTGCACGCCGTCGGCATCGGCGCGGCGGGCTGGGTGGACGCGGAGCGTTCGCGCGTCCTGTTCGCGCCCCACCTCGCCTGGCGCGACGAGCCCCTCCGGGACGCCCTCGCCGCCCGCCTCGCCGTGCCCGTCATGGTCGACAACGACGCGAACACCGCCGCGTGGGCCGAGTGGCGCTTCGGCGCGGGCCGCGGCGAGGACCACCTGGTCATGATCACGCTGGGCACGGGCATCGGCGGCGCCATCCTCGAAGAGGGCCGCGTCAAGCGCGGCAAGTACGGCGTCGCCGGCGAGTTCGGCCACATGCAGGTGGTGCCCGGCGGCCACCGCTGCCCCTGCGGCAACCGCGGCTGCTGGGAGCAGTACAGCTCCGGCAACGCGCTGGTGCGGGAGGCGCGCGAGCTCGCCGCCGCCGACTCGCCCGTCGCGTACAACATCATCGAGCGGGTCAAGGGCAACGTCCACGAGATCACCGGACCGCTGATCACGGAGCTCGCCCGCGAGGGCGACGCGATGTGCGTCGAGCTGTTCCAGGACATCGGCCAGTGGCTCGGCGTCGGCATCGCCAACCTGGCGGCCGCCCTCGACCCGTCCTGCTTCGTCATCGGCGGCGGCGTGAGCGCGGCGGACGACCTGCTGATCGGCCCCGCGCGCGACGCGTTCCGCCGCCAGCTCACGGGCCGCGGCTACCGCCCCGAGGCCCGTATCGTGAAGGCCCAGCTCGGGCCGGAGGCGGGCATGGTCGGCGCGGCCGACCTCGCGCGTCTCGTCGCCCGCCGCTTCCGCCGGGCGAACCGCCGCCGCGCCGAGCGGCACGAGCGCTACGAGCGCTACGCGCAGGCCATCAGGAACACCCGCACGACCACCCCGGAGCAGGAACCGCCGTCATGACCCCGCAGTCCGCACCTCCGACGACCCCGCCCCCCGCCCCGGCCGCGCCGGCCGCGGGGGACGGCGGGAAGCCGCCGGAGGACCGCCGCCACCGCAACCGCAGGCGGCTGCTGACCCTCATCGTCATCGTGCTGCTCGTCGGGGTGCCGGCCGGCTACCTCGCGATCGCCGCCGAGCAGAGCCGCGACAGCGGCCGCAAGAGCGAGGCGGAGGCGGCGGCGACCGGCCTCCAGCCGATACGGCCCGCCGGGTTCCGCAAGCGCATCTACGACGTGCCGATCCCCGCCGGCGCCAGCAAGGTGCGCTACTACGAGACGAACAACTGGAGGAGCAGCCGGCTCTACGCCCAGTTCGACGTCACGTCGGGGCGTCTGGACACGTTCCTCAACCAGATGGGCACCGACCGCTCGGCGCTTCGGCCCGGCGCGGTGACGATCTCCGAGCGCGACCAGAAGATCGCGAAGTGGGACTTCTCCGTGCCCGACCACCTCTGGGCGGGGCTCGTCCTCAAGCAGAAGGACCCGCTGCCCACGGTGGACGTCATCGTGGACCTCTCGGACCCCGCGACGCCCCGCGTCTACGTGGTCTCCACCGCCAAGCCGTAGCCCGCGCGCCCGGGACGCACCCGTTCCGGGCATGGTCGGGAACGCTGGTACGACGTGACGTCCGGGACCCGATCGCCGGGTCCCGGGCGTCACGTCGTCCCGCCGCGTGCTCAGGCCGCCAGGTAGCGGCCCGCCAGGTTCGGGCTCTGACCGGCGAAGGCGGCGAGGTCGGCCGCGAAGACGGCGTCGAGGAGGGCCGCGTCCTCCACGCCCGGGGCGCAGACGACCTCACCGAGCTCCAGGCCCCGCAGGCCCGCGGTGACCACGTCCTCGGCGCTCATCCGGGGCACGACGCTCATGTCGAGGCCCTGGCGCTCGTGGAACTCGGTCGCCACCACGCCCGGGCACAGCACCTCGACACGGACCCCGGTGCCCTCCAGTTCGGCACCGAGGGTCTGGGACATGGCGACGAGGTGCGCCAGCGCGCCCGCGTAGACCGCCCGGCGCGGCATCTGGGAGTGGGGGGCCGGGCCCGAGAACGCGATCATGCCGGCCACGTTGACGACGGCGCCCCGGCCGCGCTCCAGCATGCCCGGCAGCGCGGCGCGCGTCAGCAGCGTCGGGGCGAGCACCTTGACGCCGACGAGTTCGCGGGCCTTGGCGGCCGGCAGTTCCGCCAGCGGCATGTAGTGGGCGACGCCGGCGTTGTTCACCAGCAGGTCCAGGGGCCGGCTCGCGCACAGCGCGGCGACCCGGTCGATGCCCTCGTCGGTGGCGAGGTCGGCCTCGACGGCCGTGACCGACGTGTCCGGGTGCGCGGCGGCGAACTCCTCGAGCCGGTCGCGGCGGCGGCCCACGACGACGAGGTCGTGGCCGTCGTCCGCCAGCCGTTCGGCGAACGCCCTGCCGATGCCCGAGGTGGCGCCGGTGACGAGTGCGAGCTTGCTCATGGGTGTGCGTTCCTTTCGAACCTTGCGAAGGCCGGCCGCGTCGCGGGTCCCGGTGACCCTGCGATCCGGGCCCGGCCCGGGCGGCCGGGCGGCGCGGCTCCGTCACGGGGCTCCGCGTCCGGGACCGGGAGGCCGCGCCTCGCGCACGAGCCCGGCGGACCGGACCGTTGCGGGCGGCTCCCCCGCGCCCTGTCCACCAGCATGGGCGCGGGCCCGAGGGCCTGCCAGGGTTCCGGCCTTCCTGGGACTGCCGGTGCCAGGACCCCGGCCGCCGCCGGGCGGCGCCGGCTCACCCCCGCCCGGGGAACGCGTGCCTGCGGGCGCCGGCGACGTACACCAGGGCGGGCACGCCGGAGAACACGGCTGGCACCAGCGCGGCGGCCGCGAACACCACCGTGCTCGCCACGACGAGCCGGCGCAGGTGCCGGACGATGTGCGTGCCGACCACGACCACGCTCAGGACGGACGTGGTGCCGAGGACGAACAGCACCCGGCCCGCCCGGCCCGCCATGCCCGCGTGGCGCAGGAGATCCGTGATGCAGGCGTACAGGATGTTGTGCGCGATCCTGTACGCGGCCGGCGCGCACAGGAAGTCCTGCGGCGGCATGCGCTTCCAGCAGCCGCTGGCCGGCGCGATGACGCTGCGCCACGAGACCCTGACCCTGCCGGGTGACCCGGGACGGACGCCGCTCCCGCTCCTGTCCGGCCGTGCCGACCGCGCCCCGCGCTCGCCTGTCCGGGTGGCCGCCCCCGGCCCGCCCGTCCCGAACCGGCGCGCGGGGTGGCGCCCCCACTAGTGTCGCCGGACCGCGGCGAATCCTTCGCCCTCTTTGCCCGGATCGAGGTCAGCTCATGCTCGTGGCCCTTGCCACCGCCGCCGACGCGCCGCTCGCCCTCACCGAACGCGAGGTGCCCGAGCCGGGGTACGGCGAGGTCCTGGTCGAGATCACCGCGTGCGGGGTCTGCTACACGGACCTGGACCTGCTGCGGGGACTCTGGCCGATGGCCCGCTTCCCGATCGTGCCCGGCCACGAGATCACCGGCGTGGTGGCGGCGGCCGGGCCCGGGGTCTCCTGGCCGCCCGTCGGCGCGGCGGTGGGCGCCCAGTTCCTCGGCGACTCCTGCCGGCACTGCGACTACTGCGTGCGCGGCGAGCAGATCCTCTGCCCGGGCAAGCGCATCACCGGCATCGAGATGGACGGCGGTTACGCCGAGTACGCGGTGCTCAAGTCGGACTTCCTCACGCCGCTGCCGGCGGGGCTGGACCCGGTCGCGGCGGCTCCCCTGATGTGCGCGGGCCTGACCGCGTACAACGCCCTTCGCCGGGGTGGCATCACGCCCACGTCGAGGGTCGCCGTCATCGGCACGGGAGCCATGGGCGTACTGGCCGTGCGCTACGCCGTCGCCATGGGCGCGCGCGTGGCCGTCGTCAGCCGCTCGGCGAGGGGCGAGGCGGCGGCACGGGAGCGGGGCGCGGAGCTGTTCGTCGCCACGGAGGAGGGCGATCCCGGCTCGGCGCTCGCCGCCTGGGACGGCGGCGCGAACCTGGTCCTCAACACCACTCCCTCCACCGCGGCGGCCGCGGCCACGGTCACGGGCCTCGCCCCCGACGGCGTCCTCGCCCTGGCCGGGTACGGTCCCGAGCCCCTGACCCTGCCCACGCAGACGATGGTCCTGAACCGGCTGCACGCCGTGATCAACCCGTCCGGTTCCCCGCACGACACCCGCGACGCCCTCGCGTTCTCCCTCGCGCACGGCATCCTGCCGGACGTGACCCCGATCGGCCTGCCCGACGTCCGCGCGGCGCTGGACGCGATGGCTGCGGGCCACGGCGGGAAGCGGTCCGTCATCGTCTTCGGGTGACGCTGTCGGGGCGGCCGTGCGGCCCGCAGATGTGAAGAAGCCCGAAAGATACGCGTCGCCGGGCGCGGCGGTCCTCCCCGGAACCTCCCGGAGCCGCCCCCGCGTGGACACGGTGTGCGGGAGCAGGAGCAGGACGGGGTGCTGGACTTCGACCTGCGACCGGAGGATCGCCTCGTGCTCTACACCGACGGCATGCAGGAGAGGCAGGCCGCCGATGTGGACCTGCCCGCGCTGGTCCTCGCCACCGCGGCGAGCACCCCCCGCGGGTCGTCCGTGCCTTGACTGCCGCGGTCATCGACGTCTGCGGCGGCGACCTTCAAGACGACGCCACGGTCGTCTGCCTCGACTGGCACGGCCCCGGCCCGGCGCGAGAAAGCAGCCGAAGCGGTCGGTCGGCGGCCCGAAAGCGGTGGGTCGGTAGGTGATCCGGGCCCGTCTCGCCCGTGAGCGGACCGCCGCTGCTCGCGGACGGGGGCGTCTGGCTCTCGGGGGAAGCCTGACGCGTGCCGGAGCAACGGCGGTCCGTGTAAGTGGCAACGACCGTGCTTCGGCGTGGGTCACGGCCTTGATCTTGTGGGCGTGGAGTCTTCACAGACGTGGGGATCGCGCGGGGGTGCGATCACGCGGCAGCCTCGGGCGGGCCGTCGGGGAGGAAGTCCTCCCACCTGCCGGCGGGGAACAGATGCTGGGCCAGGAGCAGGAGCCGCCGGGGTTGTCGGGCCAGGCCGATCACGCTGAGTGTTCGGCCTGTTTCCCGGCAGGCGTTGCGCTGGCGGGCGAGGAGGTGCAGGCCGGCGACGTCCATGAAGCGGGCGTGGTCGAGGTCCCACACCAGGTGGGTCACCGAGGTCGGCAGGGCCCGGGCGGCGGCATCGAGGTCGGGCAGGGTCGCGGCGTCTATTTCCCCGTGCGGGCGGATGACGGCGGTGGTGTGGTCGATCGTGGTGGTGACGAGCATGTGGGCGCCCCCGTTCAAGGGGTCATGAGCCCAGCGCGCCCGGGCGCCGACAGAGGCGTCCCGGCAGCGGTGGCACGTCCGGGTGCCCGTGAAGGGGGCGATTCCCGGAGCCGGTGAACCAGCGCCCTGCTTCCCAAAACGCCGATCGATCTCTTCTTCTGCCATGGTGGCACACAGGCAGCACGCGCGGCGAGCGGCTGGACGGCCGCCGGCCGAGGGCGGGCGGGAGGATGGACGGTGGAGCAGGGCGCACGGCCGTGAGCGCCCGGTCGTCCGGCCAGGCGCGGTGTGGGTATGGCCGCGGGAGCAGACCGCGAAGCGATGCACCGGGAAGCGGGGCTCAGGCACGGACTGGCAGGACTACGCGATGCGGCTGGCGGACATGGCCCGGGACCTGCTCAAGCAGACGTCCGTGGAGGCAACGCTGGAGCACGTCACGGCGTCGGCGGTCGAGCTGGTGGAGGGCTGCGACGCGGCCGGCATCCTCGTCCTGCACGGCCGCCGCGTGCAGAGCCTGGCACCCACCCACGCTCTGGTCGTGCAGTCCGACATGCTCCAGGAGCAGGAGCAGGAGCAGGAGCAGGAGCAGGAGCAGGAAGGCCCGTGCTTCGACGCCAGCCGCGAGAGCGAGCAGGTGTACCGGATCGAGGACCTCACCGATCACCGGAGCCGGTGGCCGCGCTACGCGCCCCGCGCCCGCCAGCTGGGTGTCGGCAGCATGATGGGCTTCCTGCTCTACACCGACGAGCAGACCCTCGGCTCCCTGAACCTGTATTCGGCCCGGCCGGCGGCGTTCACAAAGGACAGCGAGACGATCGGCTGGGTGCTGGCCTCGCACGCGGCCGTGCCGAGTACGCGGCGGTCGGGGGTCGTCGCCAAGACGGCGGGGCGGTGCATACCGGCCGGGTGCAGCAGCGGCTGGGCGATGGTCCGCGCTTACGACACCGTCGAAGCACCTTCGCCGGCGTCATTAGGCGGCCGGGCGCGCCGACGACGCTGCTGCTCGGGCGCCGCGGCCCGGCGGGGCGCCTACACCTGATGGACCGGACCACGCGCTCCTAGCCGCCGAGTGCGCAGCACTTGGCCCGCGGCGGCCCCCGGCCGGTCCTCAGCACCCCTGGCACGCTCCACGTCCACCGCGGCGTAGGGGGCGGTAGATGACGTTGCCGCGGTGTCTGCGCAGAACCGGCGACGGCGCCCGTTCCGTCATGCGGCGACCTCGGGCGGGGCGTCGGGGAGGAAGTCCTCCCACTTCTCATCGGGGAACACGTCCTGGGCCAGCAGCAGGAGCCGGAGTGGCTGCCGTGCGAGGCCGATCACGCTGAGCGTCCGGCCCGCTTCCAGACACGCTTGCCTGCGCACGGCCTACTGCGAGCGGACGGGGCGTGGCAGGCCCAGGTGTTCGCGCAGCGTGCTGCCCGTGTAGGCGGTACGGTATCGGCCCTCGCGCTGCAGGATGGGCACGACGTGATCGACGAATGTCGTCAGTTCATGGGGAAGCGTCGAACCCATGATGGTGAACCCGTCGGCCGCACCGCTGTCCTGCCAGTCCCCGATGAACACGGCGAGTTGCTCCGGTGTGCCGGTGAAATGCAGCTGTCCGGCGCCGCCGGTGAGATCGCGGGCGAGCGCCCTCAGTGGGACATCGGGGTTGCGGCGGGCCGTGTCGAACAGTTGCTCTGCTCTGCTGGACGGCGCGGCGCGGTCCTGCCAGAGTTCGGCCGGCAGCGGTGCGTCGCCGTCGTAGGCGTCGGGGTCCAGCCCTGCTGTGTAGAGGGCGTTTTGCCAGCGGAAGTCTTCGCTGGCGAGGTTTTCGAGCTCGTGGGCCCGTTCGCGGGCCTCCTCCTCTGTGCCGCCAAGGGTGATCATCAAGGCGGGCAGGACGGAGACGTCGTCCGGTGCGCGTCCCGCCGTGGCGGTCTCGGCGCGCAGGCGCGTGCGGAAGGCGACGGCTGCTTCCTTGGAGGCGGGTCCGCTGAAGACCATCTCGGCGTACTTCGCGGAGAGGGCGATTCCCGCCGGTGACTGGCCCGCCTGCACGAGCAGGGGCCGGCCCTGCGGCGAGCGGGGGAAGGGGAGAAGGCCCTCCACGTGGTGGTACCGGCCGTGGAAGCGGGGCGTGTGCAGCCTGTTGCGGTCGGCCCAGATGCCGCTTTCCCGGTCGCCGACGACCGCGTCGTCCTCCCAGCTGTCCCAGACCCGGATCGCGGCGTCGACGAACTCCTCCGCGCGTGCGTACCGTTCGGCGTGGCCGAGGTGGCTCTCCTCTCCGAACGCGGCCGCTGCCAGGGGAGTGATGGTGGTGACGATGTTCCATCCGGCGCGGCCGCCGCTGAGATGGTCGAGGGTGGCGAAACGCCGCGCCAGCTCCCATGGCCGACTGTACGTGGTGGAGCCGGTCCCGATCAGTCCGATGCGTTGTGTCAGCCCGGCCAGGGCGGAGAGGACCGAGATGGGGTCGAACTGCGTCTGGGGAAGATACTGGGCCCGGTACTCGGCGATGGCCAGGTTGTCGGCGAGGAAGACCGCGTCCATCAGGCCTCGTTCCGCCACCCGCGCGATCTCGGCGTAGTAGGGCAGGCCGAGGACGTCGCGCACGTCGTTGTCGACGACGCGCCACGCCGACTCGTGATAACCGTGGGGCCAGATGAAGGCGTTGAAATGCAGGGGCGCTCGATTCATCGGGTTGCCTTTCCTGGGAGGAGCGCGGCGGCGGACGAGGATGCCGCGGTTGCCTTGCGCCGTGTGGGGAGGTCGGGGCGACGGGCGACGCCGCCCGGGGGGTTTCCCGCCGTCTCGCTTGTCGCGGGGCGCCTCACGGGGCCGGGGCCCGCCGCGGTCCGCCCGCGTGGGGCCAGCCGGCGCGCAGCAGGCCCCTGATGACGGTGAGGTCCTCGCCGAAGAACCGGTCCTCGGCGGTGCCGGGGAGCAGCGAGGAGATCTCGTCCAAGGCGGCGGTGAGTCCGGGCGTGTGTTCCGACGGTTCTGCGCCCAGGCAGCGGGCCTGGTGCAGGGCGAGGAGCTCGCAGGCCAGCACGTCGGTCAGCCCCTCCACCGCGCGCCGGCACTCCTCGGCGGCCTCGACGGAGAAGGACTGGACGTCCTCCTGGCCCGCGGACGTCTCGATCGTTCCGAGGACGGCCGGGACCGTGCGCCGGCGCATCTCGTGCACGACGCCGACGGCCCGCTTGTGGACCGGGGTCAGACCGGTGTGCGGACCGGGGCGCGGGGAGAGCTGGGCGTTCAGGCCGGTGATCCTGGGGTCGAGCATGCGGTGCAGACGCGTCGCGCCGAGCTCCGCGGCGCCGGCCAGGGCCACCGTCAGCAGGTGCAGGTGGGAGGCGAGGTCGTAGCCGTGGAAGCCCGCTGTGCCGAGGAAGCGGCTCTCGTCGCCGTCCTCGACGTACGCGGGGGAGTCGGTGACACCGTCGAGGGCCCGCTCGACGGCCGCGTCGAGCAGGGAGGTCGCACGCACGAGGTGGGCCAGTACCTGCCCCGAGACACGGAAGGACACCGGGGGCTGCAGGCTGCGCGAGGATGCCGCAGCGCCGGCGAGCGCGAGCAGTTCGCTCGTGACGGACGCGAGCGTGTCGTCGCCGCGCGCCTGCGCCGGGTGGAGGGCGTCGCGTGAGGCGCCGCTGAGCGCGAACTCCCCAGCCACGACTCGCAGGCTCTGCGCGAGTGCGGTCCGTGCGGCATCGGAGCAGAGCACGGCCAGGGCAGTGGTCACGGGGACGCCCTCGATCAGGGCCACTCCCTCCTTGGGCCCGAGGGGGAGGGGGGCGAGTCCGACGGCCGTCAGCGCGGGGCCGGCCGGGACGGCGATCGACCCGGCGGGGCCGAGCACGGCGCCTCGACCGCTGATCGGGGCGGCGAGATGGGCGAGGGGGATGATCTCTCCGGCCGATCCGAGGGCGGTACGGGGGATCGCGGGGAGCACGTCGTGTGCGAGCATCTGCGCGAGCCTGAGGCACAGGTCCGGGCCGGCGCCGCTCTCGGGGTTGAGGAGTGTGCGCAGCCGGACCGCAAGGACGGCCCGTGTCTCGTGCCGGGAGAGCCACGGAGCGGCGCCGACGGATCTGGCGAGCATGAGGGATTCCTGGTGGCGGGCCTGCTCCGCCACGGTCAGCCGCTGGTCGCTCAGTGCGCCCATGCCCGTGTTCACCCCGTAGACGGGCCGCCCGGAGGCGAGGGCGGCCAGTACCTTTGCCCGCCGCTGTCCAAGGCGTTCGGTGAGGCGGGGTGAGAGGACGGGTGCGTGCCCGGCGTGAGCGATGTCCAGGACGGCCGACGGCGTGAGATCCGCGGGTCCTTCGACGCTGATGCTCCGGTCCTGCATGTCACCGGTACCTGATCATGGTGCCGACGTCGGCGCGCCGTGCGTGTTCGAGGACGAGGTGTCCGACGGCGATGTCGAGGATGGACAGCCCGCGGTGCCACAGGAGGATGCGTTCGTGGGGGTCCTCCCTGCCGGCCGCGTCTCCGGCGACGACGGCGCCGAGTTCGGCGTGCAGGCTGTCCGAGGAGAGTTTCCCGGTGTCGACGTGGTGGCGCAGGGCGCCGAAGCGGCCCGACTTCGCCTCCCGCCAGTCGTCGACGACCACCTTGTCCATGACGTCGAGGAGGTCCTCGGAGACCGCGCTGACCGTGCCGTACGGCACCACGAACGCGCCGGGGGCCACGAGCCCCGGATGCAGCAGGGGCGCGGGTTCGGTCAGCCGGGTGGCCTCGACCAGGATGTCCGCCCCGTCGAATGCCTCGGCGACGTCGGCTGTGACGCGAACCGGCGTGTCGGTCACCTCGCGCAGCCGCACGGCGAAGTCCTCCCGGGACTCGGGCCTGCGGCTCGTCACCCTGATCTCGTCGAGGTCGAAGAGGCTGTCGAGCATGGTGACGTTCGAGAAGGCGGTGCCCCGGGCTCCCGCGTGGCCGAGGACGCGTGCGTCGGGCCGGGCCAGGTGGCGGGCGCCGACGGCGGTCATGGCGCCGGTGCGGGCCTCCGTGATGAACGTGGCGTCGATGATCGCCTGGGGCACCCCGTTCGTCGGGTCGTACAGCGTGATCAGCGCGAGTTCGCTGGGCAGCCCGAGCCGGTAGTTGGGCACGAAGTCGCCTACGACCTTGACGCCGCTGACGCCCCGCTCGCCGAGCGAGGAGACGTGCCCGCGCAGCACGTTGAAGTGTCCGGCGCCCCCGTTGTCGGGAACGAGGTGGACGCGGGGTTCGAAGACGGTCTGCCCCCGCCCGTGCGCGACGACCACCTCCTCGACGGCGCCGATGATGTCGGCGGGCGTGATGCCCAGTTCGTCGATGTCGGGCCCGGACAGGAAGCGGAGCCAGATGCCTTCGTGGTGTGCCTGCGATCGCACGTGCTCTCCCGGTTCGTGACGTTGCGCCGGTGCCGGCCTCCCGCCCCGCTCCGGGGGCGGGAGGCCGGGTTCCGGTGGTGCCTACGGCTTCTCGGCCAGGTCCCCGATCGAGTCGAGGTGGTACTTCTTCGCGGTGGCCGCGGTCACCACGATGGCGTCCTTGTCCTCGGCGGACGAGCGCGCGAGGACGGTGAGAGCCGGCGGTGTGGCCTTCCGCAGGGCCGCGTAGACCTCGTCCGGTGTCTCGGCGCCGGCCTTCTTGTCGAAGTACTGCAGCAGGACGCCGCTGTACTCGGGAACCAGGTCGATCGACCCCTGCTGCAGACCGGGTATGTAGGTCTCGCGGCTGCCGATGTTGAGCTTCTTCGTGACCTCGGCGCCCTGGAGGGCGAGGGCGTCGCCGTACAGGTGGGCGAGCAGGACGCTCTCCTGGAAGTTGGCGGAGCCGACCGTGAGGCGGACTCCGGCGGCCCCGTTACCCGAGGCGCCGAGACCATGTGCCTTGAGCCAGCTCTTGGCGACGGTGTCGGGGTCCTGCTTCTCGCCGACGACCTGCTCGTTCAGCTGGACGAGGTCGTCGGTGGTGAGCTTGGCGGAGACCGCGTCGAGCACCTTGCTCGCGCCGGGCGTCACCTTCTTCTTGTCGACCAGCGGGACGACGTTCTGCGCCAGGAACAGGTGCTTGGGGTCCTGGAGCACGACGAAGTGGTCGTTCTTGATGGACGGGTCGGTGGTGAAGATGTTGCCGATGTCGATCTGGCCGTTCTTGAGCGCGTTGACGGTGAGCGGTCCCCCGGCGTCGAGTGGTTTGAACGATCCGGGGGAGACGCCGTAGTCGGCCTTGAGCCCGGACAGGCCGTCGGGCCGCGTCTTGAACTCGGGTGCCGCGCCCAGGATCATGCCGCCGGCGACGGTCTTGGAGCTGCCGGCACCCGCCCCCGTCCCGGAGCCGCACGCGGCGAGCACGGCTGCGGAGAGCGCCGCGACGGCGCCGACGAGGAATGCTCTGGATTTCATGAACGTACCCTTTCGAAAGTGCTGAGCCGGGGGAGAGGGGTGCGAGCCCGGCGCGGAGGCGGTCCGCCGGTGGTGGTGAGCGCCGGTGCGGTCAGGCGGGGACGCCCTCCTCGGCGGCGGCTTCCGGCGCACCGGGCCGGGCAGCACCGGCCGGGCCGAGGGCGGCCTGTGCGGTGCCGGCCTTGAACCGGCCGGAGACGCCCGGCGAGACCGTCCAGCGCTGCACGGCCGCCAGAAGCGTGTCCAGCGCGAGCGCCAGGACCGCGACCAGTACGGCACCGCCCGTCATCTGGCTGAAGTCCCGGGCCGCGAGTCCGTCGTAGAGGTAGCGCCCGATGCCGCCGAGGCCCACGTACGCGGCCACGGTCGCCGTGGCGACGACCTGCAGCACGGCGCTGCGCACGCCGGAGATGATGAGAGGCAGGGCGATGGGCACCTCCACGCGGAGCAGCACCTCGCGCCCCGTCATCCCGATCCCCAGGGAGGCGTCGCGGACGGCCGGGCTGACGTTGCCCACCCCGGCGCTGGTGTTGCCCAGGACGGGGGGAATCGCCATGAGTACGAGCACGATCTCGGTGGGCACGAGGTACGGGCCGTCCCCGCGGCCGCCGATGTGGGGCGAGATCACCACGTACAGCAGGATCAGCAGTCCGAAGGTGGGCAGCGCCCGCAGGCCGTTGGCGACGGTGACGATCGACGCGCCGCGTCGCGTGTGCCCGATGAGCAGCCCGAGGGGCAGCGCGACGGCGGTGGCGATGGCGACCGCGCCCAGGGAGTACTCCAGGTGCGCGACGACCTGGGCCGGGATGCCCGGCGTGCCGAGCTGATCGTGCCAGTTCGCGGGATCGGTCAGCCAGGTGAAGGCGTTGCTCATGTACGTGCCCCCTTCCGGAGCCAGGGCGTGAGTGCTCGGTCGACGACCACGACGACGAGGTCGAGGACCAGGGCGAGAGCGACGCACAGCACGACGCCCACGACGATGGGCGGGTAGTAGGGGCCGTCCGACGAGAGCTGGAAGCCGTTGGTGAACAGCTGGCCGAGTTCGGGCACGCCGATGGTGCCGGCGATCGCGACGAGGCTCACGTTGGCCACTACCGCCACGCGCAGGCCGGCCGTGATCACCGGTACGGCGAGCGGAAGGTCCACCTTCAGCAGGCGCTGCGGAGACGTGTAGCCCATCGCGGTCGCGGCCTGGGCGACATCCTCCGGCACCGCGCCGAGCGCATCGGCCACGACCCGCGCCAGCAGGGCGACGGTGTAGACGCTCAGGGCCACGACGACGTTCACCGGGTCGAGGATGCGCGTGCCGAGGATGCTGGGCATGACGACGAACAGGGCGAGCGAGGGGATGGTGTAGAGCAGCCCGCCGACCGTGACGAGCGGCGGGTAGACCCAGCGGTGGCGGGCCGCGAGGTAGCCGAGCGGCAGCGACACCACGAGGCCGATCAGCACGGGCACCACGGACAGCCAGGTGTGCGACCACAGCCAGGAGAGGATCTCCGCGTGGTGCGAGGTGACGTACTCGACGACTCCGGGCGGGCCCCCGCCGGCGGCGGCGTTCACGCGGTCTCTCCCCGGCCGGCGGCGTCCGCGGCGGTGGAGCCGTGCTCCTCGATCAACCGGACCGCCGCCGCGGGGCTGATGGTGCCCAGGAGATGCCCCTGGCCGTCGGTGACGACACCGCGGCCGCTCGGCGACGAGAGCGCCGCGTCCAGTAGTTCGCGCAGGCTTCCCCGCACCGTGGCGAGGGTGCCTCCGAGGTTCAGGGCGTCGGGCGTCACGAGGTCGTCCCGGGCACTGCGCACGCTGTGCTCGGACAGCCAGCCCTGCGGCCGGTCCTCGGCGTCCACCACCAGGACCCAGCCGTGCGCCAGCCGGTCCCGTGCCGTCGTGAGGCTCTCGCCCAGTCGCACCGTCTCCTCGCGCTCGACGGGGACGGAGGACGGGACCGTGGTGAATCCGAGCGCGCGGTAGCCGCGATCGCGGCCGACGAAGCCCGCCACGAACGCGTCGACGGGCCTGGCGAGCAGCTCGGAGGGGCCGGCCACCTGCGCGAGCGTGCCGCCGACACGCATGACCGCGATCTGGTCGCCGAGCTTGACGGCCTCGTCGATGTCGTGGGTCACGAAGACGATGGTCTTGCCCAGGTCGCTCTGGAGTCTCAGGAACTCGTTCTGCAACTGCTCCCGCACCACGGGGTCGACGGCGCTGAACGGCTCGTCCATCAGCATGACGGGAGGGTCCGCGGCCAGGGCCCTGGCCACCCCCACGCGTTGCTGCTGCCCGCCCGACAGCTGCGCCGGGTAGCGCTTCGCCATCTCCTGCGGGAGGCCCACCCGTTCGAGGAGTTCCAGGCTCCGCGCCCGCGCCGTCCTCCGGTCGACGCCGAGCAGCAACGGCACCGTGGCGATGTTGTCGACGACGGTCCGGTGGGGGAGCAGGCCCGAGTGCTGGATGACGTAGCCGATGCCGCGCCGCAGCCGCGCGGGGGAGACGGCGGACGTGTCCGCGCCGTCGATGAGGACGCGGCCCGACGTCGGCTCTATCATCCGGTTGATCATGCGCAGCGATGTCGTCTTGCCGCAGCCCGAGGGTCCGACGAGAACGGTCGTCTTGCCTGTCGGGGCCTCCAGGTCGAGCTGGTCGACGGCGACCGTCCCGCCCGGGTAGCGCTTGGTCACGGACTCGAACGTGATCATGATCCGGCCCTCCAGGGCATCGCGCCCGCGAGCGTGCCTGCGATGCTCTGAGCCGCACCGGCCACGAGCACGCCGTAGTGCTGCACGGACTTGTCGTCCATTCGGAAGGAGGGGCCGAGTACGCTCACCGCGCCTGCGACACCGCCCGGCCTGGCGATGGGCGCGGCGACCGCGGTGACGTCCGGCTCGAAGCGGTCGCGCCGCGCCACGTAGCCGCTCTCCGGAACCGCGCCGGTCAGTGCCAGGCCGACGGCGGTGTCCACGAGCGGGACCGAGCGACCCACCCAGCTGATGTGCCGTATGGAACGGGTGCCTTCCATGCCCGCCACGTAGATGGCGGTGGCGCCCGGGCCGAGGACGCTCAGGTAGGCCGACTCACCCGTCAGGCCCACCAGGTCACCGAGTACCGGCTCCGCCGCGCGTGCCAGCCCGTGCCGTCCCACGGCCTGGGCGCCGATCTGGAGCAGGCGTGGACCGGCCTCGAACACGCCTCCACGCCGAGCGACGAAGCCCGCGCCTTCCAGGGTGCGCAGGAGGCGCAGGGCGGTGCTCACGGGTACTTCGGCGCGCCTGGCGCACTCCGTGAGGGTGCCTTCGCCGTCGGCGCACACCTCGCCGAGCAGACGTAGCGCCCGTTGCACCGTGCGTGTGGGCCCGTTGGCCCGCGAGGCCTCGGGCGCCGTCACGTGGGACCGGTCCTGCCGGTCGTGGGTTCGCATCGCAGGGGCCCGCCTGCCGTCAGGTAGAAGTGTGTTGCCATCAGGCGAGATGCTGACACGCTTTTCAGCCGTATGGAGCGCGGCCGGGTAGACGACACAATCCTGCAATGCCTGGGCAACATTGCCGCATCACTCGGCAGGCGGACCGGGGAGACACCGGTTCAAAACACCGGACGTCGAGGGGGGCCGCACGGGCAGGCGGGATGCGAACGAAACCACCGCGAGCGGGGGTCCGCTGTCCCACCTGGTGGGACGCCTCGCGCTGAAGTGGGTTCGTCCCTTGACGAGACCAATCGCAAGCTGTTTGGCTGATTGGTATGAAGGTCGGATCAACGCTTACGCGGCGGCGCCACGTCGACTACGGTCGTCTCGCCAGCGCCTTCTGCTCTCGCGCCGCTCACTGACGGCACGTTCTGCCCTCCCCGGGTCTCACCGGCCCCGGTCTGCGCCTCCCCGCATCCCGTCCGCCCGACCGCTGCCGCCCGGGCCGACGCCTCCTCCCATGGCTCCCCTCCCTCCCGCTCTCCGATCACCCCTGCCCGGGGCCGGTGTGCGCTGCCAGCGGGCCGACTCCGCCGCGTACCGCGGAAGTCGCCGCGGTGGCCTGCCTGCTGCCGCGCCGGGGTGCTCCGAAGCACGCCCACGACGAATCGAGTGCCCATGGCCACCGTCCTGTCCCTCTCCGGAAGCCCGTCCGCCTCCTCCCGCACTGCCGGGCTGCTGCGTCACCTGGGCGCCCGGGTCGCCGAACAGGGCCACCACGTCGTCCCGTTGGACGTACGCACCCTCCCCGCCGAGCCCCTCCTGCACGGCGACACGGCCGCCCCCGACATTCTCCGCGCCGTCGAACTCGTGCAGAGCGCCGACGGGGTCGTCGTCGGCACGCCCGTCTACAAGGCCGCCTACTCGGGGCTGCTGAAGTCCCTGCTGGACCTGCTGCCGCAGACCGCGCTGGCCGGCAAGACCGTCCTGCCGCTCGCCACCGGCGGGACGGCGGCCCACGCTCTCGCCATCGACTACGCGCTGCGCCCCGTGCTGTCGTCGATGGGCGCCCCTCACATCGTGCAGGGCTGGTTCGTGCTCGACCGTCACATCAGCCTCGACGGCGGCCGGGTGCGGGTGGATCCAGGCGCGGAAGAGGGACTGCACAAGGTGGTCGACCGCTTCACCGGCGCCCTGGCGTCGAGGTCCGCCCTGGCCGGGGCCCGCTGACATTCCGCCGCGCTGTGCCCTGCCTCATCTCGTATAAATTATTTTTTATCTGAGGTGGGTCCGGACTCCTTCGCACCCCCTGGAGCAAACATGTCCCTCCGCGACCGGGCGGACCTCGCCGTGCCCCGCGCACCGCAGGACTTTCCCGACAGCCCCCTCAGCCGGGCCTTCCGGCAGCCGCTGATGCTGGGCGTTTTCCTGCCGCTGCAGACCGGCGGCTGGTCCCAGTCCACGCTGCCGCGCGGCACCGACTGGACCTTCGACTACAACCTCGAACTCACCCGCCGCGCCGAGGCCCTCGGCTTCGACATCGCCTTCGGCCTGTCCCAGTGGCTGCCCAAGGGAGGCTTCGGCGGGGCGAGCCACTACCGGGAGAACTTCCTCGATCCGTTCGTCTCCGCCGTGGCCCTGTCCTCGGCCACGCGAAGCATCCTGCTGCTGGGCACCATCCACGCCCTCTACGGCCCGTGGCACCCCCTGCACCTCGCCAAGTTCCTCGCCACGGCCGACCACGTCTCCGGCGGCAGGTTCGGGGCCAACATCGTGACGGGCTACGCCGACATGGAGCCGGCGATGTTCGGCCTGACCCGCCCCGAGCACGACCGCCGGTATGCGATGGCCGACGAATTCGTCGCGGTCGCCGAGGACTTGTGGGCGGGCGAGGACAACCTCACCTTCGAGGGCGAGCACTGGTCCCTGCGGGAGGCGTACGTCTCGCCCCGCCCCGCGTTCGGCCGGCCGGTCCTCGTCTCCGCCGGCGGCTCGCCCGCCGGGTTCGCCTTCGCGGGCCGCCACTCGGACATCGTCTTCATCTCCAGCCCCGCGGGCGAGGACATCACTGACGCGCTCGCCGCCCTGCCGGCGCACGTGCGGGCCGTGAAGGACGCCGCCCGCGCCCAGGGCCGGGAGGTGCGCGTCGTCATCAACCCCACGGTGGTCTCGCGCCCCACGAGCGCCGAGGCCCACGCCTACTACCGCGCCATCCAGGCCCACGCCGACCTGGAGTCGATCGCCGCGTTCCAGTCGCGGCACGCAGCGGGCGACAGCCGGTCCTGGCTCGAACACAGCGCCCGCGGCCGAGCCGTCGGAGGCCACCTGCACGTCGTCGGCTCGCCCGAAGAGGTCACCGGGCAACTCGCCGCCCTCCACGCCACCGGCATCGACGGAGTGCAGCTCACCTTCTACGACTACCTCCCCGACCTCGGCCACTTCGGCGAGGAGATCCTGCCGCTGCTGGAACAGGCGGGCCTGCGCCTGCCCGTGCCGCCGGACGGCGGCCCGCACGCGGCGCCCGTGGCGGCCGCCACCCGCGCCCCGCGCGGCGGAGGTGCCTCATGACCGCCCTGACACCCCCCGCCGTCGAGCGGACGGCCGGCCCCGCACTCGGCAGGCAGGCCTGGCTCGTCCTCGCCATCACCCTGGTGTTCTGGGTGGCGGACGGCTACGACACCTTCGTCCTGATCATCACCGGCCGGCCCGCCCTGCTCGACCTGCTCCCCCCGGACCAGGTGTCCGCCGTGCCGCGCTACATGGGCTACCTCCTCGCCGTCACCCTGGCCGGCTGGGCCACCGGCGGCATCCTGGGAGGCGTGGTCGGCGACCGGCTCGGGCGCCGTCGCACCATGGTCGCCGGTGTCGCCCTCTACAGCCTGGCGACGGTGCTCGCCGCTACGACGGGCACCTGGTGGCTGCTCGGCCTGTCCCGGTTCTTCACCGGCGTCGGCATCGGGGCCGAATGGGGGGTCGGCACGTCCCTGCTCCAGGAGACCTGGCCCGAACGGTGGCGTACGAGGGGTGCCGGCCTGCTCCAGGCGGGGTTCTCCCTGGGCGGGCTCGTCGTCTCGGCCCTGTGGGTGCTCGTCGGCTCCACCTGGGGCCTGTCCTGGCGGTGGATGTACGCCTTCGGCGTGCTGCCCCTGGTGGTCGTCGCCTTGGTGCGCCGGCGCATCCCGGAGTCGGCCCGGTGGACGAGCAGCGGGCGGCGCGAGGAGCGCCCCGGGTTGCTGCGCGGTGCGAGCGCCCGGCGCTTCCTCGCCGCACTCGGAGTGTCCGTCGCCATCACCGTAGGCTGGTGGGCGGTCTCCTCGTACCAACCCACCTTCGTCGGCGGTCTCGTCACCGACCCGCGCAGGACGGCCTTCTACACGGGCTGGGCGGGAGCGCTCTACAACGTCGGAGAGATCGCCGGCTGCATCGCCTTCGGCTTCCTGGCCGAGGCCTGGGGCCGCCGGGCCACCACACTGGTGTTCCTCGCCGGCTCGTGCGCGGTCGTGCCCGTGGTGTTCCTCGGACTGCACCAGGCGGGGCCCGCGACACTGGCGCAGTTGGTCGCGGGCCTGTTCACCGGCGGCCTCTACAGCTGGTACGCGGTGCACACACCGGAACTGTTCGCGACACGGGTGCGGGCCACCGCGATCAGCGCCGTGTTCTCCGGCGCCCGCTACCTCGCCATGATCGCCTCCATCGTCTCGGGATCCCTCGCCTCGGCGCTCGGCGGCTTCGACCGGGCCGCCGTCCTCTTCACCCCCGTCTACCTGCTGGGCGCCGTCGCCGTGCTGTGCCTGCCCGAGACCCGGGGCAAGGGGCTTCCGGCATGAGGGCCGAACCCTGCACCCCCGCCCCTCACCCGCACGCGACCCGGCCCTGCGCGCAAGGAGCACACCGATGACACGCCCCGATCCCGAATTCCTCTGGTACTACGTGACGCACGACGGCCCCTACCCGTGGGAGCCCGCGGGGCGCCGCGACATCCGGCTCCCCGACATCACCGCCCTCGCTTCCGCGCTCGACCGCTTGCCCTACACCGGCGCCCTGCTCTCCACGACAGGACACAACGTCTGGGTGACGGGCACCACCGCGGCCGCAGTCACACGCCGCTTCCGTCCCCTGCTCGCGCTCCGCCCACAGTTCACGTCGGTCACCGAACTCGCCAACATGGCACTCAGTTTCGACGACCTCTTCGACGGCAGACTGCTGATCAACGTCATCAACTCCGAGACACCCGTGTGGCGCCAGCACGGCATCCAGCTCGAGAACGACGAGCGCTACGACCTGCACGCCGAGTACTGGGAGGTCTTCAACCGCCTGGTGGCGGGGGAGACCGTCACGTACCGCGGCCGGTACGTCGACGTGGAGAACGCGCGCGGCAACCCCTGGATCGAGCCGCACCGCGACCACATCCCGCTGTGGTTCTCCGGGTCGTCGCCCAAGGCCCTCGACGTGGCAGGCCGGTTCGCGGACGCATACCTCACCTTCTCTGAGCCGCTGGAGCAGTTGACCGAGAAGACGGCGGCCGTGAGCGAGAAGGCAGCTGCCCACGGCAGGAAACCCCGCATAGGGCTGCGCGCCTCCCTGATCACCGGCGCCACGGACGAGGACGCCTGGCGCAAGGCGGACCGGCTGCTCGCCGCGACCAGCAGGGCGACCCTCGACCGCAAGCTCGGACTCATCGCGAAGGGCGGCAACGGCGGCGGCACGTCCGTGACCCAGTCGCGCGTCTTCGCGCACCTCCCCGCCAAAGGACTCGACGTCCTGCGCGAGGGCGGCCTGCCCGCGGCCCGCGACCTGGCCCACGACGACAACCTCTGGCCGGGCATCTCTCTGCTCCAGCAGGGACCGCCGATGGCCCTCGTCGGCGGCCACGACAGCATCGCCACCCGGCTGAAGGAGTACCACTCGGCCGGCGTCGACATCTTCATCCTCGACTCCCTACCGCTGCTCGAAGGGGCCTACGAGGTCGCCGAACACATCATCCCCGCACTCCGGACCCCCTGAACCGCACCCGGCATCCACTGCACCGAGGAGAGAACACACCATGACGATCCACGACGACAGCGTCACCGTCACCACCACACGAACGGCAGGACGGTTCCTGGCCGAGGCGCGCGAGCAGTTCCTCGTCACCGACTCGACCGGCGGCAGGGGCGGGCGGAGCCAGGCCTGGCTCGCCGGGGAACTGCTCCTCGCCTCCCTCGGGACCTGCGCGGTCAGCAGCATCACCCACTTCGCCCGCGAGGAGGACGCGGCGCTCGACGACGTCGAGACCACCGTGGGCTACACCCGCGACGCGACCGACCCCACCCGCTACGAGGAGGTCGCACTCTCCGTCACCACCTGGGGGGTCGACGAGGACACCGCGCGGCGGCTCACTCGCCTCTACACCGAGAACTGCCCGGTGTACGGGACGATCTCCCGTGGCGGCACGGTCACCGTCGCCCTGCACGCGCTGCCGGGCGACCCGGATCGCCGCGGCCCCGGAGTGGGCCGCGCGACCGGCCGTTAGGCTGGCGGCCATGAGTCTCGGCCCGGTGCACACCCCCACCAAGAGCGAGGTCGCGTACGAAGCGCTGCTGCGCGCGATCAGGACGGGCGAGCTGGCGCCGGGCCAGCGGGTCGTGCTGGCCTCCCTCGCGCAGCAGCTTGAGATGAGCCAGACACCGGTGCGCGACGCGCTCTCCCTCCTCGCCGAGCAGGGCCTCGTCGTGCGGCGGCCCAACCATGTGACGGTGATCGGCGGCAACTCAGCCGAGCGTTCCTCCGAGGTCTCCATGCTGCGCTCCATACTGGAGCCCGAGGCGGCGATGCTGGCGGCCATGCGCGCGGATCCGGGAGACGTGGCGGACATCGCCGCCGCGTGCGACGCCATGGACCGCGCGCTCGCCGAGACGGGCCCCGCCGGCACAGGCGACCTCAACGCACGCTTCCACCTGGCCGTCGCACGGGCCGGCGGCTCCCCGCTGCTGGCCGACTTCGTTGCCCGCGCCTGGCGGCAGATGCCTCTGGAGGGGCTCACCGCGAGCGGCCGGCTCGCCCGTGCGGCGCAGGAGCACCGCGACGTGCTGGCCGCCATCGAGGCCGGCGACCGCGACGCGGCGCGCGCGCTGATGGCGGAGCACGTCGGACGTGCCGCGCAGGCCACGGAAGACTATCTGCGGCGAGCTTCGCCGGACGGCGGCCTTGTCCGCGACCGTCTTCGCGATCCGTCTTCAGGTTTCCGTTCCTGAGGCGAACGGCACGGCGTTCGCCTGTCGGCGGGCCGGACGCGCGGGGTGGTGCCGCAGGCCTGCCGCGGCCAGTCTTGGCGGCACGCCCTCCCCGAACCAGTAGGCCTCCTCGACGTGGGGGTGGCCCGACAGCACGGACTCGTCGATGCCGAGCCGGTGGTGCTCCTCGATGCGCGCTGTCACCTCCGAGTGGCTGCCCACGAGGGCGGCACCCGCACCGCCGCGCACCAGGCCGATGCCCGCCCACAGGTTGAATGCGACCTCCAGCCGGTCCCGACCGCCACCGCGGAGGGCGAGCATCCTGCGCCGGCCCTCCGACTCGCTGCGGGCGGGTCCCGCCTGCACCTCGGAGAAGACCTCGTCCGAGAGACCGTCGAGCAGCCGCCGGACCTCGGCCCAGGCCTGTTCGGCGGTGTCCCTCGCGATGACGTGCAACCGCATGTAAGAGACCCGGTGTAGACGTCGTACGTCCCGTACGGCGGCTTCCGTCGCCCGGGTGGCTCCACACCGGCCGTACCCGACGGGAGGCCGGGAGGGCAACCGCAGATCGATCACGATGCGAGCTGCGCCCCTGAAATGGCTGATCCGGCGCGGCCGGTGTCAGGACCAGGCGATCTCGCCATGGCGGGAGACGAAGCGTCCGCTGCCGGCGCCGGGCTCCTCGGTGGCGAGAGCGACGATCGCGTCCGTGCCCTCGGTGACGGTTTGGGGGCCGCTGTGACCGTTGAGGTCGGTCGCGGTGTAACCGGGGTCGGCAGCGTTGACGCGGATGCCCTTGAGCCCCTTGGCGTACTGCGTGGTCAGCATCGTCAGGGCCGCCTTCGAGGAGGTGTACAGCGGCGCGACGACGTGCGACTCGGGCCGGCCGTGGTCGTGGGTGAGGGCGAGGGAGCCCATGCCGCTGCTGACGTTGACGATCACAGGGTCATCCGAGCGGCGTAGTAGCGGCAAGAACGCGGTAGTGGTGCGGATGACGCCGATGACGTTGACGTCGAGGACGTCACGGGCGACGGCGGCAGTGAGGTCGCTGGGATCCCCGACGGGGCCGTGCACACCAGCGTTGTTGATCAGGACGTCGATCCTGCCCTCGTGTTCGGCGACGTCTGCGGCCGCGGCGGCCACGGATGCGTCGTCAGTCACGTCGATGGGGACATAGCGTGCGCCGAGCGCAGCGGCGGCCTCCTCGCCCTGTTCGCGGTTGCGTGCTCCGAGGAGCACGGTGTGGCCACACTCGATCAGGCGGCGGGCGGTCTCGCGGCCGAGTCCCTTGTTGGCTCCGGTGATGAAAATGATGGTCATGCGTTCGACTCTGATCCCGACAAGGGAGGCGGACCAGGGACGCTTCGGCGGTAGGAAAACCAGTACCACCCTCGCGCCCCCATGCGCGACCGGGGATGCAGGAGGATGGAGTTCATGTCGGCGACACCCGGAACTGGACTGGGCGTGATGATCCGCACGTGGCGGGAACGGCTGCCCCCATCGGCCGCCGGACTGCCGGTGGCCCGCAGGCGCCGGGCAGCCGGGCTGCGACGCGAAGAACTGGCTGACCTGGCTGGGGTATCGGTCGACTACATCGTGCGCCTCGAACAGGGTCGTGCCACGACACCCTCACCGTCGGTGGTGGCGTCCCTGGCGCGAGCCCTGCAGCTGTCCACCGCCGAGCGTGACCACCTGTACCGGCTTGCCCAGCTCGCACCGCCGGTGGACGGTACGATCTCTGACCATCTCCCGCCCGGCGTGCAACGGGTGCTCGCCCGCCTCCGGGACGTGGCGGTGGCCGTGTTCGCGGCGGACTGGCAACTGGTGTGGTGGAACCGCGGGTGGGCCGCCCTTCTCGGCGATCCCTCCGCCTCGCCACCGCGGCTGCGCAACTTCGCCCGCGACAGGTTCCCAGTGGACGCCGGCCCCGCCCACCTCGCGCTGTGGCCAGTGACCGAGGCGGACCGCGACACCACCGACGCCGCCGTCGTCTCCGACCTGCGCCGCGCCACCAGCCGCTTCCCCCAGGACAGCCGCTTGGCCGCGCTGATCCGCGATCTGAACGCGGGCAACAGGAGGTTCGCCGAGCTATGGGCGACCGGAGAGGTGGCCGCGCACCGCGAAGACCACAAGACGGTCGACCACCCGTCGGTGGGCCCGGTCACGGTGGACTGCGACGTCCTGACCGACGGCGACTCCGAGCTCAAGATCGTCATCATGACCGCCGTGCCCGGCAGTGAGGACGAGACCAAGCTCCGGCTCACCGCCATCGCCGGCTCACCGGCCACCACGCACGACTGATTCCACCTACGCATCGATCGACCGGCCGTCTGTGCGTGGCAAGCGCCCAGAGGACGCCTCGTCATCTGTAGTGAACTCGGCCTCTGCAAGTACCAGGCCCCGCAAGTAGCCGTCGAAGACGTCGACCCCCAAGGGGGAATGCTGAAACTGGTCTTGGACAGCACGGCGGTCGGCAGGAGGCGATCAAATCGTACTCGGGTGGTGACACCCATTCGACAAGTGCGTACTTGCCTGGGTGAACCGCCTGGCCTTCGAGCCTGCCACGTTTGTCCGTCATGAGGACGGCCTCTCAGCCGTGAGGGCGTGGAAACTCAAGGTCAACAGTGGTTCGTCGTCGTGAGCGGATGGTGTCGGCTTGCTTGCTCCGGAGGAGCGCCACGTTCGAATCAGGCAGGGTGGCACGCGAGCGGACCGCTCGGGGGCTTTCAGCGGTCGTAGGCGTTGTGGCAGACGGCCACCCTCTGCCACGGCGCCTGCGGCCGCTGAGGCCGTGAGGGGTCGGTTCGCGCGTCGCTCAGACCCAGACGTTCGAGCGGTCTGGGGCTGAGCCATCCCGCACTTGGTAGATTCCGGGCCTCACTTCGTCGGACTGCTCGCGGACGATCGGTTTCAACTCGGCAGACCAGTGGGTCATCCAGTCCCAGGTTGCTCCTGCCAGGTCCGTGTCGGTCAGGTCCGCGTCGGTCAGGTCCGCGTCGGTCAGGTCCGCGCCCCTCAGGTCCGCGCCGGTCAGGACCGCGCGGGCCAGCTTCGCGCCTGCCAGCCTTGCATCGCGCAGGCTCGCGCGGGACAGTCGGGCGCGAGAGAGGTCCGCGCCGGCCAGCACCGCGCGCATCAGCCGCGCGCCGGACAGCTTCACACCGGACAGGTCCGTGTGACTGAGGTTCGCGTTGCCCAGGAACGCGGCGCGCAGGTTCACGCCGCGCAGGTCCACGCGGGTCAGGTCCATGCCGTTGTTCGCCCACCCGCTCCGCTGTCGGGTCACCCAGCGGCCGACGTCGGCCCCGTGGACGAACGTTCCGGGTCTGATCTCCCTACCGGGTGTTCCGGGGTGTACGAGGCTCTTCACGGCTGCAACCGGCTGGGGGGTGTGGTGTTACGGGCGGGGTGTGCTGGTGAGGCTGAGGAGGGTGAGTCGTTCGGCGGTCGGGGTGGCGGGGATGGGTGAGAAGAGGGCGAGGACCTGGGTGCGGTCTTCGTCGAGCGTGGACTGGCAGTCGAGTTCGAGCAGGCCGACTTCGGGGTGCAGGATGCGTTTGCGGCGGCAGCGCAGTACGGCGACGTCGTGCAGTTCCCACAGGGCGGCGAATTCGGGGCTGGCGGTGCCCAACTGCTCGACCAGCCTGCGGGCGGGTTCGTCGTCGCGGCGGGTGACGGCGGAGCGTAGGTCGGCGACGAGCGCCCGTGACTCTTCGGCGTGGTCTTCGACCGGCGTCCCATGGCGGGCGGCGGGATCGGTGAACCAGCGGTAGATGACGCTCGCCCCGGGGCCGCTGAGACCCGTGAGGTCACCGAAGACGGCGCGGGCGAGATGGTTTTGGGCGAGTGTGTCGCCGAGGTCGGTCATCACCTGCGCCGGCACGTCGTAGAGCCGGTCGAGGACAGTCAGCAGGGCCGGGGCGACGTGCCGGTCGCCGCGGCGGCTATCAGGCACGTTCAGGCCGGCCAGCCGGTAGAGGTGGTCGCGTTCGTCCAGGCTCAGGCGCAGTGCGCGGGTCAGTGCGCGCAGTACCGGCTCCGACGGCGTAGCTGTGGCACGCTGCTGTTCGAGGCGTGTGTAGTAGTCCGTCGAGACGTCGGCGAGCGCCGCCACCTCTTCGCGGCGCAGCCCGGGTGTGCGCCGTCGGCCGGCCGCGGTCAGGCCGACGTCGGCGGGGCTGAGCGCCTCGCGTCGCACGCGCAGGAACTGGGCCAGCTGCTGAGTGTCCACACGAAAAGTCTGCACCCACAGTGAGGCGGTAGGCAGAGTGAACCTCACTCTGCCTACCGCCCGGGTGATCACCGACGCTGGGCCGTACCGACACACGTACGGAGAAACAGCATGACTACTGCACGCACATGGTTCCTCACCGGCGCCTCCCGGGGGTTCGGCGCCCTGTGGGCCGAAGCGATCCTCGAGCACGGCGACCAGGTCGTCGCCACCGCCCGCGACGCGGAGGTCCTCAAGCCGCTCGCCGACCGCTACGGCAGCCAGGTAATGCCGCTGGCACTCGATGTGACCGACCGGGCCGCCGTCGACACCGCGGTCCACACCGCCGAGGAGCACTTCGGGGGCATCGATGTCCTGGTCAACAATGCCGGGCACATGCTTGTCGGGGCGGTCGAGGAGGTCGGCGCCGAGCAGGCCCGCGCGCAGATGGACGTCAACTACTTCGGCGCACTGTGGACCACCCGGGCCGTCCTGCCGAAAATGCGAGAGCGCCGTGCCGGCCGCATCCTTCAGGTCTCCTCCCTCGGCGGGCTGATCGCCTACCCGGCTCTGGGCATCTACCAGGCAACGAAGTTTGCGATGGAGGCGATGAGCCAGTCCCTGGCCGCCGAGGTCGAGGCATACGGCATCCACGTCACTTTGATCGAGCCCGTCATGTTCCCCACCGGCCTGGCTGAAAACTCTCCCCAGTCCCAGCCGGACCCGGCCTACGCCCACGCCCGCCAGGCGCTGTTCACCGGCGCGAGCGCGAGTGGGTTCGTCCCGGGCGATCCGGCCGCGACCTCCCAGGCACTGCTGGCCGTGGCAGATGCCCCGAACCCGCCCCTGCGCGTCCTGTTCGGCACCGGCGGCCTGGACGCACTGCGCACCGAGTACGCGGGCAGGCTCGCGAGCCTGGAGGAATGGGACCACCTCGCCCGACTCGCCCAAGGCAACCCGGCCCAGAAATGACCACCATGACACGCACCATCCACGTGTAGCCCGCTCCCCAGCGAGCGGTGCTACCCCGGACGCCCTCCCGTCCTCAGGGCTGAGACAGGCATGAGGGCGCTTCGCCACCCTCATGCCTGTCTCAGCCGGCTTCCCAGTGGCGGGGGGCGGGCGCCGCGTCATTCGACCCAGCGGGGGTCGTCCGGCAGCCGGTCAGGGTCGAGCAGGCACGCGGCTTCGAGGAAGACGATCAGGTCGTGGTCGGAGTCGGCGAGGCCGATGATGCGGTCGCGGATGGTGACGCGCCAGTCGCCGGTGGCCGATGGCCGGTGCATGACGATCGGGGCATCCGCCATGCGTTCCCGCCTGCACGGCTGTGTCGTGTACGCACGTCGGGCGGGTGGCAGCGGGGCCCGGCTGGGATCAGCTGGGCCCCGTCGCGCGGCCGCTTCCTGACCGGCCCCGCTGGGTCACCCCACGCCCCGTCCATAAACGTGCTCGCGTCCGGTCGGCAAGTGAAACTGTGACCGACACGCCACGATGACGGCCCGTGATACCTATGCTCACAGCATCCGAGGGTGCAGGTGAAGGTACAGGGACGCATCCCCCAGTCCTCCGTGCCGCAGGCCGGACAGGTCGCGGACACGGTCGCCGCTCTACAGCACCAGGTGGCGCGGCTTCAGCAGGCCCTGCTCTCTCACGCCCCCATCGACCAGGCCACCGGCATCCTCATCGCGCTGGGCCGGCTCATGCCCGAAGAAGCCTGGGACGTGCTGCGCGAGACCTCCATGAACACCAACATCAAGCTGCGCGAGCTGGCCGAGCTGGTCATCACCGGCGCCCGCGCCGGCAGTTTCGATGATCGCATCACCGGTGCCCTGGTCGCACGTATGCCCCACACCCCTCGCCGCCCAGGCGGCGTCTGAGGGGTGCGGGCCACACGCCGGAGGCCACGGCCACCGGGGGTCACTGGTGGAGGGTGGCCTCCTTGAGGTTCCAGCCGACGCCCGAGCAATCCTCCGGCGGCGGCGGGAACGTCTTCCCCGTCACATCGGTGTTGGTGTAGCGGTGGGATTGGCCGCACGTACACTCGTAGATCCCGCTCACGGGGACCTTCTTGCCCGGCCGGTGCATGCGCGTCTCGTCGTCGGGCCGTGTGGGTCGCGGGGACTGCTCGTGTGCCATACCTCCAGCGTGCGCCTGTCCGCGCCCGCCCGAGGCCGACCCGCGAGCGGTGGCCGTGACGAGCCGTGCCCGGGATCGTTGATTCACGCAGCGGGGCGTCACCGCTTCGGCTGGTTGCTCACCTCTCCCGGGGCCCAAAGCTCCTGCGCGCCGACCAGCCCCCAGGCACCGCATCGCTGTTGCCTGGGAGGTTGCAACGAGGGTCGCGTGGGAGGTTCCACGGCCCTCCCGGCAATGGGCCCTTTTTGCAGGTCAGCGCGTGGTGAGTGGACAGACTTCCCCTCTGACGCCCCTGTGAAAAGACGGGCGGGAGCAGCGTCGTTCGGGGAAGCAAATCGCTGCGGCGAGAGCGCTGCGCTGGGCCTGATTCTGCTCGCCGGGCGGCGTGCCCGGCTCGCGCGCCGCCGCAGGTCGGGCGACGACTACGGGGCGCGTGCCTCCCACTGTGCCGCCCGCGCCCGGAACGGGGGGTGCGGCACGCGCCCGCACCATCGCAACGGGTGATCACCGCACAGGGGCGGGGGCGGGCACTGCGCCTGCCGGCTGCAGGTGCTGCTTCCCTGCGAGGTACGCACCGGGGAGGTGCAGGCTGGAGGTATGGCGGGCGCTCCGATCGTGGTGCACCGGCTGTCCGCCTCTGTCCACTTGAAGGAAATCTTGGCCCGAGACGCCCTACGAGAGCTGGAAAAGTGCCCGAATCACGTGGCCGTTTGTGCGTCCAGAGCCATGGCGGACTCGAGAGAGACCCGGCGCGTGTTCTGCAGCGTCGCCATCTCCCAGCGGTCGTTCTGCCAGATCACTGCGAAAAGCTGCAGGAAGTAGCGGGATGGAGGGGGCTCCTCCTCACCGGCCATCACCATGCCGAAGCGGTGGTGAATCACGGCGAAGCCCGGTGCGACGACCCGGGCGAACTCCACCTCGCCGCGCACGAGCCGGGAGCCCTTCAGGAATGTGTCGAAGGCCGGCTGCTGGAACGCGATCACCGTGTCGCGTCCCTTGTGGACGGTGCCGTCGAAATCGATGAGTTCGGCGTCCTGTGCGAAGTCCGCCGCGAACGCGGCTGCGTCGCCGTGGTTCCAACCCTCGATCATCCGGGCGGGGATGCGGTGCCGTGTGTCGGCTGACGGATCCATTTCAGGCCCCTTTCCGTTTTACGTCTTTCGGTCACCATCCTTGCGGGGTCCAGCGACGTGGTCATTGACGGCCAGCGCACCGTCATTGGACATCCGTGCCCCCGGGCTGTGCCCGTAGGTCGCCCTGAACAGTCGGCTGAAGTGGGCCGGGTCGGCAAAACCCCAGGAGGCGGCCACGGCGGCCACCGAGGTCTTCCTCCAGCGCAGATCCGTGTAGCAACGCTCCAGTCGCCGCTGGCGGATCAGGGCAGCCACGGTCAGGGGCTGGCCTTGGAACAGTTTGTGCAGTCGGCGCAGCGAAATGTGGTGCGCCGCGGCGACCTTGGCCGGGGTGAGATCTCTGTCGGACAGTCTCGCCTCGATGAAGCCGATGACGCGCGTGCGCAGTACGTCGTCGTCGACGGGCCGAGTGTCGCCCAGGTAGGAGGCCATCGCCACCGCGGTCAGTTCGATCACAGCGGCTGCCGCCCGGTCCGCCTCGTGGGCGCGGAACCCGGCCAGGGTTCGCGTCATGTCCCTTAGGAGTGAGGACACCAGCGCTGCGGGGCCCTGGTCGCCGCGGATCCTTGCACCGACCAGCCGCGCGGCCTCATCTTCGCGGAGCCGCAGTAGGTGCCGCGGCAGCAGCATCGTCACGTGGGTGGTCGCGGAACTGGCGAACCGCACCGGCCGTACCGGGTCAATGAGGACCAGGTCCGTGGGGCCCAGTACGGCGGTGTGCTGCCGCCTTGCTCGGCGCGTACGTGTCCTCGTGTCACCACCTCGATCTGCCACAGCTCGCTGTCCTGAGCACGTGCCGAACGGGCGTCGCGGAAGCATTCGCCTTCCGGAGTCACCAGTTCGGTCAGGTGCAAGGGGCCCAGGTCGCGGGTGACGACGTTGGCACGGAAGTCCTGGCCCGTGTGCCGGTCACCACGCAATGGTGGCAAGTCGCTTCGAACAAGTGCCTCCAGGAAGCCGTCGGCGCTTTTCATTCCGGGCCCGGCTTGCGCGGTGCCGTTCAGTCGCGGCTGGCTCCTGTCCATCACTGTAGTTTTCCACCTTTACAGCGCCTGTCGCGTTCGCGCTGCGCCAACCTCTCCGTCGCGCAGTCCAACAGAGGACGATGCCGCGGGAGGTGCCTGGGGAGCGCGAGCGGCGATGTTCACGAGATCGGGTTCTGGCTCAACTTCCGTGGTCTGCATACGGTGAGTGACGGTGTGGCGGTGCGGTCGACGTTGGCAAGTTGCCCTGAAATTCGCCAGTGGCTGGGGCATGGTGGTCGACAGTGCGGAACCGTGGACGATCTGGTGCCTCGGCTGGAGGGGCTGCTGTTTCCGTCGGTCGCGGGGGTCGCGGTGCTTCGCAATGTGTTGTCCCCTGCGTGAGGGGGTCGGAGGGTTCGGCTTGTGCGCGCGGCCCGTTTGCGCGCTCAGAGGACGTGCTCGGCACTCAGCCGCGGGTGATGCGCCTGAACCTGGTGAGGGCGATGCCCATGAAGGCCGCCGTGATCGCGGCCGCGCAGGCCAGTGAGTAGGGGAGGGCGTGGACGACGGGCCAGGCGCTGCCGTAGGGGTGGTCCCCGGGAGGCGGGTTGGCGAAGAGGCGCCGCACCGCGGTCGCCGTGGCCGAGACGGGGTTCCATTCGGCGACGGTTCGCAGCGGGCCGGACATGGTGCTGGTGGAGACGAAGGCCGACGAGACGAACGTCACGGGGAACAGCCAGATGAGGCCGGCGCTCTGCGCGACTTCGACGCTGCGTGCGACCAGTCCGATCGTGGCCCCTACCCAGGACATGGCGAAGGCGAACAGCAGCACCAGAAGGTAGGCGAGGGCGGCCGCGGTCGGTGATCCATTGATGCGCCAGCCGACCAGGAGGCCGCACAGCGAGGTCACGGTCAGCGTGACGACGCTCATGAGCAGGTCGGACAGGGTGCGTCCGAGGATGACCGCCATGCGGGGCATGGGCAGGCTGCGGAAGCGGTCCACGATGCCCTTGTCCAGGTCCGCGGCCAGGCCCAGGGCGGTGAACGCGGCGTTGAAGGTGACCGCTTGGGCGAAGATGCCGCCCATCAGGAAGGTGCGGTATCCGGCGCCGCCGAGGCTGCCGCCGAAGACGTAGGCCAGCAGGAGCACGAACATCACGGGTTGGACCAGGGCGGCGATCACGGATCCCGGCGTGCGCCGGAGGTTGAGCAGATTGCGTCCGGCGAGGATCGCGGCGTCGCGGGCGGTTCGCGGCAGGAGGTTCACGAGTTCTCCCGGTGGCGTCCGCCGGGCGTCGGCGCGCCGGCTCCAGGAGGTGGCTCGGGCCTGGTGTGGCCGGTGAGGGCCAGGAACACGTCGTCCAGTGTGGGCGGGGCGAGCGAGACGTCGGCCACCGGCACCTCGGCGAGGCGCAGCAGGCCGAGGGCGTACTCCAGGGCACGGGCGCCGTCGTCGGTGGCCACGGTGCAGCGGCCGGTGCGCGGGTCGAAGTCGGGGCGGTGGGGGCCCAGGCCGGCGAGGACGCCGAGGGCCCGTTCCCGGTCCCGGACGTGTGGCACGGTGAGGGCGAGTCGTTCCCCTCCGACTCGGGCCTTCAACTGGGGGGCTGTACCTTGCGCGATGACCCTTCCGCGGTCGATCACGACGATGTGATCGGCGAGTTGGTCTGCCTCTTCGAGGTATTGGGTGGTCAACAGGACGGTAGTGCCTGCGGCCACCAGCTCTCTGATGGAGGTCCAGGTGTCCGCGCGGCCGCGTGGGTCGAGTCCTGTGGTGGGCTCGTCGAGGATCACCACCGGGGGTTTGGCCACGAGGGCGCCGGCGAGGTCGAGCCGGCGCCGCATGCCGCCGGAGAACGTGCCGCTCGGGCGGTCCGCGGCCTCCAGGAGCCGGAAGAATTCGAGGAGTTCCGCTGCGCGGCGTCGTGCCGCCGCCCGTCGCATGCCGTAGAGGCGGGCGACGAGGTAGAGGTTCTCGCGGCCGGTGAGCTTCTCGTCGACGGCCGCGTACTGCCCGGACAGTCCGAGGCGCCTGCGTACGCCGTCCGGGTCGGCGGCGACGTTGTGGCCGGCCACCCAGGCGCGTCCCCGGTCCGCGCGCAGGAGCGTGGAGAGGATGCGCACGGTGGTCGTCTTGCCGGCGCCGTTGGGACCGAGCACTCCCAGCACGGTGCCGGCGGCCGCCTCCAGGTCGACACCGTCGAGCGCGAGCTTCGTACCGAAGTGTTTGGTGAGCCCCACGGCGCGTATCGCCGCATCGGGGACCTGCCGGTACGTCATGGGGCTCCTCGTGTCGTCGGAAGGATCGGGGGCTTGGCCCGGGAGGGTCAGCCGGCGGCTGCGGTACGGGCGCTGCGCGGGGTGATGTCGGTCCAGTGTTGTTCGACGTAGTCGAGGCACTTGGCCTGTTCGGCGGGTCCGAAGACGGCGGTCCATCCTGCGGGTATGTCGGCGAAGGAGGGCCACAGGGCGTGCTGGTCCTCGTCGTTGACGACGACGTGGTGCTGGGTGCGGGGATCGTCGAAGGGGTTGGTCATGACGGGTCTCCTTGCGTGGTGCGGTGCAGTGAGCGCAGTGCGGCGGCCACGGTGGGCCCGATCTGGGCGCGCGCGGCGGGCTGGAACATGCGGGCGTGGGCGAAGGGCACGTCGTGGTTCTCGATGTGTCCGGTGATGTACGGGTCCCACAGGCTGAGGGGGAACTGGTCGGCTGGCCGGCCCTCGGTGGCGGTGAAGAACAGGACGGGGCCGTGGAAGGGGCGCGGGGTGAAGGAGCGCATCAGCCTGGCCTGGGCGATGAACGAGTCGACCATGGCTTCGAGCGTTGCGGGTTCGAGGGAGCCCATGGGACTGCCGATGGCGCGGAAGTGGTCGCGGACGTGGGTGATGTCGAGTGGCTGCGGATCGGTGAGGAGGTCGCCTTCCAGGCCCAGGTTGGCGAGCAGCGCTCGGAACATGGTGTCCCGGTCGGCACGGTCGAGGTCGTCGCGTGGCGCGACGGGGAAGGCGTCCAGGATGGTGAGCAGAGCCACCCGTTCTCCGGCTTCCTGGAGCTGTACGGCCACCTCGTGGACGATGTTGCCGCCGAAGGACCAGCCCAGCAGGTGGTACGGCCCGTGGGGTTGCACGGAGCGCAGTTCGCTGACGTAGCGGGCGGCGAGTGCGCTCAAGGTGTCCGGGAGGGGTGAGGTGCCGTCGAGGTTGGGTACCTGGAGGCCGTAGACGGGCTGGTCGGCGTCGAGGTGGGGGAGGAGTCCCCCGTAGGTCCAGGCGAGACCGGTCGCCGGGTGGACGCAGAACAGTGGCGGCCGTTCGCCGGTGGTCCGCAGAGGCAGCAGCGTGGCGAGGGGGTCGTCGTCCGCGCCGTCGGCGAGCCGTGCGGCCAGCCGGGCGACGGTGGGTGCTTCGAAGATGCTGCGGATGCTGACGTCGACGCCGAGGACGGCCCGTACGCGGCCGATGAGGCGTGTCGCGAGCAGGGAGTGTCCGCCCAGGGCGAAGAAGTCGTCGTCGATGGTGACCTTTTCGATGCCGAGGGTCTCCGCGAAGAGGGTGCACAGCACGTCCTCGCGGGGGGTGCGGGGGCTGGTGCGGCCGGTGCCGGTGCGGACTGACGCGGTGGGTTCCGGAAGGGCGTGCCGGTCGAGCTTGCCGCTGGGCGTCAGGGGAATGTCGCCGACCACCGCCCACGCCGTGGGCAGCATGTATTCGGGCAGGGCGTCGGTGACGTGCTCCCTGGCGGCTTCGAGGATCGCTTCGGCTTCGGGTGGGAGGGTGTCGCCGGGCGGGTCGGCCGGGACGAGGTAGGCGGCAAGGCGGGGACCTGTGCCGGTGTCCTGCGGGACGACGACGGCCCGTGCGACGGCGGTGCAGGTCTCCAGGACGGCCGCGACTTCGTCGGGTTCGACGCGGAAGCCGCGGATCTTCACCTGGGTGTCGCCGCGGCCGGCGAACAGGAGGGCGCCGTCGGAGGCGCGGCGGGCCCGGTCGCCGGTGCGGTACATGCGTCCGCCGCCGGGCCGGAACGGGTCGGGCAGGAAGGAACGGGCAGTCTCGCCCGGCCGGTTGAGGTAGCCGAAGGCGAGGCTGTCGCCGGCCAGGTAGAGGTCGCCGGCGACCCCCGCGGGGACGGGCCGCAGCGCCGTGTCCAGCAGGTAGGCGCGGGTGCCGGTCACGGGCGGGCCCAGGACGGGGCGGTCGGCTGCGGCCAGGGGTGTCACCAGGGTGTCCACGGTGGCCTCGGTCGGTCCGTACAGGTTCCAGCTCACGGTCCCGGGCGCGGCCCGCAGTCTCGACCACAGCGTGGCCGGTACGGCCTCTCCGCCCAGGGCGAGGACGCTGGGCGTGTGCGCGCCGGGAGCGAGGAGGCCGGCGTCGAGGAGCTGGGCGACGTGGGTCGGGGTCGACTCCAGCACGTCGAGGCGTTCCGTGCGTACGGTCTGGACGAGGGCCTCGGGGTCGCGGCGTGTGAGGTCGTCGATGATGTGGAGGGTGTGTCCGGCGATCATCCACAGGACCGGGTCGAGGGAGGCGTCGAAGGACAGGGAGGCGGTCAGGGTCACGTTGAGCCGGTCTCGGCCCGCCGTCCGTGCTGCGGGGGCGTAGAGGTGGGTGCGGTGGTGCTCGAAAAGGCGGGCCAGTGAGGCGTGGCCGACGAGCACCCCCTTGGGCGTGCCGGTCGAGCCCGAGGTGTGGATGAGATAGGCCGGATCGATGGGCCTGGGCGGGCGAGCGCTGCTGACGGTGTCGGGGCCGGCCGGGAGCGCGTCCTCGTCGAGTACGAGGACGGGGCGGGAGCCGGGCAGCCGCGGCGTGGACGCCTCGTCGGCGATCACCAGCGCGGGCGAGGCATCGTCGAGGACGGCGGCGATCCGCGCGTCCGGAAGGCTGCGCTCAAGCGGTGCGTACACCGCGCCGGCCTTCAGCACACCGAGCAGTGCGGCCAGGGAGCCGGTGGAGCGCGGCAGCAGGACGGCGACGGTGTCGCCGCGGCGCACACCCGCGGTGGCGAGGAGCGCCGCGACCTTGCCGGAACGCTCGTCCAACTCGGCGAAGGAGAGCCGTCCGTCGGGAGCGGTGACGGCGATGTCACCGCTTCGGGAGGCGGCGACGGTGTCCGCGAAGTGGTCGAGGATCGTGCGGGCCGGTTCCTGGGAGGTGCCGCCGTCGCCCTGGGCGAGCAGTGCGGCCTCTTCGGTCGCGTCGGTCGTGCGGAGCTCGGAGATCGGGAGGTCGGGGTCCGCCACGGCCTGTCGCAGGAGGAGAGCGAGCAGGCCGGCGAGCCGCTGGGCGGTCTCGGCGTCGAAGAGGTCGCGGTCGAACTCCAGCGTCCCGTCCAAGCCGGCCCCGCCCCGGTCGGAACCGACCTGGGTGAAACCGAAGGAGAGGTCGAACTTGGCGCCGCCGGTCTCGACGGGGGCGAGTCGTGCGTGCAGGCCGGGCAGTTCGAGGCGGGGAGGGGGCGTGTTGTTGAGGCTCAGCATCACCTGGAAGAGCGGGTGGCGGCTGAGGGAGCGGGCCGGTTGCAGTTCTTCCACGAGCCGCTCGAAGGGGAGGTCCTGGTGCGCGTAGGCGGACAGGTCCGACTCCCGGACCCTGGCGAGCAGTTGCCTGAAGGAGGGATCGCCGGCCAGGTCGGTCCGCAGGGGGAGGGTGTTGACGAAGAACCCGACGAGCCCGTCGAGAGCCTCGTCGGTCCTCCCCGCTACGGGGGTACCGATCGTGATGTCGTCGTCCCCGCCGACCCGGTGCAGCAGTGCGGCGACGGCCGTGTGCAGGACCATGAACACGCTGGCCGAGCAGGCACGGGCCAGCGCCGTCAGGGGCTCCACGGTCGTGGCGGGTAGGTGGAGCGGCACGCTGCCGCCCCGACGCCCGGAGACGTGGGACCGCGGCCGGTCCGTGGGCAGGGCGGTCTCCTGCGGTGCACCGGCCATCTGGTCCTTCCAGTGGGTGAGCTGGCCGGACACGGCGGAGTCGGGTCGATCGGTGCTGCCGAGGAGGTCGCGCTGCCACAGCGTGTAGTCGGTGTACTGGACGGGCAGCCGCGGCCAGCTGGGGGACCGGCCTGCCACGCGGGCGCTGTACGCCCCGGCGAGGTCCTGGGCGAGCGGCCCCATGGACCAGCCGTCCGCCGCGATGTGGTGAACGGTCACCAGCAGGACGTGCCGGTCGTCGCCGAGTTCGAAGAGTTCGGCCCTCAACGGGATCTCGTGGACGAGGTCGAAAGCCCGGGTGGCGGACACGGCGAGCCCCGTCTCCAGGCTGTCCTCCCGGATCGGTGTCAGAGGGAGCGCCGGCCGTGCGTCCCCGGTGTCGAGGACGGCCTGGTACGGCGCGCCGTCGTGCTCCTTGATCACGGTGCGCAGGCTCTCGTGGCGGGCCACGAGATCCGAGAGCGCCGCGCGCAGAGCGGCGTGGTCGAGCTGCCCGTCGAGGTGGACGGCGATCGGAATGTGGTAGGCGGCGTTGCCCGGGTCGAGCCGGTGCAGGAACCACAGGCGGTGCTGCGCGGGGGAGAGCGGTGGGTGTTCGGGCCGCAGGGCCGGGCGCAGGGCCGGGCGGGCCGTGGCGGCCTCGTCGAGGCGGGCCGCGAGGGCGGCCGGCGTGCCGGCCTCGAAGAGGGCGCGGACGGGGAGCTCGACGCCGAACGCGGCCCGGATCCGGCCGACGAGCCGTGTGGCCATCAGCGAGTGCCCGCCCAGGTCGAAGAAGTCGTCGGCGCGGCCGACGTCCTGGTGTCCGAGGCTGTCGGCGAACAGAGCGCACAAGATCTCCTCCCGAGCCGATCGGGGTGCCTCCTTGGGCGCCGCGGCATCGTCGGGGGAGGCATCCGGCAGGGCATCGAAGTCGGTCTTGCCGTGCACGGTCAGGGGAAGTTCGGCTACCGGGATCACGGCGGAGGGGACCATGTAGCGCGGGAGGCGGTCGGCCGCGTACGCCCTGATGTCCGCGCTGGGGGTTTCCCGGCCGTCGCGCGGGACGATCCAGGCGATGAGACGACCGGTGCCGTCGGGACCGGGGCGTACGGTCGCGGCCGCGCGGGCGACGGCGGGGTGTGCGCCCAGTGCCGCGGTGACCTCGGCGGTCTCGATCCTGAATCCGCGGACCTTGACCTGGCCGTCGGAGCGGCCGGCGTAGACGAGGCGGCCCTGCGCCCGCCGTACGAGGTCGCCGGTGCGGTACATGCGGCTGCCGGGCGGCCCGTAGGGGTCCGGCAGGAAGCGCTCGGCGCTGGCGCCGGGACGACGGTCGTAGCCGCGGGCCAGTCCCGGGCCCGACAGGTAGAGCTCCCCTGTCGTGCCGGGGGCCGCCGGGCGCAGACGCGTGTCGAGCACGCGGGCGCGGATGCCGGCGACGGACTGGCCGAGGTGCGGCCGGGTGCCGGGCAGGAGGCGTCCCATCACGCTGTCGACGGTCGCCTCCGTCGGTCCGTACAGGTTCCACACGGCGACGCCCGGAAGGTCGCTGAGTTCGTTCCACAGGGTCTCGTCGACGGCCTCGCCCCCCAGCGCCACGACGCGCGGCCACGGCCGGCCCGGCGCGAACAGGCCTGCCGCCCTGAGCTGTTCGAGGAACGAAGGGGTGGTTTCCAGGACGTCGATGCCGTGCTCGTGCAGGTGCGCGGTGAGTGCCTCCGCGTCGATCCGGACGGCGTCGTCCAGGAGGTGCAGTTCGTGTCCGGCGACCATCCACAGCAGCGGGTCGAAGGACGCGTCGAAGGTGAGTGCGGCGCTCAGGGCGACCCGCAGGGGCAGCCCGTTGTTGGCGGCCTCCGCGGGCCCGAGCAGCCGTTCCTGGTGGCTGGCCAGGAGGTTGGCGAGCGCGCCGTGTTCGACGACGACGCCCTTGGGCCGGCCGGTGGAGCCGGACGTGTACAGCACGTAGGCCGCCTCGCCCGGGGCCGGGGGCTCCGGAAGGCGCCCGCCGCTGGATACGGACGGCCGACCTGCGTCGTCGAGGAACAGTGCGTCGACCGAGTCGGGCAGCGCGGGAGCCAGCTCGGGCGTGGTCAGCAGGAGCCGCGGTGCCGCGGTGTCGAGGATCATGCGGTTGCGGGCGGCCGGATGGCTCGGGTCGAGCGGCACGTATACGGCTCCGGCGCGCCACGTTCCGAGCAGGGCGGCAACGGCCCACGAGGTGCGGGGCAGGGCGACGGCGACCCGGTCGCCCCGGGCGACGCCGCGGTCGGCCAGGAGGCGAGCCACCTCTTCGGCACGTCCTTGGAGGTCCGTGAACGTGCTCTTCTCCGCCGCGGAGACCACGGCGGTGCGCTGCGGAGAGCTCGCTGCCTGTGCGGCGAAGGCGTCGAGGACGGTGCGCCCCGGGCTGAGTGCGGTGGGCCCGGCCGCCTCGTCGAGTGCGGCCGCCCGCTGCTCGGGCGTGAGGAACTCGACGTCTGTGAAGGGACGTTCCGGGTCGTCGAGGAGCGCGTCGAGCAGGAGCGTGAAGTGCTCGGCGAAGCGTTCCGCCGTGCTCCGGTCGTAGAGGTCCTGGCTGTACTCGAGTTCGCCGACGATGCCCCCCGGGTCGTTGCCGGCGTCGTGCTTCTCGGTGAAGTCCCAGGTGAGGTCGAATTTGGCGCCGCCGCGGCCCACGGACGGGTCGTGGACGACCGCCAGGCCGGGCAGGGCGGGCGTGGGGGCGGGCACGTTGTTCAGGGAGAGCATGACCTGGAACAGCGGGTGCCGGCCGGCCCGTCGGCCGGGCGCCAGTTCCTCCACCAGCCGGTCGAAGGGAAGGTCCTGGTGGGCGTATGCGGCGAGGTCGTGGTGGCGGACCCTGCGGACGAGGTCGCGGAACGCGGGGGCGCCGGAGGTGTCCGTGCGCAGGACGAGTGTGTTGACGAAGAAGCCGACTAGGCCGGTGAGCTGCTCGTCGGCGCGGCCGGCCACCGGTGTGCCAACCGGCACGTCCTCGCCGGTGCCGAGCCGGCTCATCAGGGCGGCGAGCGCCGCGTGGAGCACCATGAAGGGGGTGGCGTCCAGGGATCGCGCCAGGTCGGCCAGCGCGCGGTGTGTCGAGGCGCTGAGACGGACCGGGACGGTGCCGCCGCGACCCGAGGAGCGGGCGGGGCGCGGACGGTCGGCGGGCAGCGTGGCCTCGGCGGGCAGGTCGTGGAGGGTGGCCGTGAAGTGGGCCAGCTGCTGCCCGGCGAGGGATGAGGGATCGGCGCTGTCACCGAGGAACTCGCGCTGCCACAGGGTGTAGTCCGCGTACTGGAGGGGCAGGGGCCTCCAGTCGGGGGCGCGTCCGGACAGACGTGCCGCGTAGGCGGTGGACAGATCGCTCATCATCGGCGCCATCGACCAACCGTCGGCGGCGATGTGATGGAGCGTCAGGACGAGTGTGTGCTCGTCGGGACCGGTGGCGAACAGTTCAGCTCGCAGGGGCAGATCGCGATCCAGCGCGAAGGGGGACGCATCGGGCCTCACCCCCTGCTCGCCTCGAAGCCGGTGGTGGAGGACGACACCTACGGTGTCGGCCGGCAGTACCCGCTGGTGGGCGCCGTCCTCGTCCTCCACGATCAGGGTGCGCAGTGCCTCGTGGCGCCGCACGACGTCGTCCAGCGCGTGGGACAGGGCGGACGTGTCGATCTCGCCGGTGAGGCGGAGGGCGACGGGCAGGTGGTAGGCCGCGCCCCCGTCTCCCATGCGTTCGACCAGCCACAGCCGCTGCTGCGCGAAGGACAGCGGCACGCGCTCGGGCCGTGCCATCGCCTCGATCGCCGGGCGCGCGGGAGCGGCCGTGGCCAGCGCGGCCACCAGCGCGGCGGGCGTGCGGGCCTCGAAGAGGGCGGCCACCGGAACCTCTACGCCGAACACCGCACGGATCCGCCCGATCAGCCGGGTGGCCAGCAGGGAGTGCCCGCCGAGCAGAAAGAAGTCGTCGTCGCGCCCCGTGCCGGGCACGCCCAGGACGTCGGCGAACAGGGCACACATCCGCTCCTCCTCGGGTGTGCGCGCAGCGGCGCCCGAAGCGGTGAGCGGCGCCGCGGCGGGAAGGCGGCCGGTGTCGAGTTTTCCGTTGGACGTGAGCGGCAACGCGTCGACGACGGCATAGGCGGAGGGAACCATGTGCTCCGGCATCCGTGACGCCAGTGCGTCGCGCACGCCGACGAGATCGGGAACCTCGTGGCCGGGCCTCGCCACGAGCCAGGCCGTGAGGCGCTGGGGGCCGTCGTGCCCGGTGACCAGCGTGACGGCGGCCTCCGCGATCTCGGGCAGGGAGCCCAGCGCGGACTCGACCTCGCCGGTCTCGACGCGGTAGCCGCGCACCTTGACCTGCCGGTCGCTGCGGCCGAGGAACTCCAGCGCGCCGACGTCACTCCACCGGGCCAGGTCGCCGGTGCGGTACATGCGCGTGCCGGGCGGGCCGAACGGGTCGGGGAGGAAACGCTCGGCGGTGAGGTCGGAGCGGCCCGCGTAGCCGCGTGCCACCCCCTCGCCCGAGAGATACAGCTCGCCGGCCGTGCCGGGCGGCATCGGGTGCAGGGCGCTGTCCAGGACATAGGCGCGGGCGCCCGCGACCGGGCGGCCGATGACGGGCTGCGTTCCGCGCACGATCCGTGCGGTGACGGTGTCGACGGTGGTCTCCGTCGGGCCGTAGAAGTTGAAGACCAGGAGGTTGCTGTGGGCCGCGAGCTCCTCCCACAAGGCGCTGTCGACGGGTTCGCCGCCGAGGGCGATCACGCGGGGACGGTGTGCCGCGGACGTCAGAAGTCCGGCCCGCATCAGCTGGCGCACATACGTGGGCGTGCTCTCGACCACGTCGATCCGCTGCGCCACCAGGTGCCGCACCAGGGCCTCGGGGTCCCTGCGGGTCGTGTCCGAGACGATGTGCAGCTCGTGCCCCGCGATCATCCACAGCACCGGGTCCCACGACGCGTCGAACGAGGTGGCAGCTGTCAGGGCCACCCGCGCCCGCCGTCCGAGCATGTCCTGCGCGGGCGCGTGGAACTCGCGGCGGTGGTGTGTCAGGAGGTTGGCCAGCGAACGGTGCTCCACGACCACTGCCTTCGGGCGGCCGGTGGACCCCGACGTGTAGATGACGTAGGCGGCGTCGTGCGGGCCCGGTGGCCGGACGGGCGCCGCCGCCCGGTCCGCCGACTGCCCGTGGGCGTCGGGCGCCACGAGGGTGACCGTGCCCTGTGGATCCACCCTCCGGCGCGTGTCCGGCGTGGCGATCAGTGCGACCGGCCGGGCGTCCTCGAGCATCCAGGCGAGTCGATCCGCCGGGTACGAGGAGTCCAGGGGCAGGTAGGCGGCCCCGGTGCGCAGCACGGCGAGCATCGCGACGACCAGGTCGACCGAGCGCGGAAGGGCGACACCCACTCGGGTACCCGCACGCGCCCCGTGCCGGGACAGTTCCGAAGCCAGGGCGTCGGCGCGCGCATCGAGTTCCGCGAAGCCCAGCCGGCTGTCCTCGGCGACGACGGCGGTCTCCTCGGGAGCAGCGGCGACACGGCGGGCGAACTCCTCCAGCAGTGTCGTCGGCGTCCCGGCCACCGGCGCCGGCCCGGGGCTCAGTGAGAGCACGTGTGCTCGTTCCTGGCTGCGGAGAAGGCTGAGCGACCCGATCACGCGCCGCGGATCCCCGGCGAATTCCTTCACCAGGTCGGCGAACCGGTTCCGGTGGGCATCCAGTTCGCCCGCATCGTGCAGGCGGGGGTTGCCCAGCAGTTCGATGCCGAGCTCACCGTCCGCGAAGGAGGCATGGACCGCGAGGGCGAGATCCTCCACGGGCCCGATGGAGAGATTGTGGAGTGTGGCCAGTGCGGCGCCGAAGCGCAAGGCGTCGTCGAAGGCGAGGACGTTGACCGACGGCCCGACCAGACGTCGTGGGCTGCCGGTAAGACGGTGGTCCCGGCGCATCTGCTCGGCGGGGTAGCGCTGGTGGCGCAGCACGAGCTTGGCCTGTGCGGAGGCGCGCCGCGTCACCTCGGCGACGGTGTCCGACGGCGACACGGAGAAGCGCAGCGGCACGATGTTCGACAGCATCCCGGGGGTGGTGCGCGCCGTCTTCGTGCGCCGTCCCGTCACCGGCAGGCCGAGCACGACCTCCCCGAGCCCCCGGGCGCGGTGGAGGTAGACGCCCATGGCGGCCATGAAGAGGGTGGGCCAGGCGACACGCATCTCTTTGGCCGCCGCTCTGAGGGCTTCGACCGGCAGGTGGGAGGCGCCGCGGCCGCTGACGATCGTGCCGTGTCCCAGCGGGGCGGTGGCGTCGGCCAGACCGGTGGCGGGCGGCGCGTCCGCGAGGTGATCGGCCCAGAAGCGGGCGTCGCCTGCCCGCTCGGTCTCCTCGTAGGCCCGCTCTTCGCGCAGCAGCGGGCTGAGAGGTGCCGGTACGAAGGGCGCCGGGGCGCCTGACGAGCATGCCAGGAGGCTGTAGATCTCGGCGATCCGCGCGAGCGCGAGCGCGGCGCCGTAACCGTCGAGCGCCAGGTGGTGCACCTGCTGGTGAAACAGGTGCCGTTCCCGGGACAGGCGATAGAGCGTCAGCCGCACGAGCGGCCCGCGCGTCACGTCGGCGGCCTGCGTGAGGTCGCGCTGCATCCGGCGAGCCGCCTCGTCCGCAGGCTGCTCGTGCCTTCGAAGGTCGACGAGGGCGATCCGGAGCCGGCCCGGCGGGTGCACCCGCTGGAAGGGGACCCCTTCGCGCTCTTCGAACGTGACACGCAGCGCCTCCATCTCCCGCTCGGCGTGCCGCACCGCGCGTTCCAGGCAGGAGAAGTCGAGATCGCCGCGGATGTCGGCGTACTCGGCGATGTTGTACGACGGGTTGCCCGGATCGATCCTCTGCGCGAACCACAAGCCCGACTGGGCGGCCGTGAGCGGGAGGATCTGCACCTTGTTCGTCACATGCGCGTCGGACACGCGGCAATCACCTTTGCGTAAGAGCGGGAGAGATCAGGCGAGGAAGGGAGAACCCGCGATCGAGAAGGCTCGCGGGAGTCGCCTCCACGTCACGGGATTTGCGAAGGAACACGGGTTCCTCCGCGGGCGTGGCATCGCATGTGCCTCTCCTTCGAGCGCGGCCGTGCAGCGGGTTCGGTCCCACCGCCGCTGTTAGCCCCTGTGGGCGCCATCGGTGGACCATTCGGAGGCCCCGTGACCGAGGATTGGACTTTGTGCCGCACACCACACGACGTCACCACATGTTCACAAACGCACAGTTCGCCAGGGTGAGGTGCGTCACGTCTGTCTGCGGCCACCAATCCCCGAGGGCCCGGGTGCCGAACGAAGCTGAGTGACACATTCGATTCGACGTACCGGAGGATCCGTGACCATCTCCCGTTCCGCGTTGCGTTGGGGCACTGCGGCCACGGCCGCCGGCCTCCTGCTGATGTCCACGACTGTCACGGCCGAGGCCGCATCGGCGAGTGGCTCCGCGCTGCCGAGCCACCACGTCGTGCGGCACTCGGGGACCACAGGACAGGAAAGGACGTCGGCGTTTGGGCGACCGGCCATGCCGACGTCCTACGAGGGGATACAGGGCTTCAATCTCTGCCTGCTTGCCCAGTGTTCACTGGGAGGCGGGCACAGCGGCGGTGTCAGCAACACGCAGGGCGGAAACCTGTGCCTCCTGGCTGTGTGCTCCCTCGGTTCGAACTAGGCGACCCGCCTGGTCGCGTCGGGCGGCGACTGAGCCCGTCAGCTCCCGCAGCGGGGCACGCGTTGTCGACGCGGTTCCCGGGACCGTGGCATCGCCGGACGTGCCGCGGCAGCCGCACGCGACCCTCCTGATCAGGTGTCCCACGTGCAGGGAGCCGATGACCTCGCCGATGGCGACCTCGCGGGCGGGCCGCCCCGGCCGGGTCATGTCCCGGTCCGGCGATCCTGTGCTCGACCAACTGGGCCCGCCGGCGGCCCACCGCATGCGCTGCCGACCCCGACTCCACGACCACACCTTCGTTGGAAGCGCCGGTTGAACAGGCCGGGACGATCCGACACCGCGAGGCCCAAGCGCTCCGATCGAGGAGCCGGGGTGGCTGCTGCCGTTCGGGGCGGGGTGGGAAACTGGCGGGTATGGATATCCGCCGCAGGAACAATGTCACTGTCGTCGGCCGCGAGGACGGACCGGTGCTCCTGCTGGCTCACGGGTTCGGCTGCGATCAGAACATGTGGCGCCTGGTGCTTCCGTTGCTGACCGACGCCTACCGGGTGGTGCTCTTCGACTATGTGGGTTCGGGTCGGGCGGACTCGGCGGCCTGGGACGAGCGGCGTTACGGCTCGCTGGAGGGCTACGCACGGGATGTGCTGGACGTCGTCGAGGAGCTGGACCTGCGGGATGTGGTGTTCGTGGGACATTCGGTCAGTGCGATGGTGGGGGTACTCGCGGCGGCCGGAGCCCCGCACCGCATCGCACGACTGGTGATGATCGCCCCCTCACCCCGTTACGTCGACGAGGACGGGTATCGGGGCGGTTTCAGCGCAGAGGACATCGAGGAGTTGCTGGAGTCGTTGGAGTCGAATTATCTGGGCTGGTCGGCGACGATGGCCCCCGTCATCATGGGCAACGCGGAGCGCCCGGAGCTCGGGCAGGAGCTGACGGCCTCGTTCTGCGCGACCGACCCGGACATGGCCCGTGTCTTCGCCCGCACGACCTTTCTGTCGGACAGCCGCAACGATCTGAGAACGGTCACCGTGCCGACGTTGATCCTGGAGTGCCGGCAGGACCTGATCGCGCCCCGGGAGGTGGGCGCATACGTCCGCGACGCGATTCCTGGTAGTCGGCTGATCACGTTGGAGGCGACGGGGCACTGCCCGCAGCTGAGCGCTCCGCAGGCGACGGCGGCGGCGATCGCCGAGTTCATGGGGGCAGTCTGATGATGTGCCGCACCGACCAGGTGCCCGAGCCGGGCGAGGGACAGGACGTGGATGCCACGGACGCGGTGTTCACATCGCTGCTGGAGGACAGTGCCGAGGAGCTGTACGAGGAGGCTCCGTGCGGCTACGTGTCGACGCTGATGGACGGCACGATCGCGAAGATCAACGCCACGTTGCTGGCCTGGCTGGGTCTGGAGCGCTCCGAGGTGGTCGGGCGGAAGCGCTTCGCTGATCTGCTCACCGTGGGTGGCAGGCTCTACCACGAGACGCACTTCGCGCCCATGCTGCAGATGCAGGGCGCGGTCAGCGGCATCGCCATGGACATCAAGACCGCCGCGGGCCGGATGCCGGTGCTGGTCACCTCGAAGGTGAAGACCACCGAGGAGGGCGAGCCGCTGCTGATCCGCACCACCGTCTTCGACGCCCGGGACCGCCGCGCCTACGAGAGCGAGCTGTTGCGGCGCCGCACGGTGGCCGAGGAGGCACGCCGGCAGGCCGAGGCGGACCGAGCCCGGCTCCAGGAGGCTCTCGCGGTGCTGCAGCAGAACCTGCTGCCCGCGGAGCTGCCCACGATTCCCGGACTGGAGGCGGGTTCCTACTACCACACGGCGTCCCCGGATCTGCTGGGCGGAGACTTCTACGACCTGTTCCCCCTGGAAACCGGCAGATGGGCGTTCTTCCTCGGAGACGTGTGCGGCAAGGGGCCCCAGGCCGCCGCGGTGACCTCACTGACCCGCTACACGCTGCGCGCCGCCGCCCTGCACAATCCCGATCCCGTCACGGTCCTGACCACCTTGAACACGGTGTTGCACGAGCGCTACACCAGCGGCGATCCCCGCTACTGCACCGCCATATACGGCGTCCTCGACCTCACCGGCGAGCACGTCGGCGTGCACCTGGCCTCCGGCGGCCACCCTCCGGCTCTGATCCAGCGCACAGACGGCAGCGCGGACTACCTGCCCACCCCGGGCGGCATGCTCATCGGAGTCCTGCCCCAGGCCCACTTCAGCGCGACCCGCACCGACCTGCTGCCCGGCGAGACCCTGCTGCTGTACACGGACGGCCTGACCGAGGCCCGCACCGGGCCCCAGCGCGAGCGGTACGGCGACGACGCCCTGCGCGAGTTCACCGCCGCCCGGCCCGGGCACGGCCCGCAGGCCCTGATCGCTGCCCTGACCGGCCTGTTGGCCTCCTTCGGCACCGGACTCGACGACGACACCGCGCTGCTCGCCCTCGGCGTACCCGCCCCGCTTCCCACCACCGTGAGTGAAAGCTGACATGAGCCCACTGACGATCACCACCCGAGACGCCGCCCCCGGTCCCGTACTGGAGATCACCGGCGACCTCGACTACATGACGGCGCCCGAACTGCGCACCGCGGTGGCCGGCCTCTCCCTGACCGCGGGCCACCTGCTGGTCCTGGACCTGGCCGCTTTGGAGTTCTGCGACTCCAGCGGGATCAGCGCGCTGCTCGCGGCGCGCAACGTGGTCATGGAGCATGATTGCGGCCTCGCCTTGGCCGCCGTCCCCGCCAACACGGCCCGCATCCTGTCCATCGTCGGTCTGGACCAGGTCTTCACCCTGCACGCGGACGTCTCGGCGGCCACCGCCCGCACCTCCGCCAGGCACTGAGCCGGTCTCGACCGCACGGCACGGCCCGTCCCGGCGCCTGGCCAAGGCCGGCGCGCGGTGTCAACGGTCGCACACCACGGCGGTCGGTGGACGTTCGTAGGGGCTGGCAACTGCGCGGCCCATCGGCTACCAGGTCTCCCCGCCGAAGGGCGCCGAGCCGGCACCACAACCCGGCACCTGAGCCCCGTTCGCCGGGCCCCTCCAAGCGGCACATAAGAGAGTTCGATATTCGGCACATGCCATGACCTCTCGAGGGCATACGGCTCCTCGGAGGTAATAACCATGGTTCCCATTCTGCTCGTTCTGCTTCTCGCACTGATTCTCGCCGGTGCGGGTTTCGCGCTTCACCTGCTGTGGTGGATCGCAATAATCGTTTTGATCGTGTGGGCGCTGGGCTTCCTGATCCGCCCGGCGGCACACGGCGGAGGCAAGCGGGGGCGCTGGTACCGCTGGTAGAAGCACCCGCACACTTGGTGAGGGCGGCCCCGCATGTCGGCGCCGCCCTCACCAGTTGTGCGGGTCCCTTCACTCCACGCGTGGGAAAGGTCCTGTCGGGTAGGTGATGAATCGGCCGGGACGGCCCTCGTATCAGCGATAGGGAACCGCTCCTCCAATGCGAGGACCATCCCGCGCACCAATCGGGTCCTGCCGAAGGTCGTAGACCTTCGGCAGGACCCGGTCGCGCATTCGCTGCTTCGGAACGCGGACCGCGAGCGGCCGAAAGCCCAGCCGTACACGTCGGCCGGCCGCCCCGCCACAGCCGCACGTCGAGCGGCGCCCGGCAGCGGAGGGAGCCCGGACGCCCCATCGGCAGGCTGCGGACGACCGGACGCACCAGGTGCTGGACGACTGGATGAACTGCGGGGGGAGCAACCGAACGCCTCGGTCGAGCGGGGAGAGCGTCCGTTGAGGGGCCCGCGAGACCCTGGTGGAAGCGTCCTGCGACGCGGATCCGGTTGTGCCGGTGCCCGGTATCGGGGTCGTGGAGAGGGGCACGGAGTCGGCCGGCCCGGCCGCGTCGGCCATGTGGACGTCCAGGATGCCTCCTGCCCGGCGGTGCCTGAAGGCAGCTGCGAGCGGGCGCGGCATCCGTCACCGTAGCGGTCGGCACCCGCCCAGGCGTGCGAGACCAGTGACTGCTCCTCCAGAGGTGGGGGACGGCGGGTCGGCCGGCCGGGATCACCGGGTCGGTTCAGGATTCATGGCGGTGGAATCCGCGGGTGCGCCATTCGGTGCCGTCGGGCAGGACGGCGAGTGCCTCGTAGCCGTCCTGTTCTTCGACCCATTCGCGGGCGGCCGGGCCCATGGCGAACGCGGCGGTGGCGTAGGCGTCGGTCAGGGTGAGCCCCGGGCCGACGAGGGTCAGAGAGGCGAAGCCGCTGACAGGGCTGCCGTCGTGGGGGTTGAAGATGTGCACACCGCGCTCCGCCGTACCCGACGTGGCGACGGCCAGATTCCGGTCGATGGTGATCACGGTGGCGAGGGCGCCGGGCCGCAGCGGGTGGGCGACGCCGACACGCCAAGGTGTGCCGGGCGCCCTGCGGCCCGTGATCTGCAGGTCTCCACCGCCGTTGACGTAGGTGTGGCGGGCGCCCGCCTCCTGAAGTATGCGGGAGGCCCGCTCCGTGGCCCAGCCCTTGACGAGACCCGACGGGTCGAGGGTGCCGGCCGGAACGATGCTGAACCAGCCGTCCGTGGCCCTGGCGGCGTGGGCACAGTGTTCGAGCACTTCAAGGACGTCCCGGGGGCAGTCGTGCATCCCGATCTCTCCGCGGTCCAGCCGACTGATGCAACTGTCCGCGCGGTAGGTCGAGAAGATTCCGTCGGCCCGGTGGAGTTCGTCGACGGCCCGGGCGAGGGCGCAGCGGAGGTCGGGTGTCGGCGCGTCGCGGATGTCGAAGGAGAAGACGGTCCCCATGACGTCCTCCACGTGCCGCAGCCCGTGCGTGTGCTCAGGCATGGGCCTGGTCCAGAGCGCTCTGGAGGGACTGGACGTAGCCCTGGCTCGTGTAGCTGGCGCCGGACACGGCGTCGATGTGGGCGCTCTGCGCGCCCATCGCCTCCCGGGTCAACCGCGGCAGGGCGTAGGCGGCGATCTGCTGGTCTCGACCGCTGCGGTCGGGTGCCCGCAGGACTGTGATCGACGTGATCCTCCCGTGGGTCAACCGCGCCTGGATCTGGACGGGTCCGTACTGGGTGTCGACGGACGATCCGGTGAAGGTGCCCGACCCCCCGGGGCGGGGCGTCGCCCCGCCCCGGGGGGTCGGCGCGGACGACTGAGGGGAAGCGGGCGCGGACAGGACCGCGGGCTGGTGGGGCTTGACGGCCAGCAGTCCCACCACGACGGTACTGATTCCCGTGGTGACGACGAGGGCTCGGCGCATGGTGGTCGCTCCTCAGAACGCGAAGGACTCGTGGTGGATGCGCCGCAGGGGTACACCCGCGTCGCGCAGGGCCTGGATCGCGGCGTGCGCCATGCCGGGAGGTCCGCACAGATAGACCTCGTGTGCGGCCAGGTCCGGGACCAGGGCGCTCAGGCCGGGGCCGGTGAGTGGGCTGTGGTGCCCGGGCGGTTCGTCGACGGTGTAGTGCACTGCTGCCCGCCGCCGGGCGGCTATCGCGTCGAGCTCCCGGCGCAGGGCCAGGTCGTCGAGGCGGCGCGCGCGGTAGACGAGTGTGACCTGTCCCGGCAGGGTCTCGAAGAGTGAGCGCAGGGGAGTGATCCCGACGCCGCCTGCCAGCAGCAGCACCTTGTCGAAATGGCGGCGATCGGCGGTGAAGCTGCCGTAGGGCCCCTCGGCCCAGACCCGGGTTCCCGGGGCCAGGTGCCTCACGGCGGCGCTGTGGCCTCCGGCGGTCTTCACGGTGATGCGCAGCCGCCCAGGCTGTGGCGGAGCCGACAGGGAGTAGGGGTTGGCCGTCCACCACAGGCCGGGGGCCAGGAAGCGCCAGCGCAGGAACTGTCCCGCCTGGCCACCGAGCTCCTCCAGGTGCTGCCCCGTCAGGTGGACCGACACCACGCCCGGGGCCTCGGGTGTCACGGCGGCCACGCGCAGCCGGTGCCGCAGCCCCCTGCGCAGGGGTACGGCGAAGCGGTACCACCCCAGGAGCGCCGCGACGCCGACGAACAGGGCGTACCAGGCGGCCTGTGCGGGCCGGTTGCCCACGAAGTCCGCCCCGTTGGACAGCTGGTGCCCGAAGGTGAGAAAGACCGCGAGGTACGTGGCGAAGTGCAGGTAGTGCCAGGTCTCGTAGCTCATCCTGCGCCGGGCCGCACGAGCCGAGAGAACAGCGGTGACGAGGAACAGCAGGAACCCCGCGGTGCCTTTGAGGAGGTCGGGGTAGTGCAGGACGAGCGTGGCAGCCTGGCTCGTCACCCGCGCGTTTGAACTCAGGGAGTAGCCCCAGATGATCAGCAGAGTGTGGGCGAGAGCCAGGCTGACGGTGCAGCGCCCGCCGAGCGCGTGCCAGCGGGCGAGCCGGTCCGTGCCGATCGTGTGGTCGAGCAGCGGCACGCGGGCCATGAGCGCGAGCAGGACGGCACACGCGTATCCGGCGAGCAGCCCGGTGATGCGCCCGGCGCCGGTCAGCCACCCGGCCGCGCCGATCACCGACGTCGTGTCGCTCCACCACAGGGCGAGGACCCCCGCGGCACCGGCCCAGACGACGACCTGCGCCAGGAGCGGTACCGGGCTGCGCCGTGACCGCCGGTGACGCACCCCGCGGGAGTCGTACGTCGTGCTGGATGTGGTCGCCATGGCGCTCCTCCGGATGAGACACGCTCGGTGCTGGGTGGACAGCGTCACAGCGGAACCTCTGTGTACCTTCTGAAACAGCGCCGAGGAACAGCGCCGGCGCCTACTCAGAGGAAACTCAGAGGTTCACCCGGCCCGGCTTCCGACATGTGCCCTGAGATGCTGAGGGAACCATGGACGAACCGCGCGCCACCCCGCTCCTGCACCGCCCCGACGGACTCCCGGTGCGGGTACTCGTCGTCGACGACGAGCCCGACGTCACCGATGTGCTCGCCCGTGCGATGACCGGCGAGGGCTGGCAGGTCCGCACCGCGGGCGACGGAGCCGCGGCTCTCACGCAGGCCCGCGATTTCCGTCCCGACGCGGTGGTGCTGGACTGGATGCTCCCCGACCTGGACGGCCTGCACATCCTGCGGGTGCTGCGCCGGGAGGCGCCCAGCGTCTGCGTGCTGTTCCTCACGGCGCGCGACGCGGTCGAGGACCGCATCGCCGGGATCACGGCGGGCGGCGACGACTACGTGACCAAGCCCTACAGCCTGGAAGAGGTGCTCGCCCGACTGCGGGGGCTGCTGCGACGCGCGGGGATGGCGGCGGAGCCCAACGGTGACCGGCTCGTCGTGGGCGACCTGGTGATGGATGAGGAAGCCCGGGAGGTCCGGCGCGACGAAACGCCCGTCGAGTTGTCGCGCACCGAATTCGAGCTCCTGCGCTTCCTCATGCGCAATCCGCGCCGCGTACTGTCCAAGGAGCAGATCCTGGACCGGGTGTGGGCCTACGACTTCGGAGGGCGGGCCCACGTGGTCGAGCTCTACATCAGCTACCTGCGTAAGAAGATCGACGCGGGCCGCACCCCGATGATCCACACCGTGCGTGGCGTCGGCTACGTCCTGCGGCCGGGACCGGCATGAGGGGGCTGCCGGTGCGCAGCCTGCGCGGCCAGCTCACCGCCGGGCTCGTCACCCTGCTCGCCCTGGCCTGCCTGGCGGTCGGTGTCACCACGGTCTTCGCGCTCCGGGGATTTCTGCTGGGCCGTCTGGACGACCAGTTGTCCGCGTCCGGCGGCCGGTTCGCCGCCAGCTTGGAACACGACAACGACCACGACGCCGACAACCGCCCCGACACGCGCGGTCAGGCCGATGCCACCTTCGGAGCCCGTCTTCTCGACGGCACGGTGCCCCGGGCCGGCGTGGTCGACGACGCCACCGACCGGCCGCTCGATCTCACGGGTTCGGACCGGCGTGCGCTCGCGGGCGTTCCCACCGACGGCAGCGGTCACACCATCCACATCACCGGGCTCGGGGAGTATCGCGTCGCGGCCGTCACCGGGGACGACGGCGACATCCTGGTGACGGGCCTGCCCCTGCACCCGGTGGAGGAGACGCTCCACCATCTGGAGGGACTGGAGGCAGTCCTCTTCGGCGCCGCACTGGTGGTCACGGGTGTCGCCGGCGCGGTGTGGGTACGTATCTCACTGCACCCGCTGCAGCGGGTCACCGCCCGTGCGGCCGAAGTAGCCGGGATGCCTCTTGCCAGTGGAGAGGTCGCCATGCCCGAGCCACTGCCCGACACGGACCCGCGCACCGAGGTCGGGCAGGTCGGGACGGCCCTCAACCACATGCTGGCCCGCGTCGAGGACGCGCTCTCGCACCGGCAGGCGAGCGAGGAGAGGCTACGGCACTTCGCCGCCGACGCCAGCCACGAACTGCGCACACCAGTCGCCAACATCCGCGGTCACGCCGAGCTCGCCCTGCGGCAGCCCGGGCCGGTCCCAGGCGCCGTCCGCCACGCCCTGGAACGCATCGACGCCGAATCGCGGCGCATGACCCGCCTCGTCGACGACCTGCTGCTCCTGGCCCGGCTGGACGCCGGCCGTCCGCTGGAGCACGAGCAGGTGGACCTGACTCGCCTGATCCTCGACGCGACGCAGGACGCGCGCGCCGCCGGGCCGGCGCACCACTGGCTCCTCGATCTGCCCGAGCAGCCCGTCGCCGTCACGGGCGACTCCCACCGGCTGCAACAGGCCATCGGCAACCTCCTCGCCAACGCCCGCGTCCACACACCACCGGGCACCGAGGTGACCGTCGGACTCTCCACCGGGCAGGACCAAGTGATCCTCACGGTGAGCGACAGCGGTCCCGGTATCCCCGAGGAACTGCAGGATGAGGTCTTCGGGCGGTTCGTGCGGGCCGATCACGCGCGTTCCCGAACCACGGGCAGCACGGGCCTGGGGCTGGCCATCGTCCATGCCGTCGTCACGGCCCACGGAGGGACGGCGGAGGTGACGAGCCGCCCCGGGCGCACCACCTTCCGCCTCACATTTCCCCGCTCGTGATCCCGGGTGCTCGGCGCCGGCCCGCGGCGACGTGTCACCGCGACTCCACCCGCCGACGCCGTTGATCGCGATACGCCCGCCGCGTCCGGCCGTGGCGAGAACGTGGACCGGGACGGGAACGGGCCCGGCGTGGTGGCGCCGGCCGCCGCCCTGGATCTCTCGCAGGCCCCGCCGTGTTCACCTGGCCGACCAAGGGCTCGGTTATGGTGCGCGGACTTCGTACCTCATCGTGGGGGAGGCCGGGACATGAACACGCGGAGGGCGTCTGCCGGGGCGGGAGAACTCCGGCGGAGCCTGGGCATGTTCGATGCCGTGGTGATCGGGCTCGGGTCGATGATCGGCGCCGGTGTCTTCGCCGTGCTGGCACCGGCCGCCTCCGCCGCCGGCTCCTGGCTGCTGCCCGGTCTCGCGCTGGCTGCGGCGGTCGCCTACTGCAACGCCACGTCCTCCGCGCGTCTCGCAGCTCGTTACCCGCAGTCCGGAGGGACCTACGTCTACGGGCGCGAACGCCTTGGAGAGTTCTGGGGCTTTCTGGCCGGCTGGGGATTCGTGGTCGGCAAGACCGCCTCCTGTGCGGCGATGGCGCTGACGGTCGGCTCCTACGTCTGGCCCACCCAGGCGCACGGCGTCGCTGTCGCTGCCGTGGTGGCAATGACGGCGGTGAATTGCGCCGGAGTTCAGAAGGCCGCCTGGCTGACCCGGCTGATCGTCGCCGTGGCCCTGGCGGTGCTCGCCGCCGTGATCACCGCATGCTCCACCGGCTCGGCCGCCGTCACCGGTCACTGGGGCCCCGGCGCTGGAGGACACGGCGTACTGCGGGCCGCAGGGCTGTTGTTCTTCGCTTTCGCCGGGTACGCGCGCATCGCGACCCTCGGCGAGGAGGTCCGTGACCCGGCCCACGTGATCCCGCGCGCCATCTCGACGGCACTGGGCATCACCCTGGTCGTCTACGTCATGGTCGCGCTCGCCGTCCTGGCGGTGCTGAGCCCCGACCAGCTCGCCCGCACCTCCGCTCCTCTGGCCGACGCGGTCCGTGCCGCCGGCGCGCCGGGGCTGGCCCCGGCGGTGCGCACGGGAGCCGCGGTCGCCGCCGTCGGATCGCTGCTGGCGCTGATCCTCGGCGTCTCGCGCACCACTCTCGCCATGGCCCGCGACCACCACCTGCCCAAGGCCCTGGCCGTGGTGCACCCGCGCTCCCAGGTTCCCCAACGCGCCGAACTCGCCGTCGGGACTGTCGTTGCCGTCCTCGCGGCCACCGTGGACGTGCGGGGGGCGATCGGCTTCTCCTCCTTCGGCGTCCTGGCCTACTACGCCGTCGCCAACGCCTCTGCCTGGACCCTCACCCCGGTGGAGGGCCGCCCGCCCCGGATCGTGCCCGTCCTCGGCGGCTCCGGCTGCCTCGTCCTTGCCTTCGCCCTGCCCGGCACTTCGGTGCTGTGGGGCGCGGCCGTACTCGCGTTCGGTGCTGCCGCCTACGGCATCCACCGGATGCTCGCCCACACCTGAGTGTCGGGGGCAGGAGCCACCGGCCGCGACTCCACCCCGTCGGCACGACCCACCACGTGGAGTGCGTCGCGGTCCTCGACCCGGTCGTAAAAGGGTTGCTGACCTGTGGTTTTGCCGGGCCTGCGGGATGGCCCTCTTGAGCAGTCCGCGGGTCGGGGACGACGGCCGGCCGCAGCAGGACGACAGACGCCTTCGTCGTAGGCGATGCCCGGAATCCGACTGATCACCGTCAGCGATGCGCCCCCTCGGATCGGCTCGCCCGAGGGTCTATCGGGACGCTCATATGAGCGCGGTCGGGTGGTGGCGCCGTGCGGTTCCCGCCGCGATCAGGTAACCAGGAAGGGTGGTTAAGGACGCGTCCGACCCCTTCGTGCATGTCCGGGGCGCCAGTGAGAACAACCTGCGGGACGTCGATCTCGACGTTCCGCGAAATGCGATGGTCGCCTTCACCGGTGTCTCCGGTTCGGGCAAGTCCTCTCTGGCGTTCGGGACCCTCTACGCAGAGGCCCAGCGGCGCTACTTCGAATCCGTGGCGCCGTACGCGCGCAGGCTGCTGCAACAGGTCGGGGCGCCGCACGTGCAGGAGATCACCGGACTGCCGCCGGCCGTGGCCCTGCAGCAGCGCCGCGGGTCGCCCAGCTCGCGCTCGTCGGTCGGCACCATCACCACGCTGTCCAATCTGCTGCGCATCCTGTACTCCCGCGCCGGCACCTATCCGCCCCGGGCCGCGCGGCTGGAGGCGGAGGCGTTCTCACCCAACACGCCGGCCGGCGCCTGCCCGGAGTGCCATGAACTGGGCGTCGTGCACGACGTCGCCGAGGACCTGCTCGTCCCGGATCCCTCGCTGAGCATCCGCGAGGGGGCCATCGCCGCCTGGCCGGGCGCCTGGCAGGGCGCCAACCTGCGCAGTGTCGTCAGCGGTCTGGGCATCGACATCGACCGGCCGTGGCGCAGGCTCAGGAAGAGGGACCGGGACTGGCTGCTGTACACGGACGAGCAACCCTCCGTGTACGTCGAGCCGGAGGAGGACCGCGTCGACTACGGCTACCAGGGCACATTCTGGAGTGCCCGCAAGCACGTCATGCACGTCCTCGCCGACTCCAAGAGCGAGAAGATGCGCGAACGGGCGCTCCGGTTCGTCAGGAGCGTGCCCTGCCCCGTGTGCCACGGCAGCGGGCTGCGGCCCGAGGCGCTCGCCGTGACCTTCGCCGGACGTTCCATCGCCGAGATCAACGCGATGCCGCTCACCGAGGTCGTTGCCGTACTGCGGCCCGTCGCGGGGCGGGCGGAGGCCGACGCCACCACGTCGACCGCCCGGTCCGGGGAGACGACCGAGGTCGCGGTCCGGATCTGCGGCGATCTGGTGGCGCGGATCACCGTGCTGCTGGACCTGGGTCTCGGGTATCTCAGCCTCGGGCGCCGCTCGACGACCCTGTCGCCCGGTGAGGCGCAGCGCCTTCGGGTCGCCGCCCAGTTGCGCTCGGGGCTGTTCGGCGTCGTCTACGTTCTCGACGAACCCTCCGCGGGCCTGCACCCGGCCGACGCGGAGCCCCTGCTGGACGTGCTGGACCGACTCAAGGCGGCGGGCAACTCGCTGTTCGTCGTGGAGCACGACATGGACGTCGTGCGGCGGGCCGACTGGGTGGTCGACATCGGCCCCGGCGCGGGTGAGGCGGGCGGACGCGTGCTGTACAGCGGTCCGGTCGCCGGTCTGGAGCGGGTCGGGGAGTCGGCCACGAGCGAGCACCTGTTCGGGCGCGCCCGGCCGCTCGACCGCCGACCGCGTACGCCGCAGGGCCGGCTGCGCCTGGGCGGCGTCTCCCGTCACAATCTGCGCGACGTGTCCGTCGACGTACCGCTGTGCGTACTGACGGCGGTGACGGGCGTGTCCGGCTCCGGAAAATCGACGCTGGTGACGCAGGTGCTCGCCGAGGTCGTCCGCGGCCACCTCGGACTCGAAGCCGAGGAGCCCGACGAGGCACGGCTGGAGGTCGACGTCCAAGGCGCCTCCGGGGTCGAGTCGTTCGATCGGCTGGTCCGGGTCGACCAACGGCCCATCGGGCGAACTCCGCGGTCCAACCTGGCGACGTACACGGGGATGTTCGACGCGGTGCGCAAGCTGTACGCAGGGACGGACGAGGCCAGGAAGCGTGGCTACTCGGCCGGGCGGTTCTCCTTCAATGTGCCCGAGGGCCGGTGCGAGACTTGCCAGGGCGAAGGGTTCGTCGCGGTGGAGCTGCTGTTCCTGCCCGGTACCTACGCTCCTTGCCCGACCTGCCACGGCGCCCGGTACAACCCCGAGACCCTGGAGGTCACCCACCGCGGCAAGAACATCGCCGAGGTGCTGGAGCTGTCCGTCGACGCGGCCGCCGCGTTCCTTGCCGCCGTCCCGGCCGCCTCCCGCAGTCTGGAGACGCTGCGCGAGGTGGGACTCGGGTACTTGCGCCTCGGGCAGCCTGCGACAGAACTGAGCGGTGGTGAGGCGCAACGCATCAAACTGGCCACCGAACTGCAGCGGGCCCGCCGCGGGCACGCGCTCTACTTGCTCGACGAGCCGACGGCGGGGCTGCACCCCTCGGACATCGCACTGCTGCTGCGACAACTCCACCGGCTCGTCGACGCCGGCAACACAGTGGTCCTCGTCGAGCACGACCTCGACACGGTCGCCACCGCCGACTGGGTCATCGACCTCGGGCCGGGCGGCGGCGACGCGGGTGGGCAGGTGGTCGCGGCGGGCCCGCCGGCCGAGGTGGCGAGGGTTCGCCGCAGCGCCACCGCGCCCTACCTCGCGGCCCGGCTCGCGCGCCCCTGACGACGTTCCGAGGAACTGGGCGCCGGTGGGCCTGGGCCGCCGGAGGGTCGCGCGCCTCGACATACTGCGGTCCAGCCGGTGGTGGACGTCGCTCGCGAGGTGTTCCGTCTGGGCCGGCCCATTCCGTCGCGTCAGCCGTGCGGGGGAGGCGCGACCGGGTGGTCTGCTCCACGAGAGCGGCGCGGAATGCGGGCGGGCCGGCCGGACTGCAGGTGTACGTCGTCGGCCGCCCCTTGATCTGAGGGGTGTCCAGATGGCCGCCGGGGACGTAGGCCCCCGCTTGGAGGCGTGCCATCGTGTGTCAACTCCTTCAGAGCGTCTCCAGGGGCGTGGGCCCGCTGGGCGGCGGGAACGCCTTGTCCAGTGCGTCGAGCGCCTCGGCAGGAAGGTGGAGGTCGGCTGCTCCGCGGTTGTCCCGAACGTGTTCGGGTGAACCGGAACGCGGGATCGCTGGCGTCCCTTGGGCCAGCACCCAGGCGAGTGCGACCTGGGCCGACGTGGCTCCGAGGGCACGGGCCACGGCGCTCAAAGCCCCGGTCTTCATCAGACGTCCCTGCTCGATGGGGGAGTAGGACATGACCGTCACCCCTGCCTCGCGGCACCACGGGAGCAGATCCCATTCGATGCCGCGCCGGGAGAGGTTGTACAGCACTTGGTCGACGGCCCCGGTGTCGCCGCCGGGGAGTGTGGTCAGCTCCAGCATGTCGGCGGCGTCCAGGTTGCTCACGCCCCAATATCGGATCTTTCCCGCCTCCATCAGGTCGGTGAAGCCCGCAAGGGTCTCCTCGAGCGGCCACCGTCCTCGCCAGTGCAGCAGGTAGAGGTCGACCCGTTCCGTACGGAGTCGCCGCAGACTGCCCTCGCAGGCGGCGACGGTGCCCTTCCGATCGGCGTGGCCGGGCAGTACCTTGCTGACGAGAAAGACCTCCTCCCGCCGTCCATGGAGGGCCTCCCCGACGAGTTCCTCGGCCGCGCCGTCGCCGTACATCTCCGCCGTGTCGACGACGGTCATACCCAGTTCCACGCCCAGCCGCAGCGCGGCGATCTCCTGGTCACGCCGGTCCGGATCCTCCCCCAGGTACCAGGTGCCCTGCCCGAGCGCCGCAATCTCCTCACCGGAGGGGAGCGCGATCGTCCTGGTCGATTCCGCAGACATCTCTTGCCTCCCGTCTGCCGCGGGTTCGTGTCGCGTGCCTCGCACCGAGTGCCCAGGCCCGCGGAGCCGAGACAACCCGTGTCGCATGCGCCGGCGGAGGTCGGCAGGGGTGGACCGCGCCGAGCGCGGACCGCGGCAGGGCCTGCGGTAGCGCGACGCGACGGGACTGGCACGACGGCACCGCGGGAGAGGACCGCAGCGAAGCCGATCTTCGCCGGCTGCACGGTGAAGTGCCGCAAGACGATGTCGAGCGGGAAGAAACCGTGGGGCGACCATGAGAGGCGAGTCGATGTGCGGGGTGACAGCCGCGCCGAAGGCGGGAACGACGGGACGACAATCCGAGCCACCTGAAAGTCCGGGCGCCGATGCCGTCGCAGGCAGCACACTGGAATCATCGGCAGGAGCCGCCACCTCACTACCTTGGCGGGTGACACGCATGCGCGACACAGAGCCAGGAGACGTTTACGTTTTCGGGTATGAGCTGCTCTTCCAAGAACCAGGCCGCGAAATCGAGACGGTACTCGTCCACCGCACAGACCGCACCGGCCCCGGGGGCAACCCCGTCTACGCAGATGAGACAGGCATCGTGCTGGCAGAGATCAGTCCCCAGGCGGAAGTCCGGATCATCCACACCAGCGGCTTCCAGGAACCCTCCAGTGTGAAAGCGATTCGGATCTCGCCGTAGGCGCCGACGCTGGACCGTCCCCTGACCAACGTTCGCCCCGACGCGCCAGGCACCTGGCATTTCCCTTTTTCGCTGTGCCAGCTCGCCTGCCTGCAGGCGTCCGGTGAAGCCATGAAGGGCACCGCCGCGCCAGAATCGGTGACAAGGCCCGCACGCAGATGCCTGGGCCCGGTGGAGCAGTACCGCGAGGTTGAAACGGGCCCGGCAGGGTCATGCGGTCGCGCGCGCCCATCGGCAGGCTGTGCTGGGAGTTCGGGTGCCGAGAATTGTTCGCGCGCGCATTAGGAGGTTGCCGCCATGCCAGTGATGTCCATCGCCAGGTTCGAGAAATTCTTCCGCACGGCCGCGGGGCTGGACGTCGACAAGAACGATCTCAAACGCTACAGCGACTTCGTCGACGCGAAGCTCTACGACCTGCTGACCATTGCCCAGGCCACTGCCAAGGCAAACGGCCGCGACATCGTCCGGATCTCCGACCTGCCGATCACGAAAGGCCTGCAGGAGAGCATTCACCGTTTCCGGGAGATCGACCAGGAGCTGGAACTCGGGCCCATTCTGGAACAGCTCGCCGCCCGACCGGCCCTGGACCGGGCACCCGACGAGGAGACCGAGGCGGCCTATCCGGAGATCATCGGGGGACTCAGCCTGGCTCTCGCTCGGAGCTTCAAGATCATTCACCCTGACCTGAAGAACCCGCGGACCCAGCACTGGGATGACGCTCGAGCCGTCTTCGACCTCCTGCTGTGAGGTGTCACGGTGTCGGAGCGGCCCGAAGCGCCATCTGTCGAACGGGCAGCGCCCCGCACGAGCAAAGGGTCGTGGTGCCGTGGCCCCGGGTGTCGGCGCTCCAGGGGCGCGGTCCCGCCGTGGGTGCTTCGTCGCCGAATGGGGGGCTCCTCCTTTTCGGCGTGCCGCAGTCCTTGAGGGCCGCCTTGGAAGGGGAAGGCCCCGCCGGTTATGTCGCGACCCTGGCGCCGCCGGTGCTCGCACCCCGCTGCGGTCTATCCTCGGCGGGCACCGCTGTACGAGATCCTCCTCGGCGGGCACCGCTGCACGAAAGGGTCGCAGGCGATGACGATGACGCGCAGGCTCGCTCGTGCCCGGAGCAGACATCCCCGGCACGAGCGCCGTGGAGAGGCGCGTCTGCCCGGTGTGGTCGCGACGCTCTCCGCGATCGCCCTCTATGTGGGCTTGCCTCAGCGGCTGCTGATCGCACCGCGCTACGTCCTGCCTGCTCTGGAACTCCTGCTGCTGGTGATGCTCATCGCCGTCAATCCCAAGCGGCTGACCCGGCAGAGTACGGCGTTCCGTGTCCTGTCACTGGTGCTCGTGCTGGTGATCGCCGCGAGTAATCTGGTTGCCCTCGGCATCCTGATCCACGACCTGGTCTACGCGGGGGTGAAGGACGGGCGTTCCTTGTTGGTGGCCGCGTTGCAGGTCTGGCTCACCAATATCATCGTCTTCGGCCTGGCGTACTGGGAGCTGGATCGTGGCGGCCCCGTGACCCGCACTCAGGCCCGTCGCGTCGATCTGCCGCTGGCGGACTTCCGTTTTCCCCAGGACGAGGACGACGACGCGGTGCAGGAAGTCGCGGACGGCGCCAGTACGACATCGGACTGGATGCCGACTCTGGTCGACTATCTGTATGTCTCCGTGACGAACTCGGCTGCCTTCAGCCCTACGGACACCATGCCGCTGTCCACTCGCGCCAAAGTGATGATGAGTGTGCAGAGCCTCGCCGCACTGGTGACGTCGCTCCTCGTCATCGCCCGGGCGGTGAGCATTCTCCACTGACCTGGCCGCGGCGACCCATCCGCGCCCGCCCGAAGAGCGGCCGGCGTCCGTCACCGGATCAGTCCTCTTGACGCACGGGGTCCGGTTCACCGTGCGTGGTCCGTCGGCGGAGGGCCAGTGCCAGGGCGCGGACGGTCCCCCGCCTGTGGTCGCCCCTCCGCGCTCGCGGAGTGGACGAGATGGCCGTTCTGTTCCCGGTGCTCGTGCAGAAAGCTGATAGCCATGGCGCCTTCGCCGGTCGCCGAAGCCACCCGTTTGACCGAGCCGCTCCTGATGTCCCCGGCTGCGAAGACACCGGGAAGGGTGGTTTCCAGCAGATACGGCTCGCGGCCGAGGGGGGACCACCGGGCCGTGTCGGCGGAGGCCCAGGCGTCGGCTCCGGTGAGGACGAATCCCTTGTCGTCAAGTGCCACCGCGCCCCGGAGCCATTCCGTGCGCGGCCGGGCCCCGATGAAGACGAACAATGCCGCCGCCTGCAGTTCAAGACGGTTACCACTTGCCGTGTCCTCGACCGTCAGGGACTCCATCGCCTCCTCCCCGGACACGCCCCGGACCTCGGCGTTGAGCCGTGTCTCGATCCTCGGATGCCGCTCCACCCGGTCCACGAGGTAGCGGGACATGTTCGCGCCGAGGTCGTCGCTCCGGACGAGGAGGTGCACCGTGGACGCGTGGCCCGCGAGGAACAGTGCCGCCTGCCCGGCGGAGTTCCCGCCGCCGACCACGGCAACAGGGCCCGCCCGGCAGAGACTGGCCTCGTGGACCGTCGCCGCGTAGTAGACGCTGGTGCCTTCAAGGCGGTCGATGCCGGGAACGTCCAGCCTGCGGTACCGCACACCCGAGGCGAGGACCACGGCGCCCGCCCGTATCCGCGACCCGTCCGCAAAGGCGACGTCGTACGCGCCGTCCTGCGGCGTCAGACCGTTGACCTGAGCCGGTATCAGCAGGCGTGCACCGAATTTGCGGGCCTGGAGCACTGCGCGTTCGACCAGTTCGCCCCCGGAGACGCCCGATGGGAAGCCGAGGTAGTTCTCGATGCGGGAGGAGGTGGCTGCCTGGCCTCCGGTGGCCTCGGCGTCGGCACTGACGGTGGTGAGGCCGTCGGAGGCTCCGTACACGGCGGCGGCAAGCCCTGCGGGGCCCGCGCCGACCACGAGCACGTCGCACTGGCCCGCGTCCGGCGGGTTGGCCGGCAGCCCGATGAGCCGCGCGAGTTCGGCGTTGCTCGGGTTGCGCAGCACCCGTTCGCCCTTCCAGACGACCACCGGGGTCTCTTCGGGACGGATGGAGAACCTGCGCAGCAGTGCCTCGGCTTCCCTGTCCTGCTCCAGATCCACCCACCGATGGGGGAGGCGGTTGCGGGCCGCGAACGCACGGAGGCGCAGTGTGTCAGGCGAATAACACGAGCCCAGGATGCGGAAGCCGGCGCCGAGGCCGATGAGCAGATACCGGCGGGCCACGTAGGCGCGGAGGATCAGGTCACCGAGCGCGGAGTCGCGCCCGACCAGGGCGCGCTGCCGCTCGACCGGCACCGCCACGATCTCTCCCGCCCGGCGCACGACGGCCGTTTCGAAGGCAGCCTGTCCCTCCAGCAGTCCGAGTTCCCCCAGGAATTCGCCGGGCCCCTGTACTCCCAGCGTGAGTTCGTCGGGCCCACCTCGGTCGTGGACGACCTCGACGGTCCCCGTGAGGATCGCGAGGAACTCCCGGGAAGGCTCGCCCTCGCAGTACAGCACCTCCCCCTCGGTGGTCCTGCGACGCTCGCCGAGCTCTGTCAGCTCATCGAGTCGCTCCGGCGGCAGGCGCGGAAACTCCCCAAGCCGTTCAGGGGGCGTGGGGACCGGCGCCTGCTCGTGCGCGGGCCCGCCCATCAGACCGGAGCCTCGTGAACGTAGCACCAGCGCCATTCCTCTCCCGGTTCGAACGACTGCACGACGGGGTGGCCGACGGTGCCCGCGTGGCGCCTGGCGTGTTTGCGGGGAGAGGAGTCGCAGCAGCCCACGTGCCCACACGTGAGGCAGAGCCGCAGGTGCACCCAGGGGGAGTGCTCCTTGAGGCACTCCTCGCAGCCCTCGGGGGTACGCGGCGTGACCGGGTGCACCATGGCCAGGTGCGGGTCGGGAATCGTCGTCATGCGGGACCCTCCTTGCGTACGGGGCTGTGCCCCTTGGCCTTCGACGTGGCCGCCGGCCGTGGTGTGCCGACCGCGGCGCGGCGCCCAGATGTGCGGTGGCCCTTCATCGAACCCGTGTGCCGACCACCTGCGGCAGGGAAATCGATACGTAGCCGGACCATCTGTTCACCCTCCTGCGGACGTGTCCCGGGCCGCCATCGCGTGCTCGATCCACGAGCGCAGGGTGTGCGTGGGTGCGGCCCCGGCCTGCCGCGCGATCGGCTCGCCCCGGTCCAGGACGAGCAGAGTCGGCACCGCCTGCACCTCAAAGCGGCGGCTGAGCAGCGGGTTGCGGTCGATGTCGACCTTGACCAGCTTGATCCGTCCCGCGAGGTCCCGTGCGACCTGTTCGAGGGCAGGGCTCACCGCGCGGCATGGGCCGCACCACGTGGCCCAGAGGTCGACCACGACGGGCGTGGTGGCGTTGTCGGCGATGTCCAGGAAGTCGTAGTCGCCCGCGTCGACGATCCACGGCAGGGGCTGCCGGCAGTGACCGCACCGGGGGCTGCCCTCCGCGGCCACGGGAACCCTGTTGCCGCGCCCGCAGTTCGGGCAGGTGACCGTTGTGGTCCGGATGGTGTTCACGCTGTCGCCGCTTCCCGGTCTCCCGCCGGCTGGTCGTAGGTGACCAGCAGTTCTCCGTGCACGGCGTCGACGCGTACCGTCGCGCCGTCTTGAACGTCCCCGCGCAGCAGCGCCCGTCCGACGAGTGTCTCGACCTCGTGGGAGATGTAGCGCCGCAGCGGCCGGGCCCCGTAGACCGGGTCGTAGCCCTGATGGGCGATCACCTCACGTGCCGCGTCGCTGAGTTCGACGGCGATGCGGCGCTCGGCGACCCGCTGACGCAGCTCGTCGAACTGCAGCTCCACGATCCGCTCGATCTGCTGTTCACCGAGCGGCTTGAACAACACGATGTCGTCGACGCGGTTGAGGAATTCCGGGCGGAAGTGCCCGCGCAGTTCGCCCATGACCAGGGCGCGGGCGTCCGGCTTGATCTCGCCCTCGGCGGTGGCGCCGTCGAGGAGGTGCTCGGAGCCGATGTTGGACGTCATGATGATCACCGTGTTGCGGAAGTCGACGGTGCGGCCCTGGGCGTCCGTGATGCGGCCGTCGTCGAGGATCTGCAGCAGGGTGTTGAACACGTCGGTGTGCGCCTTCTCGATCTCGTCGAACAGTACGACGGAGTACGGCTTGCGGCGTACCGCCTCGGTGAGCTGGCCGCCCTCCTCGTAGCCGACGTATCCGGGCGGTGCGCCCATGAGCCGGCTGACGGTGTGCCGCTCCTGGTACTCGCTCATGTCGAGGCGCACCATGTTGTCCTCGGTGTCGAACAGAGCGCGGGCGAGCGTTTTGGCCAACTCGGTCTTACCGACGCCGGTGGGGCCGAGGAAGATGAAGGATCCGATGGGGCGGCGCGGGTCGCGGATGCCGGAGCGGGCTCGGATGATGGCGTCGGCGACGAGCTTGACGGCCTCGTCCTGGCCGATGACGCGTTCGCGCAGGATCTCGTCGAGGCGCAGCAGTTTGTCGCGCTCGCCCTCCGTCAGGCGGGCGACGGGAATGCCGGTCCAGGTGGCGACGATGTCGGCGATCTCCTCCTCAGTGACGACTTCGCGCAGCAACCGGTCCTGGCCCTGCTTGGAAGTCAGTTGCTCCTCCGCCGCGGCGAGTCGGCGTTCCATGTCCTGGAGGCGTCCGTAGCGGAGCTCCGCGGCACGGTTGAGGTCGTAGGCGCGTTCGGCCTCTTCCGCCTCGTGGCGGACCTGTTCCAGCTCCTGGCGCAGTTCCTGCACACGCCGGATCGCCTGCCGCTCGGCCTCCCACTGGGCGCGTTTCGCGTCGGCCTCGCCCCGCAGGTCGGCGAGTTCCCTGTGCAGCTCCTCAAGGCGGGTGCCGCTGGCGGGGTCCGTCTCCTTGGAGAGGGCGGCCTCCTCGATCTCCAGACGGGTGACGCGGCGCGTGATCTCGTCCAGTTCGGCGGGCATCGAGTCGATCTCGGTCCGCAGCCGTGCGCATGCCTCGTCGACGAGGTCGATGGCCTTGTCGGGCAGGAAACGATCGGTGATGTAGCGGTGGCTGAGGGTGGCTGCCGACACCAGCGCGGTGTCCTGGATTTTCACGCCGTGGAAGACTTCCAGGCGTTCGCGCAGTCCGCGGAGGATGGAGATGGTGTCCTCCACGCTGGGCTCGTCGACCAGGACCTGCTGGAAGCGGCGTTCGAGGGCCGCGTCCTTCTCGATGTGCTTGCGGTACTCGTCGAGGGTGGTGGCGCCGACCATGTGGAGTTCGCCGCGGGCCAGCATCGGCTTGAGCATGTTGCCGGCGTCCATGGCTCCTTCGGCGGCGCCCGCGCCGACGACGGTGTGCAGTTCGTCGACGAAGAGGAGGATGCGCCCCTGGGCTGCCTTGACCTCGCTCAGCACGGCCTTGAGGCGTTCCTCGAACTCACCCCGGTATTTCGCGCCGGCGACCAGGGAGCCCATGTCGAGGGCGAAGACCGTCTTGTCGCGGAGTCCTTCGGGGACGTCGCCGCGGACGATGCGCTGTGCGAGGCCCTCGACGATGGCGGTCTTGCCGACGCCGGGATCGCCGATCAGAACCGGGTTGTTCTTGGATTTGCGGCTGAGGATCTGGGTGACGCGCCGGATTTCGGCGTCTCGCCCGATGACGGGGTCGAGCCGGCCGCTCCTGGCCTCGGTGACGAGATCGCGGCCGTACTTCTCCAGCGCCTCGTAGGCCACTTCGGGATTGGCCGATGTGACGCGTTGGTTGCCGCGGACCTGTGTGAGCGCGCCGAGGAAGGAGTCCTTGGTGACGCCGGCCTGCTTGAGAAGGCGCCCGGCGACGGTCGAGGAGCCCTCGTCGAGCAGGGCGAGCACGAGGTGCTCCACTGACACGTACTCGTCTTTGAGGCGTTTGGCCTCGTCGTCTGCGGCGTCGAGCAGGCGGGTGAGGCGCTGGGTGACGAAGACCTGGCCGGGGGTGGCGCCGGGACCGGTGACCTTCGGGCGCCGGGAGACCTCCTCGCTCAGCGTCGTGCGCAGTTCGTCCGGCCGGGCCCCGGCCTCTTGCAGCAGCCGCGGGACCAGACCGTCCTCCTGGTCGACAAGAGCGAGCAGCAGGTGCTCCCCGTCGACCTCGGTCTGGCCCGCACGGACGGCCGCGGTCTGTGCCTCCTGGAGGGCGTCCTGTGACTTCTGGGTGAGACGGTTCATGTCCATGGGGGCGATTCACTCCTCGTGCCGCGGCCGCGCAGGGCGGCTTCGAGCAGGCTGATGCGGTCGAGCAGGTCGAGCACCAGACCGATGGATGCGTAGTTGAGGCACAGGCCGGTTCGCAGCCGCTGGATGCGCGCGAGAGCGGCGGGCGCCGTGCGGTCGAAGACGAGGCGTCCCGCGGCGTCACGCTCGGCCTCGACCAGGCCGAGGGCGACGAACCTGCGGATCAGATCGGGGTGGAGGCCCGAACGGCGGGCCACATCACCGAGGGAGAGCCTGGTGGTGGGGACCGGCGCGTACCGCAGGGCTGTCGTGGGGGCGGTGCCGGTGAGGCCCCTGCCCCCTGCTCCCGAGGGTCGGTCGTTCATCGAGTCCTCCTGGGGTCGAACGAGGAGACGGCCGCGAGCTCTTCGAACAGTTCGCGCTCACGGTCACTGAGGGTGGGCGGTACCACGACCCGCAGTTCCGCGTACAGGTCGCCGTCAGCGCCTCGCGGATTGGGCATGCCCTCGCCCCGCAACCGCAGGCGTCGGCCGGTGGACGAGCCCGCGGGAACCGTGACCTTGGCCGTGTCACCGCCGGGAGTGCGGACCGGTACGGTGGCGCCCAGGGCCGCCTCCCAGGCGGCGACGGGTATCTGGACATGCACGTTCCGGCCGTCCAGCCGGAACTCGGGGTGCGGCCGGACACGGACCCTCAGGTACAGGTCGCCGGCGACGGCGTCGCCGCTGCCCCGGCCTCCCTCGCCCGACAGCCGGATGCGCTGCCCGTCGACGACACCGCGTGGCACGTCGACCTCGTAGCGCCGCGGCTGTCCCGTGGGGCCTGCGAGCGTCACGGTGCGACGGCCGCCCCTGTACGCCTCCTCGACGGTGAGGGTCAGCTCGGCCTCTTGGTCGGCTCCCGGGACGCCGGCGGAGGCGGCACCCGCCCCGAAGATCGAGCCCAGGAGGTCTTCGATGTCGACGCCCTGCGCCGCGAAGTCGTCGCCGAAGCCGGTCGAGTACCGGACCCCTTGTGCACCGGCGCCCGAGGTCCCGCGGGTGCGGTGGGCGCCGCCTGCTCCGGCCGCGACCCGCTCGTCGAAGTCTTCGGGAATTTTGCGGAAGTCCTCGCCGAAGCGGTCGTACCGGGCGCGGGTCTTCGGATCCGACAGGACGCTGTACGCCTCGTTGAGGTCCTTGAAGATCTCCTCCGCCCCGGGGTCCTTGTTGACGTCGGGGTGGTGCCTGCGGGCGAGCTTGCGATATGCCTGCTGGATCTCGTCCTGGCTCGCGCCCCGGGGCACGCCCAGCACCTCGTAGAAGTCCCGTGCCATGACCGGTCAGTCCCCCTTCGCGACGGTCACGGTGGCCGGCCTGAGCTGTCGTTCCCCGTCCCCGTAACCTGGGCGCAGCACCTCGACGACCGTCCCCGGTTCCGCGTCGGGGTCCTGGACCACGGCGACCGCCTCGTGCCGGGCCGGATCGAAGACGACTCCGGTCTCGGCGTGCCTGGGGTAGCCGAGCAGGTCGAGGATGTTCACGGCCTGGTCGCGTACCGCCCGGACGCCCTCCACGACCGCGTCCGGGGCGGGGCCGGAGTGTGCCAGCGCGAGTTCGAGGTTGTCCAGCACGGGCAGGAAGGCGGCGGCCGTACGGGAACGCTCGGCCGTCCGCTCCCTCTCCAGCTCCCTGGCGTGGCGCTTGCGCAGGTTGTCGAGGTCCGCGAGCGCATGCCGCCAGCGGTCCTCGAGTTCTTGGAGTTCGGCCGTGTACGCGGCACCGTCGGACTCGGGGCCTCCGGCTGCCTCGGGCGCCGGCGCCGGCGCCGGCGCCGGGTCCGTGCCGTCGCCTGCTGAGGACACCGGGTCCGAGTGCGGCGTGTCCTCAGGCTCGGTCTCAAGGGCGTCCTCCGGCGACCGGTCGGGTTCCCAGGAGTCGTTCGCCATGGTCAACCCCTCAGCCCTTGTCGAATTCGGCGTCGATGACGTCGTCGTCACCGCCGCCGGCGCCGCCCGCGCCGGTGTCCCGCCCGGGAGCGTCCGAGGTGGTGTCGGCCTGATGTGCCGCCAGCCCGGCGAGTACCTGCTGGAGTTCGGACGCCAGGGGCCGTACCCGCTCCACCCCGGCCTCGTCCTTGACCGCTGCTCGGGCGTCCGACACCAGCATCTCGGCGCGTGCCTTCTCGTGTGCGGGTGCGGTGTCGCCCAGTTCGGTGAGGCGCCTCTCGACCTGGTAGGCGACGGCGTCCAGCTCGTTGCGTGCGTCCACGGCCTCGCGGAGTGCCTGGTCCTGGCCCTGATTCCGCTCGGCTTCCTGGACCATGCGGTCGACCTCGCCGCGGTCGAGGTTCGAGCTCTCGCTGATGGTGATGCCCTGCTCCTTGCCGGTGCTCCCGTCGCGGGCGGTGACGTTCAGGATGCCGTTCGCGTCGATGTCGAAGGTGACTTCGATCTGCGGCTCGCCCCGGGGCGCCGGCCGGATGTCGGTGAGCTGGAACCTGCCGAGCACCCGGTTGTCGGCAGCGCTCTCGCGCTCGCCCTGGAGCACCACCACATCGACGGCCGGCTGATTGTCCTCGGCGGTGGAGAACGTCTCGGTGCGCCGTACCGGGATGGTGGTGTTCCGCTCGATGATCTTGGTCATGACGCCGCCGCGAGTCTCCACACCCAGTGACAAAGGTGTGACGTCGAGCAGCAGGACATCCTTGACCTCGCCCTTGAGTACCCCGGCTTGGATCGCGGCGCCCAGGGCCACGACCTCGTCCGGGTTGACGCTCATGTTGGGTTCCTTGCCGCCGGTCAGCCGGCGGACGAGAGCCTGCACCGCCGGGATGCGGGTCGAGCCGCCGACGAGGATGACCTCGTCGATGTCGCTGTCGCCGACCTTCGCGTCGGCCATCGCCTGCTCGACCGGTCCCAGGCAGCGCTCCACCAGGTCGCCGGTGATCTGCTCGAAGGTGGACCGCATGATCGAGTCGGTCAGATGCTTGGGCCCCGAGGCGTCCGCGGTGATGAACGGCAGGCTGACCTGCGTCTGTGTCACCGAACTGAGCTCGGTCTTCGCCTTCTCCGCCGCCTCGAACAGTCGCTGGAGAGCCTGCGGGTCGTTGCGCAGGTCTATGCCGTTCTCCTTCTGGAAGTCGTCGGCGAGGTGATCCACCAGACGCCTGTCGAAGTCGTCGCCTCCCAGGTGGCTGTCGCCCGCCGTGGAACGCACCTCGACCACACCGTCGCCGACGTCCAGGATGCTCACGTCGAAGGTGCCGCCTCCCAGGTCGAAGACCAGGACGGTCTCGTGCTGCTCCTTGTCCACGCCGTACGCGAGAGCCGCCGCCGTCGGCTCGTTGATGATCCGCAGCACCTCCAGTCCCGCGATCCTCCCGGCGTCCTTGGTGGCGGTGCGCTGGGCGTCGTTGAAGTAGGCGGGAACGGTGATGACCGCCTCCGTCACCCGTTCCCCCAGTTGCTTGGAGGCGTCGTCGGCGAGTTTGCGCAGCACCTGTGCGCTGATCTCCTCGGGGGCGTACAGCTTGTCGCGGGCCTTGAACCGGGCCGTCCCGCCGTCGCCCTCGACGACGTCGTAGGCCACAGCCCTGGCTTCGTCGGATATCTCGTCGAAGTGTCGGCCGATGAACCTCTTGGCCGAGTAGATCGTGTCCTTGGGATTGAGGATCGCCTGGCGCCGGGCCAGCTGGCCCACGAGCCGTTCGCCGGTGTCGGTGAAGGCCACCACGGACGGCGTCGTTCGATTGCCTTCGCTGTTGGGCACGACGGTCGGTTCGCCGCCCTCCCACACGGCGATCACCGAGTTGGTGGTGCCCAGGTCGATGCCCACTGCCTTGGCCATGAAATGCTCCTCCCGATGCGGCGGCGTCCGCCGCCACCGCCCAGCGGCTTTGTGTTCGTGTATGGGTGAGGCGTCCGCCGTTGGTCTGCGGTCCGCTGTCTCCCTCGCCGGCAGACGGCCGGAGCCGAGGGACGGCGTCGGGCAGGCGGTGAGGTTGCCTCGGTCACCCGGGGCCGTGGGACGACCTCGAAGCGGCTCAGCCATGCCTCAGACTTCGGCAGCCGTCGGCACCCGGCCGAACACGTCGGCGCGCCGGAGGCAATTCACCGGTGGCGGTTCACGGGCATCGAGAACCCAATCGGTCGGTTCCTTCGACGCGCCTCCGGACGGCCGTGCCCCCTACGCGAGGCCGAAGGTCCGTCGGTGTTGTTCTCCCGACATTCCCGCGCAGTCCTTCTACTGCCCAGCACTTCGCAGTGTGGAGAACCGCATGGAAACCTTCCTCCGTCCACCGGGGCAGAGGTGCTCGCGTCCGTTCGCCCTCCGGGTACGAGAAGAGGTCCGACAGCACCGATCAGCTGCCGCGACATGGGGTACTCGGCCGCCGTCCCTGCCGGTCAAGGCTCGGAAGGACAAGTGGTTTCATGTGTGGAAGCCGGGCGCACGAGCTGCCCCGCCGCCATCTCGAACCGGAGGCCCCAAGTCCGCCGGGGAGTGCCGCGCGGCTCTCCTCGACCGCGCGTGGAGTAGCCGGCCCCTCTGTGTCCGACGGCGTCCTGGCCGAGCTGGCAGCGCTCTCCCGTGCCCTGCTCGACACCCGGGACGAGGGCGAGATCCTGCGCTTGGCCATGGATCACATAGGCGTCGCGGGACCGTACAGCGCCGAGGCCGGTTACCTCCAAGTGGACGACTACCTGGTCCCCGGCCCGAGGTGCGAGAGGGCCCGACCCGCGGTACTGGACCCGAGGGTGCGGGAGCTTGACGGGCAGGACGGCCCTGTGGCGGTCCCCGGCCGGACCTGGTGCTGGGCCCTCGGGCTGCGCGGCACCGAGGGGCTGCGCGGTTATCTGGTGGTAGGGGCTCGCTCCCGCCCCACCGAGGCGGACTACTCCGCGCTCACGATGCTCGTTCGGGACGCCGCCTGCGCTCTGTCACTGGCCTTCCTGCGTCGTCGTCGGCGCGACGACGCGGCCGAGCTGTACCGGCTCAGGGAGGAGCGGTCGTGCCTCCAGCGGCAGCTGACCTCCGTCGCGGCCGATCTGGGACATGCGCGGGCTCTGCATGCGCTCATGAGCGACTTTGCCGCCTCGGGCGGCGGCGAGGAAGCGGTCACGCGCGGCCTGCACCGGCTTACCGGACTCCCTGCGCTGGTGGAGGACCGTTTCGGTCGCTTGAGGTCCTGGAGCGGTCCCAGCTGCCCCGACCCCTACCCGGAGCCGAATTCCGCGCGCCAGGACGAAATGCTGCACACCGTTGCCCGGGAGGCCGGGCCGGTGCAGGTGAAGGACCGGTTGGCCATCCTCGTCCGTCCGCACGGGGAGATCCTGGGTGTGCTGGCCCTGGTGGACGCACGGCGCGAGGCCGACGAGCACACGAAGCTCGCGCTGGAGGATGCCGCCTCATCGCTCGCGCGCGAGATGGACCACGAGCGCCGTCTGGCCGAGATGGAACTGAGGCTGCACGGCGAACTCGCCGACGACCTGCTGCGGGGAACGGACGAGGCGAGCGCCTGCGCCCGGTGCCTGGCGGCCGGAATCGATGTGTACCGCTGCCACTACATCGTCGTGGTGCAGTGGTCGAACCGGCGCTCGGACGCTTCCTTCGCGGGGACCGTCGCCCGCGCGGCATCGGTGGTGGGCATGCGCTCTGTGCTGGCCCGACGCGCCGATCACGTCGTGCTCGTCACCGACGAAGAGTCGCACCCTCACGCGCTGTACGAGGCGATCGCCCGGGAAGCCGGAACGCATTCCGGGGCCGTCGGAGTGAGCAGCCGTTGCGACGCTCTGGACAGCATCCCCCACCACTACCAGGAGGCACTGCGCGCCCTGAAAGTGGGCCTCACGTCTGGGCACCGCGGCGGTGTGACGTTCTACGACGAGCTGGGCCTCTACCGCATTCTGGGGCCCGGCAGCGGCTACGGCGAAATGGAGACGTTCGTTCACGACTGGCTCGGGCAGCTCATCGACTACGACTCGCGGCACCACACGGCCCTGGTGGAGACCCTGTCCCGCTACTTCGACTGCGGAGGCAACTACAGCGCGACCGCCGAAATCCTCGTGATCCATCGCAGCACGTTGCGCTACCGGCTCCAACGTATCCGTGACATCACGGGCAGGGACCTCACGAACGTCGAGGACCGACTCAACCTCCAGGTTGCTACGCGAGTGTGGAAGGTCGTCCTGGGCGGACCGGGCTGACGTGCCTCGTGTCCTCGACGGACTCCGGCGAGCGGAGGATCGGCCGACGTGTTGCTGTTTCGTCTCCGGGCCGGGGGACACCCGGACGTCAGGTCGCGGGGCGCCGCCATTCGTCCGGCGTACCGGCGGCGACAGCATCCCCCGTCCCCGTGATCATCCGGGTGGGCGGGCCCGCCCTGGCACGCGAGTGGTCGTCGTGGCCCCTCACGGCACTCCGGCTCATGCGCCGGGGTTCTGTGTCGCCACTGCGGCGGCCGTGCCCCGACATCAGGGAAGTCGTCATGAAGGCAGCGGTATACGAAGGTCCGCGCACGGTCACGGTGAAGGATGTACCGGACGCGAGGATCGAGCACCCCTGCGACATCATCGTCAAGATCACCACAACCAACATCTGCGGTTCGGACCTGCACATGTACGAGGGCCGCACCTCGTTCGAGACCGGCCGCACACTCGGTCACGAGAACATGGGCCAGGTCGTGGAGGTCGGTTCGGCCGTGAGCAAGGTCCAGGTCGGCGAATATGTGGTTCTGCCCTTCAACATCGCGTGCGGCTTCTGCAAGCAGTGCGAGCGGGGGCTGACGAACTACTGCCTCACCATGCAGCCGGAACCCGCCCTCGCGGGAGCCGCCTACGGATTCGCCGACATGGGCCCCTACCAGGGCGGTCAGGCGGAACTGCTGCGCGTGCCCTACGGCGACTTCAACGCGCTGCGCCTGGGCGAGGACGCCGCCGAACGCCAGAGCGACTACGTGATGCTCGCCGACATCTTCCCCACCGGCTACCACGCCACCGAGATGGCCCACGTCAAACCGGGCGACCAGACGATCGTGTACGGGGCCGGTCCCGTCGGGCTGATGGCGGCCTACTCCGCCCTCCTGAAGGGCGCCGGCCGCGTCTGGGTCGCCGACCACCAGCCCGACCGGCTGCGCAAGGCGGAGGAGATCGGGGCCATCCCGATCAACACCGCGGAGCAGGACCCTGCAGAAGTCGTCAAAGAGGCGACGCTGGGCCTGGGTGCCGACAACGGCTGCGAGTGCGTCGGCTACCAGGCACACGACGCCGAGGGCAACGAGGACGCCAGCATCACACTCAACGCACTGATCGACTCGGTCAGGTTCACCGGTGACATCGGTGTGGTGGGCGTGTTCATGCCCCAGGACCCCGGCGGCGAGCAGGCCCAGGGGAAGCTGGAGGCGCGGGGCAAGGTGCCGATCGACTTCGGCCTCATGTGGTTCAAGGGCCAGCAGATGGGCACCGGGCAGGCACCGGTGAAGCGGTACAACCGGGCCCTGCGAGACCTGATCGCCGGCGGCAAGGCCAAGCCGAGCTTCCTCGTCTCCCACGAACTCGGCCTGGACGACGCCACCACCGCCTACCAGCACTTCGACGCCCGCGACAAGGGCTGGACCAAGGTCGTCCTGCACCCGAACGGACACGCCAACGGCCACAAGCAGTAAGGCGTGCGGCCGCTGCGCCGGCCCGCGAGCCTGACACCGCGTCACCCGGTCAGGGTCGGGTCCGGGCCGTAGGCCACCCGTCCGGCGGCCGCCGGCGGGGCCGGGCGCCGGCCGGGCGGGAAGGATCGCGGGGTACTGACGCCGCCGATCGCTCCGATGCTCGCCCGTCCGCTGCCGGCCCCGCCGCTCGCGGGTCGGGAGCGGGCCTTGTATCAGCCGAAGTCAACCCCCAAAGGAATCCCCACCATGACCGATGAACTGCATGGCAAGAAGGTCGCCATCCTGGCCACCGACGGCGTCGAACGCGTCGAGCTGGAGGAGCCACGCGGCGCGCTGCACGGTGCGGGCGCCCGCACCGAGTTGCTTTCGCTCCACACCGGCGAGATCAACGCGCGCCAGATGGACATCGACCCCGCCGGAACCTTCGCGGTGGACGACAAGGTCGCGGACGCGGCCGTCGACGACTACGACGCGCTGCTGATGCCCGGCGGCACCATGAATCCCGACCAGCTGCGCACCGACCCCGACGCGGTCGCCTTCGTCAAAGCGTTCATGGAGACAGGCAGGCCGGTCGCCACCATTTGCCACGGACCGTGGACGCTGGCAGAGGCCGATGTCGTACGGGGCCGACGCCTCACCTCTTGGCCCAGCATCCGCACCGATCTGCGCAACGCGGGCGCAGAGGTTGTTGACGAGGAGGTCGTCATCGACGGACAGCTCATCTCCAGCCGCGGTCCCGACGACCTCCCTGCCTTCTGCGCAACCATCGTCGAACGATTCGCCAAAGCATCGCAGCCCGCCTGAGTGGCTGACGCTGTCGGCGCAGCGGGGCGACGGCCAGCACGACGCCCGAACTGGGTCTCGCCGCAGACCCGCTCGGGCTGGGCAGAGAGCCACGACGAAAGGAGACATCATGGCCCGGGACGTGAACGCCGCATTGCTGGTCCGCATCGAAGCGATGCCTGGAAGGGAGGAGGACGTTGTCGACTTCCTTCGCCAGGGGCTCTCGCTCGTTCAGCAGGAGGCCGGGACGGCACGCTGGTTCGGCCTTTGCTTCGGGCCGTCCTCATTCGGCATCTTTGACGCCTTCCCTGACGAGTCCGGCCGTCAAGCGCACCTCAACGGCAACGTTGCAAAGGCCCTTCAGGAGAAGACCGGCACGCTGTTCGAGCAGCCCACGATCGAGCAGATCGACGTGCTCGCCGAGAAACCGCCGCAGTGAGCACGTCCGGACCTGGTCCGGGCGAGGCCGCCCCAGCGCGCCGACGACGCTCCTCCTGGGACGGCCGGGCCCGGACGGGCGCCTGCACCTGGTCGCCCGCACGACACTCCTGCTCTCGACCGACCGCGCGCAGCTCGGCCCGCTGCTCACCGCCGCCGGGCCCGGCCATCCCTGGATGGGCGCCAGGTTCAGCGCGTCGTGGGGATCGCGGGAGCCGTTGGAGTTCCGGTCGACCCGGGGCGCACGTGGTATGTGCCGCCGCGGCTGGTGCGCCCGCCGCGGCGAATCTCCGGCCACGCCGAGCCGGTGGAGGGTCTCCTGCTGGATCCACGCGTCGATACGTGCGAGGTCTTGGAGCAGGAAGCGGCGCAGGAACCGGGCGCAGGAACTGTTGGAGGCTGCCGGCCCGGGGCCGGGCGCGGCCCAGGCCAACGAGCACCCATGAGGGGTCCGCAGGCCTTGCGGGCGGGGTCGTGACGTCTCTTCAGGCTCTTCGCGCGCCGAGGTCGGTGTGCCCGTGGCAGGCGGGGGTCTTCGTCCGGATTGGGGTGCCGACGTTATGTCGGGGACATTATGGGCACCTTTGAACGCCGTGTGGTCGACGAGAAGAGGCTGTCGTGGATGAGTCGTCGCAAACTGTCACGGTCGTGGCGCTCCTGGCGGACCCGGACGCGCCGACGGACGTCGCGCAGCGCGCAGCCCGGGGCCTCCCCGCTCGCCTCGCGGACAGGCTCGGTCGGCATCGGGACTTCGACGTCAGGGTCGTGAGTGAGCCCTTCACCGCGGGGAGTGAGGACCTGTCCACCTTGACGGGCCGAGTCCGGGAGCGCGGACGCGGCGAGGACTGGGACGTCGTGGTAGCGCTCACGGACCTGCCGTTGCACGCGCGGGGGCGCAAGCTCGTCGTGGAGGTCAGCCATGAGCACGGCCTGGCGCTGCTGTCCCTCCCCTCGCTGGGGGGCCTGCGTTTCCAGAAGAGGGCCCGGCGGGCGGTGGAGAGGGTCGTGGTCAGCTTGGCCGCCGGTCAGACTGGTGGGGCCGAACGGGCCCGCCTCCGTCTGGGAGGTTCCACCGGTCGCCTCGCACGCCGGGCCCCGGTCGGCGAGGAGGAGGCCGCGGATCTCCGGTATGTCGTCGGCGGGCCGCGCGGTTACCTGAGGGTGCTTGGCGGCATGGTCCGGGCGAACCGGCCGTGGCGCCTGGTTCCGGGGCTGTCGAAGGCATTGGCGGCCGCACTGGCCACGGGGGCGATCGCCACCGTGAACTCCACACTCTGGAATCTGGCCGCGTCCCTCGACATCGCACGTCTCGTGATTGCCACGGTCGGCTCCATCGCCCTCATGATCGGCTGGCTCATTGTGGATGCGCGCCTGTGGCATCGGTCGGCGGAGGACTCCCCGGAGGCGAGGCAGCGGGCGGCTCTCTACAACGTGTCCACGGTCGTGACGGTCGGCATCGGGGTGGTTGTCTGCTACGCGGGGTTGCTGGTCATCAACTTCGTGTGGGCGCTGTTCATCCTCAACGGCCGCGTCTTCGCCTCCTTCACACGGACTCCGCTGCACGCCGCGCAGTACTGGGCGATGGCCTGGTTCGTCGCTTCGGTCGCCACGGTGGGCGGCGCCCTGGGGTCGGGGCTGGAGAGTGACGAGGCGGTCCGGGCAGCCGCCTACTCCAAGCGCGAGCAGGAACGTCGTGACATGCTCCGCGACACCAGCGCTGACGGCTCGGGGGCAGGTGCCTGAGTTTCGGGTGCGTGGCCGGTCGGTGCCGCGCCTTGACGATTCCGGCGGGTCGGCCAGTGCATGGCTGTTTCGTCTCCGGGCCGGGGGACACCCGGACGTCACGTCGCGCGGCGCCGTGGTTCGGCCGGCGAACCGGCGACGAGATCCCCGCCCCGGAGATCCGGGTGGGCGGGGCCCGCCCAGGCACAAGAGCACCGTCGTAGCGCCGCTCGGGACGCGGGCTCACACGCGTGTTCGCATCGTCGCCACGACGCTCACGCCCCGACACCCAGGCAAGTCGTCATGAAGGCAGCGGTATACGAAGGTCCGCGCACGGTCACGGTGGAGGATGTAGCGGACGCGAGGATCGAGCACCCCTGCGACATCATCGTCAAGATCACCGCAACCGACATCTGCGGTTCGGACCTGCACATGCACGAGGGCCGCACCTCGTTCGAGACCGGCCGTACGCTCGGTCACGAGAACATGGGCCAGGTCGTGGAGGTCGGTTCGGCCGTCAGCAAGCGTCGCGGTCCCAGCCTCACCCCTGCCGGTCTGAGCGCGGAATGAGACCGCGGATCACTCCCGCAGCCCCCTCACGGCAACTGGTCCGGGGCCGCCTGTCCCGGAGAGAGGGACTGCTCGGTCCAGATGGTCTTGCCCGAACCGGTGTAGCGGGTGCCCCACTGCTGCGCGAGTTGGGCCACGATGAAGAGTCCACGGCCGCTTTCGTCCAGGGTCCTGGCATGGCGGAGGTGGGGCGCGGCGGGACTGGTGTCCGAGACCTCGCAGGTCAGGAACCGGTCCCTGATGAGGCGCAGTTGCACCGGAGGCGCACCGTGACGGATGGCGTTCGTCACGAGTTCGCTGACGATGAGTTCGGTCGCGAGGGCGTTGCCGGTCAGGCCCCACTCCTCCAGTTGCCGCACCGCGCGGTCACGGGCCCGGGCCACCTCCCCGGGATCCGGGGGGACGTCCCAGGTGGCGATCTGGTCCTCGTTGAGAATCCGCGTGCGGGCCAGCAGGAGAACCGCCTCGTCCTCGGGGCGCTGGACGCTCTTGACCGAGTACACGGCCTCGTCACGCAGTCCCTTCAGGGTGCGGTCGCGCCAGGAGAGCACCTCGCGAAGGCGGTCGCGGGCAGTGCCGGGCGAGGTGTCGCCGTATGCCCGCGACAAGCCGTCGTTGTACAGCGCCAGAACGCTGCCCGCGGGAAGCCGCGTCCGTGCGGCTGCGAAAGGCTCGTGTTCACCGCCCAGGGGCGGGCCGTGCGGTACCTCGGGGCTCTCGTCGATGCCGTCGGGCCGGACGAGAACCGGAGGGGGGTGGTCGGCGCACGCGATGGCGCAGTCACCGGTGGCCGGGTCGTACACCACATATGTGCACGAGGCTGTCAGCGGTTCGGCGTGCATCGGGTCGGCGGGCGGCAGAGCGGACCGTTCCGCCGCCAGGCGGATGACTGTGTCGTTGAGGCGTGCGAGAAGTTCGTCGGGCTCCGGATCCAGTGCGGCGAGCGCGTTGATCGCCGCGCGGAGCTGTCCCATGGCGGTGGCGGCATGGATACCCCGTCCGGCCACGTGGCCCACGGTCAGGGCGAGACGGGCGCCGGACAGCGGGATGGCGTCGAACCAACCCCCGCTCGCCTCCGCGGGCCGGTGGAAGTGGACGACCTCGGCCGCCCCCTGGGGGGCATGGCCCTGGGGCAGAAGGCGGCGTTGCAGGGTGAGCGCGACGGTGTGCTCCCGTGTGAACCGGCGGGCGTTGTCCAGGCATACGGCCGTGAACGCCGCCAGGTCACTCGCGAGAACCACGTCGTCTGCCGTGAAGGGGGCGGTTCGGGCGGAACGGTAGAAGGCGGTGATGCCGAGCACGGCTCCGCGCACGACGAGCGGGGCGACGATCATGCCGTGGACACCCGCCTCGCGCAGCGCACGTCCCCGTTCCGGATCCGCGGCCAGCCATGATGTGGTCTCGTCCAGAGTGATCAGGCGGGGCTCGAGGTCATTGAGGCTCTGTGTGTACGGCGTGGGGTAAGGAAACCTGCCCGTCTCACCCAGCATATGAACCTGCGTCAGGCCGGTGGACGACGTGAACGCCGTGCGCCGCATCGGCTCGTCACCGAGGAGTGGTCCGAGCGGAGGTTCGTCGCCTCGAACCACGGCGTCCAAGACATCCGCCATTGCCGTGTCCGCGAAGTTCGGTACGGTCACCTCCGTGAGTTCACGGCAGATCGTGACCATGTCCAGGGAATCGGCGATCTTCTTCCGAGCCGCATCGCGCACAGCACCGCGCGCCAGCTCTTGCTCGCGTTCTGTCACGTCGATCACGGAGAACACGGCGCCGAGTACGTCACCGTTGCTCTCTTGGAGGCGGAACACGGAGAGCGAGTAGACATGCTCGGTGTGGGGCTCGGCGGTCGGACGGCCGGACACGAGGCGATCGAGGACCGGAGCACCGGTACTCAACACGGTGCGCGCCATGTCCTCGACGTCCTCGGTGTCCATCGCGTTGATGACCTCTACCACGGGGCGACCGACCAGATCGTCCGCGGTGGAGCCCTGGATGCCGTCGGAGGCGGTGTTGACGCGTCGGACGCGCAGCTCCGTGTCCACGATCAACAACGCGACCGGCGCTTGTGTGAACAGGACCTCCAACAGCGCCGCACGGACCTCGCCGCTGACTCCACCGCCGCGGTTCGGGGCCATACGCACCTCACCAGCTCACTGTTCCGGCAGCACGGCCCAGGGGAGCCGAGCAGACAGGTATCCGACGAGCCGTCCGGCCCCGGCCGACGCGGCCCGCCTCCCCGCGATCCGCAGCTTCCCCGGTGGAAGGAGCCGGCTTCCGTGACCGATCAGCTGTTCGCGCAGCAACTGGTTCATGCCAGGTCCTACGCCTTCTACCGGGTCTTCCCGCCAGCCACTTCACCAGCAGACCCGAGTGCATTGTCGCCCGGGGGCACCGACTGCTGGCCCAACGCTCCGTCTACGGGTACCGAAGTGCCCGTTCTTCACTCGGAGGGCCTACACGCCACGCCCGTGCCTCCTGCCCACGGAGGCGGTGTTCCGATGGTCAGCGAGGGAGTCCCACAGCGCGCCAAACTGGAGTTGGTCCGCCGCAAACTGTTTCGGATGTACCGCCGCACCCTTATCCACGGTCACGGCTCCCCGCTGCCACTTGCCGGCGCACATGGCTCCGGGAGCGGAAGCCCTCGCCCAGGGCCTGGTGGCCCGCGTGGTGATGGCCGCCGTCTCCGTCTTGGCCGCCGCGGAGATCGCTCCCGCGCCGGGCTCCTTGTATCGGGGCCGCAGACGGATCATGGCGGGACGTACGCCGGTGGCCAGGAGGAGCCCGGTGCCTTTGGGAAGTGCGCGGATCCTGTCCGGCGGCAGCACCTGGTCCTGCCGGTGTGCCGTCGGCTGAGAGGGTGCCTGATCGTGGTGCGGAGCCGGCTTGCCATGGGTTCCCGGGGGGAGGGTGCTGATCAGGTGTGGGCTGGGTCGAGGCGGACGCCATGCCCGGCCCCAGGTCGGCAGGGCGGTGGCAGTGGCTCGATGCGGGCCGGCGGCGCGACGGGGGTGCAGCCGGTCAGTACGGCGGCCAAGACCGCAGCCCCATCGGCCCCGACGGCGAGATTGCAGCGCGTGGCGCCTACTGTTGCGCCGTCTCCATCGCTTAGCTCACCTCACGGGTCGGTACACCATTCAGGCTGGTGAGGTGCCGCGCCAGAGGTTGGCGCCGGCGACGAATACGATCGGGTCCATGAGGACCAGCTCTGTACGTACTCGGGCTTCGAACTCGGTTCGGGGTGTCTGCCGGGAGGGCCTCGATGAAGGCGCGGGAGCCATATGAGAGCCCCCAGTCCCAGAACGTGTCGGCGTCAGGGACGGGGAGACGCTGTTTGATGGCGTTCTCACGGACACTGATGAACCCCGCCGTCGTGAGCAACTGCTCTTCGTCCAAAGGGCGACTGAGTCGTCCTTCGCCGATGGGTATCAGGGGCTGAAACTCGCGGAAGAGGGCGCCGTGGAAGTCCCACTCCGGTGCGTCCTCGACCGGACCGGGGACGGAGAAGGAGAACACCCCCGCCGCGAGCGAGGACACGACGGGTCTCTCGGGCCGCCGCAACAGGATCCTCGCGCAGATGGACGACGAATCCCGCGGCGCCCGCATCCCCGCCGACGGCGGTCCTGCGGCATGGGCCGTTTCGCGTGTACGCGAAGGGCTGGGGCACCCCGGTGTCCGGTTCCCTTGCGTGGTGACAGGCCGGGCAGGTGAGGTGCTGCGGGCGCTGTCGGTGCCGAAAAGATCTGGATCGACACCTGCGGGGTGTGGGAAGGGCTCAGAATGGCGTGAATGGGCGGAGGGCGTGGTGGCAACAACTGGAGCGAGGACGGGGCGGGCTCAGGGGCCGGGTGGATTCATCGCGGGTCGTTACAGACTGCGGCAGTCTCGGCCGGGGGACCCGTCCGTTTGGGTCGCCCTCGATGAGGAGTTGGACCTCGTTGTGGAGATGACGAAGATCGGAGGCGCGCTGGCCGGTGAACCGGCCGACTTGGTCAGGCAGCGACTGCAACACGTCCGACGAAGGATTGTGCACCAGGCCCGGTTGCGCCATCCCTACTTGGTGGCCGCCAGGGACGTGGTGGAGGACCGCTCCGGACTATGGCTTGTCACGGAGCACGTGCCCGGCGCCGTTACTTTGGCGCAGGCGTTTTCCGCACACCCGTTGCAGACGAGAGAGACCGCGCGCATCGGAGCCGCGGTACTCGATGCGCTCGAATCACTCCACGCGAACGGCATGGTGCATGGTGACGTACGGCCGGGCGCCATCCTGCTTGCGCCGGACGAGTCGGGAGATCCGCACGGACGGGTCCTGCTGGCAAACTACAGGCCGGATCGGGCCCTGGTCGACCATCAGCTCGTTGAACAAACACTTGACCGAGCTGATTTTGCCGCGGTGATGGGAAGCCCTGCCTACATGGCGCCGGAGATGATCCGGGGCTTTCGAGCGACCGAGGCGTCGGACGCTTTTTCCCTCGGTGCCACGTTGTACGCGGCCGTAGTGGGCCACAGCCCCTTTGCACGTCCCCCGGGGGAGGACTGGCTCCGCGCCGTTTCATATGCCGTGGTGCACGAGGACGCGCTGATGCCGCCCGAGGTCGGCCCGCTCGAACCGGTCCTGCGGGGACTGCTGGCCAAACAGCCTGAAGAGCGGGTGGACTTGCTCGTCGCGGCGTTGAAACTGAGGGAGATCGCTGAGGGCTCGCACCCCATGGACGTGGCGACCACAGGCTTAGGGCTTCCCGCATTACCTGTGGCGAGGGGGCCGCAGAATGAGCCGCCCGTGCCGAAGCGTGCGAGGGGTGCCGTCGATACCGGCCGACCGCCAGCGCCGAGCTCGTGGGTCCTGCCGGCCTTGCTGCTCGTCGCGTTCTGCGCAGGCCTCGCGCTCGGCGTCCCGCTCGGTTCCTGGTGGAGCCTGGCGCTTTTCGGCGTTGTGTGGGCTGGGCTGGTCGCGGTTGGCTCGGCCCGTGCTCTATGCCGTCCAAGTGGCCCCGCAACCGTCCAACATCTGAGCGCTGGACGCTCCCGAGCTGCTGCGTTTTTGGACGGATTCACGGCTCCCGCCGGGTTTCTGCGCTCGAGTCCCGTCGCCTCGTCGACATCCCCAGGTGTGGAAGTCCTCCTTCGAGATGCCTACGAACAGCTCGGGCCGCCGCCTGCCGAGGACCCCGGTACTGCGGGGGGCGGCCGGTGAGCGACGCGACGCCGGTACCGGAGCCCGAGGCACCGGGCCGATCGAGAAGCAGCTGGCACGATCTCCCCATTGAGGAGCAGATCGCCTCCTGGGAAGCCGCGGTTCCAGGCAGCGCGGAACGGATGCTGCGCCAGATCGAAGCGGACTACGAACATCGACGCTGGTTGGATCGCGTGGAGATCCGGTTTCGAGTATTCGGCGCCACGCTGGCCGGCACGGGCATCACAGGAGTGTTCTGGCTCACGAAGTATCTGATCGACCAGGGTGACCCTGCTTACGCGGCCGGAGTCTTCGGCGCCAGCGTCGCAGCGTTCGCCGGACTGGTGATCAGACGCGAACGTCACGATGGCTGAGCGACACGCTCGCAGGCGGTCACGACGATGCCGGAGCGCAGCAGTCCCACCCTTTGGGTCTCTGGGCTGAGCGCGTCACCGGCCCGACCGCGGCCTCCAGCGCACTGCGCAGTGGCGGCAGCGTGTCCAGGTCCAACTCTCCGCCCACCTCGATGACCCACGCCCCGCCGCGGTCGTACTGCGTGAGTATCGGCGGTGTAGGGGTGGCGTGGTTGTGGTGGTGATCCGGCGTCGTCGGCACGGTCCGGAGCCTATCTGTGGCTTCGAGGGGCTGTTGAGTCAGCCTGGCGGTCGCGGGCAGGCCGGTGCCGTCGAAGGGCGCCTGGGCGGTGGACGCGAGGTTCCCGGCCGAGTCGTCAACGATGCTCGACGGTTGGTGTCGGGCAGGGGCGGGTTGCGGCAGGCGCGTCCGTGGGTGAGGGTGCATCCCGCCGTGCGCTGTCGCCGGGGCGGGCAGGGAGGCCTTGCATGAGCGGCGGGTGGGTACCGGCGGGACGGCGGGGATCATGCGTTGGGCGGGGGAGGGCGCTGCGGGGCGGGGTGCGGGCAGGAAGTCGTCCCACTCCTGGTCAGGAAAGCGGTCGCGGACCAGGTGCAGGGGTTGGTGCGGCTGGTACGCGAGGCCGGTGGCGGTGAGGCTCCGCCCGGTTTGTGCAAGCCTGCTGCTGCTGGATGAGGAGGTGGAGGCCGGTGACGTCCATGAACGAGGCCTCGCTCAAGTCCCTGACGATGTCGGTGGCGGACGGCGGTGGCAGGCGCTGGGCCGCGGTCAACAGGCCGGGCGGCGTGTCGAGGTCTATGTCTCCGCGCGGGCTCAGCGGGAAAATGTGCGTGAGCGACGTACTTTTGCACGGGATCCTCGGTTACCTGAACCGGCGATTCTCCGGAGCATTGTAGAAGTTCGATCGTCGTGGGGTTCGCTGTAGTGAAGGAACAGACCCGTTTACCCATGTCGCATCTTCGGGGAGCTTGTCCATGGCCTCAGCGCCGTGCAGGACACGGTCTAAGGCAAAGGTCATGCTCGAGGATGGCGAGCCTGAGATCGATAAGTCCTGTCCACTTTGCAAGGCAAGTATTCGCCCACGGCAGACAAGAAAAACCGCCGAAAGGCTGGATGGCGACCACGGGAATATGCCAACATGCAACGCCCGGCCAATGCTGGGCCAGAAGCTACTAGTGGTCAGCCGCGGTCAGGGATTTCGAGAATGTGCGGGATGAAGGGCTGTATGAGTTGCCTGGCTGGTGTGGCGCCTCAACCAACGTACGTGTGACGGGGTGCTGGCGGTCGGACTCGCGCCTTGCGCTCCCTCTTATTTGACTTCCTGGCGGGAGCTGGCCCTGTGGCGTCACTGCGGTGACGGGCGACGTAACTGACGTTCACCGAATAACCAAGGCGGGGATCGTCGGCATCATTTGAAGCCAGGTAGTTGATCTGCTGCAGAAACTGGCGCGTGTCTTGGTCAATGTTCTGCAGCGAACCAGGCGCAACTGGAATTCCCGAGATCCGCACGGTTCACCGCCGTTCCTGGCGGTCGCCTGTACCAGCGCAAGTGGTTGCCAGGGTGATATCTGCGCCGAAAAAACTGGAGGGTCGAGCGTGGCAGAACCGATCAAGAAATTGCCGCCGAATTCGAAGGGGGAGGTGCGTTACCGATTCGTGGTGGACGGTGGCATCGATCCCGTGACTGGGAAGCGTAGGCAGATAAAGCGTACGTTCGACACTCTGAAGGAGGCGAGGGCGGAGTATGCGCGAATTACCAGTAAGTGCTACGAAGGGACGTTCATCGCGCCCAACAGGATGACTGTGGACGAGTGGCTGGACCAGTGGCTTGCGATGAAGGCGAAGATTTGGAGTCCACGACCGTCTACAACTACCGCGTCACCCTGGAACGTGTGCGTGGGAGGCTCGGGTCCATCCGGCTCCAGGAGCTCACCGAACAGCACGTGGAGGAGTGGATGCGGTGGGCCCTCCAGGGAGGCCGGGTGCGTGGTGGTATGGCCGGTACGGGACTTGGGGTTACCTCCGTGGACATGAGCCTGGCGAGGCTGAAGGAGGCCCTGAATCGGGCCGTCACGCGGCGGCTGCTGACCGTGAACGTGGCGAGTGAGGTGCACATTCCGCTGAAGGCTCGAAAAGCGGAGCGGAAGGCAAAAAGGGTCGTGCCGCCGTGGACTGCCGCGGAGGTGGGCGATTTCGTGGCGGCGATGAAGGGGGATCGCCTGAACGCACCGCTGCTTCTTTCCTTGATGGGCCTCCGCCCGGCCGAGGTCTGTGGGCTGCGGTGGTCGGACATCGACTTGGACGCGGCCACGCTCAGCATTGCCAACACGCGGACCCTTATGGGTAATCGCATCGTGGTGGAGAAGGACACCAAGAGCTTGGCGGGGGAACGCATGCTGCCGCTCCCGGTGCTCGTGCATGAAGCGCTGAAGACGTTCCGTGCCATGCAGGCGAAGGAGCGTCTGGCGGCGGGCGAGGGGTACGAGGGCGGGATGTACGCGCTCGTGGAAGAGCTCGGCGCCCCTCTGAACGTACGGCAGCTGAGGGAGCGGGCCTACAAGATCATGGACGCAAACGGTCTTCGCCGGGTTCGTCTGTACGATGCTCGGGCGTCGTGCTTGACGTACCTGGCCAACAACGGCGTGGCAGATCACCTGCTCGCCGTGTGGGCCGGGCACGCGAACGTGAGGACGACCAAGAAGTGGTACGTGAAGCCGGATGTGGTGGATCTGCTTCCGGCGGCAGAGGCGTGGGGCGGTCTCGCGAGGGGGAGTGTGACAGATCGTGACAGATGAAGGTGTGATCCCGTGAGCGAGATATCGACCAAGACCCTGCAGTACCGCGTTGACGGGCCAAAAGACGCCCCGACCCTGGTCCTCGGGCCCTCCCTCGGTACTACATGGCACATGTGGGACCGGCAGGTACCCGAGCTCGCCAAGCAGTGGTGCGTGGTGCGCTTCGACCTGCCGGGCCACGGGGGTGCGCCCGCCGTGCCCGCCGGCTCCGTCCCGGAGCTCGCGCAGCGCCTGCTCGACACGCTCGACGGCCTCGGTGTCCAGCGCTTCGGGTACGCGGGCTGCGCGCTCGGCGCCGCGGTCGGCGCGGAGCTGGCGCTGCGCAGGCCCGACCGGATCGCGTCGCTCGCCCTGACGGCGGCCTCGCCCCGCTTCGGCACGGCGGACGAGTTCCGCCAGCGTGGCGTGATCGTCCGGGCCAACGGCCTCGAGCCCATGGCGCGCAGCGCACCGGAGCGGTGGTTCACCGCCGGCTTCGCGGCGGCCCAGCCGGCGATCGTGGAGTGGGCGGTGCAGATGGTCCGCACCACCGAGCCCGCCTGCTACATCGCCGCCTGCGAGGCGCTCGCCGCGTTCGACATCCGGGCGGAACTCGGCCGGATCACCGTGCCGACGCTGGTGCTGGTGGGCGCCGAGGACCAGGTGACGGGGCCGGCGGAGGCGCGGACCCTGGTCGCGGGCATACCCGACGCGCGTCTCGCGCTCGTGCCCGGAGCCTCGCACCTGGCCCCCGTCGAGCAGCCCGCGGCCGTCACGGACCTGCTCATGCACCACTTCTCGACGGCCTGGTACAACCCGTCGGACACCTCGACGGGCATCACGATCCTGCCCGAGCGGCTGCCGGCCGCCCCCCAGGAGCCCGCGGCCCCGCGCCCCGGCGAGCCGGGGACCGGCGAGGAGCCGGCGTCCGAGCAGGCCGAGCAGCCCGAGCCGGTGGCGGAGCCCTCCGCGCACGCGGACGCGCACGAGGCCGGCATGCGGGTGCGCCGGGAGGTCCTGGGCGACGAGCACGTGGATCGCGCCGTCGCCGCCACGGACCCCTTCACGGAGGACTTCCAGGAGCTGATCACGCGCTACGCGTGGGGCGAGATCTGGACCCGGGACGGACTCGACCGCCGCACCCGCAGCGTCATCACCCTCACGGCGCTCGTCGCGGGCGGCCACTTCGACGAGCTGAAGTTCCACACCCGGGCCGCGCTGCGCAACGGCCTGAGCCCCGCGGAGATCAAGGAAGTGCTCCTGCAGAGCGCGATCTACTGCGGCGTGCCCGCCGCGAACTCGGCGTTCAAGGTCGCCGGAGCGGTGATCCGGGAGGAGACCCGGCCGCAGGAGTAGGCCCGGAGGAGATCCGGCCGCAGGAGTGGGCCCGGAAGGGACCCGGCGGCAGGGGTGGGCCCGGGAGGAGACCCGGCCGCAGGAGTAGGCCCGGGAGGAGACCCGGCCGCAGGAGTAGGTCCGGGAGGAGACCCGGCCGCAGGAGTAGGTCCGGGAGGAGACCCGGCCGCAGGACTGGGTCCGGGAGGAGACCCGGCCGCAGGAGTAGGAGGATGGCGGTGGGAGCACCGCTCCCGCCGAGGGGCCGCGCCGGCCCCGCCCCCCGCAGGCGGCACCGGGGCACACCGGTGGCCCGGCCCGGGGTATCCGACGAGCAAAGGCGGTCGACGGTGAAGTTCACCAAGCGCAAGCACGCGTGCGTGTGGCTGGAGAAGGACGGGCGCACCCTCGTCATCGATCCCGGCGGCTTCAGCGAGGAGGACGCCGCCGTGGGCGCGGACGCCAGCCTGGTCACGCACGAGCACCCGGACCACTATGACGAGGGACGGCTGCGGGCCGGGCTCGAGGCCGATCCCGCGGTCGAGCTGTGGGCTCCGCGCAGTGTCACCGACAAGATCGCGGCGGCCTTCCCCGGCCGGGTGCACGCCGTCGGGCACGGCGACACCTTCACGGCCGCCGGCTTCGACGTACAGGTGCACGGAGAGCTGCACGCCGTCATCCATCCGGACATCCCGCGCATCCCCAACTCGGGGTACCTGCTGGACGCCAGCGTCTTCCACCCGGGGGACGCGCTCACGGTCCCGGAGGCTCCCGTGGACACGGTCATGCTGCCCGTGATGGCGCCGTGGAACCGGATCTCCGAGGTCATCGACTACCTGCGGGAACTCAAGCCGCGGCGCGCATACGACGTGCACGACGCCCTGCTGACCGACACCGCGAGGCCGCTCTACGACGGGCTCCTCGGATCGCTCGGGGGCGGCGCCGACCACGGCAGGCTCGCGCCCGGCGAGTCGCTGGAACTCTGACTGTCGTACCCCGCCGATAGGCTGGCCCGCATGCGCATCGCGACCTGGAACGTCAACTCGATCACCGCCCGGCTGCCGAGGCTGCTGGCCTGGCTGGAGAGCAGCGGCACGGACGTGCTGTGCATCCAGGAGGTCAAGGCCACCGAGGAGCAGTTCCCGACCGCGGAGCTGAGCGAGGCGGGCTACGAGTGCGCCGTCCACGCCACCGGCCGGTGGAACGGGGTGGCCCTGCTCTCCCGCGTCGGCCTCGCCGACGTGGTGCGGGGCCTGCCCGGCGGCCCGGAGTACGACGGCGTCGCGGAGCCGCGTTCCGTCTCCGCGACCTGCGGCCCCGTCCGGCTCTGGTCGGTGTACGTGCCCAACGGCCGCGAGGTCGGCCATGAGCACTACGCGTACAAGCTGCGCTGGCTGGAGGCGCTGAAGGACGCCGTCGCTCAGGACGCGGCAGGCCCGCGCCCCTTCGCCGTCCTCGGGGACTACAACATCGCCCCGACCGACGAGGACGTATGGGACAGGTCGGCCTTCGAGGGCGCCACGCACGTCACCCAGCCGGAGCGGGACGCCCTCGCGGCCCTGCGCGCCACGGGCCTGGGCGACGTGGTGCCGCGCCCGCTCAAGTACGACCACCCCTTCACGTACTGGGACTACCGGCAGCTCGGCTTCCCGAAGAACCGCGGCATGCGGATCGACCTCGTCTACGGAAACGAGCCGTTCGCGTCCGCCGTCAAGGACGGCTACGTCGACCGTGAGGAGCGCAAGGGCAAGGGGGCGTCGGACCACGCGCCGGTCGTGGTGGACCTCGACGTCTGACCGCGGTGCCGCCCGTGCGGGGTGAGTGTGCGCGGGCGGCGCGGCGGGCCGCCCCGGGTGGCCGGGAAGGCATCGTCATCTGACGGAAACAATTGTTCAACGATCCTCCCTGGGGATAGGGTTTCGTTCCCGTGACACGGTCGTCACGGGCCGACCTGTCCGCCCAGGGGGGAAGATCCGCATGAGCACCGACCTCGGTCCCGCCCTGTCCGAGCTGCTCGCCGCGCGGGAGGCGCTGAGCCGCAAGAGCACCGCGGAGCGGGTGGCCGCGATACTGCGTGAACGCATCGCGCAGGGATCGTTCCCGCCCGGCAGCCGCCTGTCGGAGGAGCGCATCGGCCAGGCGCTCGGCATCTCCCGCAACACGCTGCGCGAGGCGTTCCGGCTGCTCACGCACGAGCGGCTGCTGGTGCACCGGCTCAACAGGGGCGCGTTCGTGCGGGTCCTGACGGCCGCCGACATCGCGGACATCTACCGGGTCCGCCAGGTCGTCGAGTGCGCGGCCGTACGCTCCCACGGCATGCGCCCCCAGCCCCTCGACCAGGTCGAGGCGGCCGTCGAGGCGGGCCGCCACGCGGCCGAGACGGGCGACTGGCCCGCCTGCGGCACCGCGAACATCCACTTCCACCAGGCGATCGCCGGCCTCGCCGGCAGCGAACGGCTGGACGACCTGATGCGGGGCGTCCTCGCTGAGCTGCGGCTCGCGTTCCACATCATGGATGACCCCCGCCGTTTCCATGAGCCCTATCTCACCCGCAACAAAGAGCTGCTCACCGCGCTGGAGTCCGGTGACGTGGCGGGCGCGGAGCGGATGCTCGGCTTCTATCTGGAGGATTCCAGAAGGCAGTTGGCGGAGGCGTACCCGGACCCGGCCGGGCTGCCGGACTGACGCCGGACGGCTGCGGAGCGCGGCGCCCCCGGACGGGGACGAAAAACCTGTGCCGCCCATAGTCTTGTCGTATCGTTCAACAATCATCTAGCCTCCGTGCACACCCCCCGGTCCGCGCCGCAGCGTTGCGGAGCCCTGTACGGAAGGCCGAGAGCGCATGATCGTTCTGCTCGGCGTCCTCGTGGTGATCCTCGGATTCGCCACAAGGCGCAACCCTCTGCTGGTCGTCGGAGTCGCCGGGATCGTGACCGGAGTGCTCGGCAAGCTCTCACCGGACGAGATCCTGAAGACGTTCGGGGAGAGCTTCGCCTCCAGCCGGTCCGTGACCATCTTCGCCATCACGCTGCCGGTCATCGGCCTGCTGGAGCGCAACGGCCTCCAGCAGCAGGCCCGCACGCTCATCGGCAAGCTCGGCAGCCTCACCACGGGCCGCTTCCTCACGCTCTACCTGCTGCTGCGCCAGGTGACCGCGGCCGTCGGCCTCCAGACCATCGGCGGGCCCGCCCAGAGCGTCCGCCCGATGATCGCGCCGATGGCCGAGGCCGCCGCCGAGCGCAAGAACGGCGGCCGGCCGCTGCCGAGGGCGGTGCGCGACAAGGTCCGCTCGCACGCGGCGGGCGCCGACACCGTCGGCGTGTTCTTCGGTGAGGACATCTTCCTCGCCATCGGCTCGATCCTGCTGATCACCGGCCTGGTCAACGCGACCTACCACACGCACCTCGAGCCGCTGAACCTCGCTCTGTGGGCGATACCCAGCGCCATCTGCGCCTTCCTCGTGCACGGCGCCCGGCTGCTGCGCTTCGACCGCACGCTCGAACGCGAGCTGGTCGTCGCCAACGCCGAGCTCGACGTCGAGGAGACCTCGAAGTGATCAAGGCCGAATGGTTCTACTGGCTGGTCGGGGCCGTCTTCATCGTCATGGGCGTGCAGACCCTGCTCGACCGTTCCAACGCCAAGCGCTACACCTCCGGCAGCTTCTGGACGCTGCTGGGCGTCACGTTCTTCTACAGCTCCTGGGTCGTCGACAAGTCGCTGCCCTCCGAGCCCCTCGGCATCGCCGTGCTCGTGCTGATCTGCCTGGGCGGCTTCAACCTCGTCGGCAAGGGAACGCCGAAGACCACCGACGAGAAGCAGCGCACCGAGCTGGCCAAGCGGTTCGGCAACAAGCTGTTCATCCCCGCGCTGACCATCCCCGTCGTCGCCGTCGTCTGCGCCGTCGTGATCCCGAAGTTCCACTTCGGCGGCCACGTGGTCTTCGAGAAGGGCAACGAGACCATCCTCGGTCTCGGGGTCGGCGCGATCGTCGCCCTGCTGGTCGGCATGTGGGTCCTGCGCGAGCCGCGGGTCTCCGTCCCGATCCACGCCGGACGGGGTCTGCTGGAGTCCATGGGCTGGGCCCTGCTGCTGCCCCAGCTCCTCGCCGTTCTCGGCGCGATCTTCCAGGCGGCGGGCGTCGGCACCCAGGTCGGCAAGATCACCGAGAAGATCCTGCCGGACGGGCAGCTGCTGGCCGCCGTGGCGCTGTACTGCGTGGGCATGTTCGTCTTCACGGTGATCATGGGCAACGCGTTCGCCGCGTTCCCCGTCATGACCGCGGCCATCGGCTGGCCGGTGCTGGTGCAGCACCTGCACGGCAACGCGGCGGCCGTCATGTCCGTCGGCATGCTCGCCGGCTTCTGCGGCACGCTCTGCACGCCGATGGCGGCCAACTTCAACCTCGTACCCGCCGCCCTGCTGGAGCTCAAGGACCAGTACGGGCCGATCAAGGTGCAGGCCCCCACCGCCGTCGTGCTGCTCGCCTGCAACATCCTGATCATCTACTTCTTCGCCTTCTGACCGGTGCGGGCCCCCCGGGGGCCCGGCCCGCGTCCCACCCCCCCCTCGCGCTACGGAGCATCCATGAGAGTCCTGATCACCGGCTTCGAGCCGTTCGGCGGCGACGGGGTCAACCCGTCGTGGGCGGCGGCCCAGCAGCTCGCCGCCGCCGGCATCGAAGGGCTCGACATCACCGCGGTCCGGCTCAGCTGCGTGTACGGACGGGCGATCGAGGAACTCCGGGCGGCCGTCGCCGAGACCGGCCCGGACCTCGTCCTGTGCACCGGCCAGGCCGGCGGGCGCAGCGGCCTGAGCGTCGAGCGCGTCGCCGTCAACGTGGACGACGCCCGCATCCCCGACAACGCGGGCAACCAGCCGGTGGACGAGCCGATCGTGCCCGACGGTCCGGTCGCCTACCTCGCGTCCCTGCCGGTCAAGGCGTGCGTCGCCGCGGTGCGGGAGGCGGGCCTGCCCGCGTCCGTCTCCGGGACCGCGGGGAACTTCCTGTGCAACCACGTCTTCTACGGGCTCGCCCATCTCATCGCGACCGAGCGGCCCGCGCTGCGCGGCGGCTTCGTGCACGTCCCGTACGCGCCGGAGCAGGTCGTCGACCGGGCCGAGCCGTCCATGTCCGTCGCGGACATCGCCCGGGGGCTCGGCATCATCGCCGAGACCGCCGCCCGTACCACCACGGACCTCCGGGTCCCGGAAGGAGCGACGCATTGAGCACCCCGCCCCGGGGCGCCGGCGCGCACGCCGCACTCGCCCCGCACGCCGGCGCCTTCGCGCGCCTCGCCGTCGGCAACATCACCCGCGCCTATCCGAACTTCCCCGCCCACCTGCTGGCAGGCCCGGAGGACCTGGTCGACCCGCGGGTGCACCACCCGGCCTTCTACGGCGCGTACGACTGGCACTCCGCGGTCCACATGCACTGGCTCGCGATGTGGCTCCTGCACCGCTGCACGCCCGGCGCCGACGAGGCCCGGGCGATCACCGCGGCGCTCGACGCGCACCTGACGCCCGAGGCCCTCGCTGCGGAGGCCGCCTACCTGCGGGCCCACCCCTCCTTCGAGCGTCCCTACGGCTGGGCGTGGGTCCTGATGCTCACCGCCGAGAGCGCGGAGCGCGAGGACCGGCGCTGGTACACGGCGCTCGCACCCGCCGCCGGCGCCGTCGCCGAGCTGATCCTCGACTGGCTGCCCAAGGCCCGCTACCCCGTGCGCCACGGCGTGCACGGCAACAGCGCCTTCGCCCTCGGGCTGGTGCTGGACGCGGCGGAACGCGCCGGGGTGGGCCATCTGGCCGAGCCCGTGGGGGCGAAGCTGCGCGCCTGGTTCGACGCCGACCAGGGCGGCTCGCTGGCCTGGGAGCCCTCCGGCCAGGACTTCCTCTCGCCGCTGCTGACGGAGGCGGACGCGATGCGCCGGGTCACCACCCCGTCCGAGTTCGCCGTCTGGACGGCCGCCCTGCTTCCGGAACTCACCGCCGCCGCGCACCGGGGGGACCGGCTGCTGCTCGCGCCGCCCGAGGTCACGGACCCCGCCGACGGCCAGATCGGCCACCTGCACGGACTGTGCTTCAGCCGGGCCGCCGCGCTGTACCGGCTGGCGGACGCGCTCGGCGACTTCCGCACCCGGATCCTGCGCGAGACGGCGGACGCCCATCTGGCGGCCGGCATGTCCGCGCTCGGTTCGGGCGACTTCACGACGGACCACTGGCTCGCCACGTTCGCCGTGCTGGCCCTGGAGGCAGCGGACGCCGGCGGGGCCGCCTGAGCGGCCGGGCACAGCCGTCTCACAGTCCGGGACCCGCCCCGCGCGTCCTATGGTGCCTCCCCGGCACGGGTGGCACGCTGAGCGGTATGAATATCTCTTTCCTGGACACTTGGCGCAACAGGCGGCGGGGCGGCGGCCCCGGGCCGTCGTCGGCCGCCGCCGCCCGTGAGCAGGAGGGGATCACCGAGCTCCTGTCGGAGTGCGAGCTGCTGCGGGTGCACGCGATGCGGCTCGGGCTCCGGCTGGACGACTCGGTCGACTCGTTGTCCGCGCTGGACCAGCTGCCGCCGCGCTGGCGCGAGGACAAGGAGGAGCTGCCCTGGTTCGGCAACGACGCGGGCCTCTACCTCGGCACCGTGATCGTGCGAACCGTCCCCGGGGCGCGGTGGAACATCTGGCCGAGCGGACATCCCGTGGTGCGTCTCGCGTCGGGCCGTGAGATCCAGGTGGTGGAGGCCGGTCTGGACTGGGCCGTGACCGGAGCGCCCGAGCTGGCCCAGGTGTACGCGGAGGCCGCCGAGGCGTGACGCCCCGAATGGCCGATCTGTGCGTAGTTTGCAGTAAATCGCGCTTATGCCGGATTTATGCGTGTCGTCCGTGTCCTCCTCGAAGTCCCTTGGCCGCATGGATAGTTTGCGCTGACCTCGACAGAGCCGAGAATGGGGTAGGGCAGCATATGGCCGTCGAATCGTTGATCGAGCCACATCAGCGCAGAGCAGGGCCTCCAGGCCGAAACTCGACTAGGATGGGGAGTTCATCCCGGACGGGATCGGTGGCCGAGGGCGGCACCCCGGCCGCACCAGGGATGCTGCTGCGAGGCGTGCAGTAGCTCAGGGGCAATGGCCCGGACCGGGCGGCAGCCGGTGATCACTTCTCTGTTCAGGGGAGAAGGTCAGCTGCGGGCCGGCCGGGTTGTGCTCGGCGTGGAGCGGGCCCACGCCGCGTGGAAGCGCGGCGGGGGCACCGCTCTTTTTTCTGCCCTTCCCGCCTTCGCCCCCGGGCGCCCGTGTTCCGTGGCCCCTCCCGCCCGCTCCCGTCAGCCTTCCCCCTTCCCCGTCGGCGGCCCTTCGAAGCCTCACTTCCGCCACGCGCGGGGGGAGTTCGGGCCCGGCGGGCCACCCGGGCAGCACCGCCGTCAGGACTTCTCGCCCGCACGGTGCGAGGGCCGCTGCGTGCCGGCGGGCGCCGGCTCCCTGGCCGCCTTCGTGACATCCGCCACGAACTCGGCGACGTCGGGCCCGTACGCCTGGGAGTTGACCACCTTGAGCAGCAGGCAGAACGGCCCGTCACCGTGCTTGCGCTGCAGGCGCTCGTGGTGCCGGGCGAGATAGCGCGCCGCCGCCTGGTGCGCGATCGGGCGCTGCCCGCAGAACACGAACACCGGTCGGGCGCCCTGTCCGCCCGTCAGCCGCGCCAGCAGGACGTGCTCGGCGACGCCGGGCTGGACGCGGTAGAAGTCCGTCCCGATCCGGAACGAGCCGCGGTCGGGCCCCTGCTCCGGGTCGGCCTCGATCCTGACCCCCGGGAGCATGGAGGCCAAGTGCGCCGCGGTCCTGCGGTTGACGGACGGCCCGCCGACGCAGAACTCCGTGCGCTCGCCGAACCCCTGCTGCGTGGCGTCGTGCGCGACGAGCCGGGTGTGGGCGCCGCACTCCTTGGCCACCGCGGACAGCTCCAGCAGCGCGAAGACGTCGTGCCGGTGCACGGAGGCGTCACCGCCCGGCTCCCGGCCCACCACCGCCAGCGCCTCCGCGTGCTCGGGGAGCCCGAAGAACGCCTGCTTCCTTCGCAGCGCGCGGCGCCACAGCGCGGTGCGGGCGAACCAGCCGAGTGCCCCGCAGGCGAGGGCCGCCACCACGCCGAGCACGATGTCGCGTACGTCGTCCGTCATGGCCGGGCATCGTAGCGGTGTTCCGTACCGGCGTTCGAGCCCCGGGTGCGAGGGGACTGGCTGACGTGTTCCTGACGCATCGTGGGGTGCGGGGCTAGGCTGCCCGGACTGACCGCTTCAGGGGGTTCGGAGGTACGGATGCGCCGCTCCACCGCACGGAACGTCTCGGCACTGGCCGTCACCGCGGCCATGCTCACGGCCGGTGCCGCCGCGCCGCCGTCGGCCGCCCACGGCCGGGCGCCCGCCGCCGCGCCCGCGAAGACGCCGGTCGCCACCGGCTACGGGGGAGCCGTGGCCAGCGTGGACGCCGACGCCACCGCGGCGGGCATCCAGGTGCTCAAAAACGGCGGCAACGCCGTCGACGCGGCCGTCGCCACCGCCGCGGCCCTCGGCGTCACCGAGCCCTACTCGTCGGGCATCGGCGGGGGCGGCTACTTCGTCTACTACGACGCGAAGTCCCGTACGGTGCACACGATCGACGGCCGGGAGACCGCGCCCGCCTCGGCCGGCACCGGGCTGTTCCTCGACGAGAACGGCAAGCCGCTGCCGTTCGACGACGCCGTCACCAGCGGCCGCAGCGTCGGCGCACCCGGCACGGCCGCCACCTGGGACAGCGCCCTGCGCGCCTGGGGGAGCAGGTCCCTCGGGCAGGTGCTCACGCCCGCCGAGCACCTCGCGAAGGACGGATTCACCGTCGACGAGACGTTCCGCTCGCAGACCGCCGCGAACCAGGCGCGGTTCGCGGACTTCCCCGACACCGCGAAGCTCTTCCTTCCCCACGGCGCGCCGCCCGCCGTCGGATCGACTCTCCGCAACCCCGATCTGGCGCGCACCTACGAGAAGTTGGGGCGCCAGGGCATCGGCCTGCTCTACCACGGGGACCTGGGCCGCGACATCGTCCGCACCGTCCGCACGCCGCCCGTCGCCCCGGGCACCACCCGGGTGGTGCGCCCCGGAGACCTGACCACCGGTGACCTCGCGCGCTACGGCACGGTCTTCCGCAAGCCGACCGAGGTGTCCTACCGGGGCCTCGACGTGTACGGGATGGCGCCGTCCTCGTCCGGCGGCACGAGCGTCGGCGAGGCACTCAACATCCTGCGGAACACCGACCTGAAGCACGCCTCGCAGGTGCAGTACCTGCACCACTACATCGAGGCGAGCCGGATCGCCTTCGCGGACCGCGGCCGATGGGTCGGCGACCCCGCGCAGGAGGACGTGCCGACCGCCGGGCTGCTGTCCAGGCGCTTCGGTGACTCCCGCGCCTGCCTGATCAGCGACAGCCACGCCCTCACCAGCCCGCTCGCGCCCGGCGACCCCCGCCACCCCGTGCCCTGCGCGAGCGGCGGGAAGGCCGTCCCCACGACGTACGAGGGGCAGAACACCACGCACCTGACCGTCGCCGACAAGTGGGGCGACGTGGTCGCGTACACCCTCACCATCGAGCAGACCGGCGGCAGCGCGATGACCGTCCCCGGCCGGGGCTTCCTGCTCAACAACGAACTCACGGACTTCTCCTTCGCGCCCGCCGACCCGGCGGTGCACGACCCGAACCTGCCGGGCCCCGGCAAGCGCCCGCGCTCCTCGATCTCGCCGACCGTCGTGCTCGACCGCGACCACCGCCCGGTGTTCGCGATCGGCTCCCCGGGCGGCGCCAGCATCATCACCACCGTCCTGCAGACGCTGACCAACCGTGTCGACCGCGGGATGCCCCTGGTCGACGCGATCGCCGCGCCGCGCGCGAGCCAGCGCAACGCGGCCACGACGGAGCTCGAACCGGCCCTGTACAACAGCCCGTTGCGCGGGCAGCTGGAGGCACTCGGGCAGAAGTTCACGCAGATCGACGAGATCGGCGCGGCCACCGGCGTCGAGCGCCTGCCCGACGGCCGGTGGCAGGCCGCGGCGGAGAAGGTGCGCCGGGGCGGCGGCTCCGCGATGGTGGTGCGCCGCTCCGGGCCGCAGTAGGCGGCGGGACGGGCCGCCGCACGGGACCCGAGGGCGCGGCCCGGCCGGGTGGCCGCGCCCTCGGTGACACCTTCGAGTGCCTTCGAGCACCTTCGGCGGCGGCCGTGGTGCCGGGGCCGTGCCGGTAGGACGGAGGCCGCGGGCGGCTGCGCGCGGCCTCCGACGCGCGCTCGATCCGGCGGCCCCGGCACCGCGGGCACGGTTCCGGGCTTGCCAATAATTATACCGGTCATAGAATGGGCGGCATGGTACGCACCCCGCTCACCCCCGCAGAGCGCGAGCGCGGCGAGCGCCTCGGCCGCCTGCTGCGCGAGGCCCGCGGCGGGCGCAGCATGACCGTGATCGCCGCCGCGGCGGGCGTCTCCGCCGAGACGCTGCGCAAGATCGAGACCGGCCGTGCCCCGACGCCGGCCTTCTTCACGGTGGCCGCGCTCGCCGACGCGCTGGGCCTGTCGATGGACCGCCTGGCGGTGGCCTGCGAGCCTGCGCCGCTGCCCGCCGTCACCCTCCCGGCGACGGCCTGACGGGGCCGTCCCGGCCGCGCCCCGAGGCTG
>NZ_JAKGCV010000019.1 GCF_021556455.1 Streptomyces fuscigenes | reverse complement strand
CAGGGCCCGGGCGCCCAGGAGTCCGCGCGCGGGCCCCAGGGCCGGCCTGGCCCCCGCGCCGGCGGGCCGCAGCAGCAGGGCCCCCAGGACCCGGCGGCGACCGGCCAGTTCGCCCGGCAGGACCTGAACGCCTCCGGCCCCGCGTACGACACCCGCGGCGGGTACGCCCCGCAGCAGCAGGGCTACGACGCGAACGGCCAGGCGGGCGGCGACGCCTACGCGGGCGGCCGCCAGGGCCCCCACGACACCGGCCAGTACCCGGCGCAGGGCCCCGCGCAGGCGTCGTACGACACCGGGCAGTACCCGGCCTACGACACCGGCCAGAACCAGGCGTACGGCTACAACGGTGCGCCCGCCGGGTACGACGCCCGACAGGACCAGCACCAGCAGCAGGGCTACGCCGGGCAGCAGGCCGGCGGGCAGCAGCAGGGCCCGCAGGGCGCCATGCAGCAGGGCTACGCCGGCCGGCAGGGCTACCAGCAGCAGGGTCCCCAGGGCGGCGTGCCTCAGCAGCCGCAGGCCCGGGGCCCGCAGCACCAGGAGGCGCTGCCTCCCGCGCCGAGCCCCGGCGACGGCCGTACCCCGCTGTACGACACGCTGGAGACCAACTGGTTCCGCGGCGCCGGGCAGAACGGCGACAACGCGGCGGCCGCGAACGGCTCTCCCCAGGGCCTCCAGGGCCAGGGCGGCGGCGCCCCGCAGCACGCGGGATACGGCGGCGAGCAGCGGCACGAGCAGCAGCAGGCCGACGGACCGCGCCCGGCGATGCCCCGGCGCGATCCGGGCAGCGGCCTGCGCGGCGGCCCGGCCCCAGCCTCCGACCCCCTCTTCGGACCCTCCCCCACCGGGGGCGACGGGTCCGGGGTCCCGGCGACGGGTCCCGCAGCGAATTCGGCGTGGCGTGCCTCGCCGAACGACGAACTGGTGCGCCAGGCCGAGCGGGTCAGGAAGCCCGCGGCCGGCGGCATCACCACCTCGGGCCTGCCCCGCAGGGTCCCGCGCGCCAATCTGGTGCCGGGCACCGCGCAGGAGCAGAGCACACAGACCGGCCCGCAGGTGTCGCGTGCACCGGCGGATGTCCGGGGCCGGCTGACCAACCTCCGCCGGGGAATCCAGCAGGGCCGCAGCGCCGGCGCCGGCGGTACCAACGGCGGCGGTTTCGACTTCGGCCCCTCTCACCAGCAGGAGCGTCAGTGAGTCCGATGAGTCAGGCTGCGCAGAACCTGAACTGGCTGATCACGAATTTCGTGGACAACACCCCCGGGGTGTCGCACACGGTCGTGGTCTCCGCCGACGGGTTGCTGCTGGCCATGTCGGAAGGCTTTCCACGGGACCGGGCCGACCAGCTCGCCGCCGTGGCCTCGGGACTGACCTCGCTCACCGCGGGGGCCTCCCGGATCTTCGAAGGCGGCCCGGTCAACCAGACCGTGGTGGAGATGGAGCGCGGCTTCCTCTTCCTGATGTCCGTCTCCGACGGGTCCTCGCTGGCCGTACTCGCCCACCCCGAGTGCGACATCGGCCTGGTGGGCTACGAGATGGCCCTCCTCGTCGACCGCGCCGGCACGGTCCTCACCCCGGACCTGCGCGCCGAACTGCAGGGAAGCCTGTTGCACTGAGGCCCCCGATGGAACCGCCCCAGATCACCAACCGTCAGGCCGCCGCGCCGTCCCCCCACCGGCCAAACAGACGGCACGCAGACATCTTGCTGTCACGCCCGGAGGATCAATGACCCCGCCCACCCCCTCGCACGATCCGTACGGCGCCTCGGTGGACGCCAGCTACGGGCCGGAGGGTGACCAGCCGCTGGTACGCCCTTACGCGATGACCGGCGGCCGTACCAGGCCCCGCTACCAACTCGCCATCGAGGCCCTGGTCAGCACCACGGCGGACCCCGCGCACCTCGCGACGCTGCTCCCGGAGCACCAGCGGATCTGCCACCTCTGCCGTGAGGTCAAGTCGGTCGCCGAGGTCTCCGCGCTGCTGAGCATGCCGCTCGGCGTGGCGCGCATCCTCGTGGCCGACCTCGCGGAAGCGGGCATGGTCGCCATCCACCAGCCGGGCAACGGCGAAGCCGGTGGCGCCCCCGACGTGACTCTGCTGGAAAGGGTGCTCAGTGGACTTCGGAAGCTCTAGCGAAGCGGGGACGGCCCGTTCGACCACCAGCGCGAAGATCGTGGTGGCGGGCGGATTCGGCGTGGGCAAAACCACGTTCGTCGGCGCCGTCTCGGAGATCAACCCGCTGCGTACCGAAGCCGTCATGACCAGCGCCTCCGCCGGCATCGACGACCTCACCCACACCGGAGACAAGACCACCACCACCGTGGCCATGGACTTCGGACGCATCACCCTCGACCAGGACCTCATCCTCTACCTCTTCGGCACCCCCGGACAGGACCGCTTCTGGTTCATGTGGGACGACCTCGTACGCGGCGCCATCGGCGCCATCGTCCTCGTCGACACCCGCCGCCTCGCCGACTGCTTCCCCGCGGTCGACTACTTCGAAAACTCAGGACTCCCCTTCGTCATCGCCCTCAACGGCTTCGACGGACACCAGCCCTACACCCCCGAAGAAGTACGCGAAGCCCTCCAGATCGGCCCCGACACCCCCATCATCACCACCGACGCACGCCACCGCGCCGACGCCAAGAGCGGACTCATCACCCTCGTCGAACACGCCCTCATGGCACGACTCAAATAGTCTGGTTCCTACGGCAGTTGCTGTAGGCGGCCGCAGCGGTGGGCTGTGTCTTCGGACACGGGCCACCGCTGCGTTCATAACGTTTCGACACAGAATTAACCCTGTAACGCAACGCGTTGCGGTCGGCCGGTTCCCCTGCGCTCACCAACCTCCCACCTTTTGCGGGGCCTCACCCCTTAAGCCCGCTTTATGCGAGGCCTGGATCACTCGGAATGGCGCGTTCCCGCTGTTTGGAACACCGCCGTGACACATGCTGGAATTCGACGGCTCCCGAGTGGTTGCGTTACGGCCCCGAAACGAAACACGGCACAGCGCAGGTGCCGCCGCCGAGAGGTTGTTGGTCGAGTGAGGCGAAGCAGGACGAGCTCCGCTAAGGAGGCACGGGGCGAGGCCGCCCCGTCGCCACGCGCAGCGGTGCCGTCGGGCGCCGCCCCCAACTCGGCGACGGGCAGTTCCAGCCGCCTGTCGCCGCGCAACTGGCGGGTGCCGACCCGGCTCAACGCCATTCTGCTGCTTCCGGTGCTGGTCGGCCTCGTCATGGGCGGATTCCAGGTCAAGGGCTCCGTGGACACCTGGCGCGAGGCGCAGGACGCCGAGCGCACCGCCCGCGTGGTCACGGCGGCCTCCGACTACAGCCAGGCGCTCCTGAACGAGCGCGACCTGAGCGCGCAGCCGCTGCTCCTCGGCCACAGCGACGACCCGGTGATCGGCCGCACCAGGGCCGCGACGGACCAGGCGAAGAGGCGCTTCGACGCCGCGGTGCGCGACATGCCCCACGAGGCGCGCCTCGAACGGCGCCTGAGCCTGTTCCGCTCGGTGGAGCCGAAGCTGATCCCGTTGCGGCAGGCCGCGTACAGCACCGCGATCGAGACGCCGGACAAGAGCGGCGGCCACGGGGGCCCGGTGGCGACCCAGGAGGGCTACGTCCAGGTCCAGCACTCCCTGATGGAGTTCTCCAACGAGCTGGGCCTCGGCACGGGGAACATCACGAGCTACGGCCGTACGCTGTACGCGATCCAGCTGGCGAAGGCCGCCGAGTCGCTCCAGCGCTCCATCGGCATGGAACTGCTCGTACGCCCGAACAAGAAGGCGGACATCAGGGCCGGGCAGCTGGTCGCCCTCAACTCGTACGCCTACCTGGAGGGCATCTCCGTCGAGGAGTACGAGTCCGGCGGCACGGCGGCCGACACGGCCCGGCTGGACGACGTCATGAAGAAGGTCGCGGCGCAGCACCTGCCGAAGGGCTCGGCGCCCACCGACGTCTCGCCCCCCACCAGCGCGGGCGGCTCGGTGCTCGACGGCATGGTCGCCGCGATCGGCTCCGGCCGGAGCGTCAAGCAGCTCAGGGGCGAGGGCATCACGCCCACGACCTGGATGGCGGCCTCCACCGCGAAGTTCGACGGCTACACCACGATCGAGAGGGGCCTCGCGGACAAGGCGGTCACCGACGCGGGGAACATCGCCTCGCACGCCCGCAGGACCGCGATCCTCAACGGCGCCGGCGTGCTGCTCGCCCTCCTCCTCGCGTTCGTCCTGGCCGCTCTCATGGCGCGGCAGATGAGCCGGGCGATGCGGGCCCTGCGCTCGGCGGCCTTCGGCGTCGCCGAGCAGCGGCTGCCGCTCATGGTCGACCAGCTCTCACGCAGCGGGGCCAGCGCGCACCCGGACCAGTTGGCGATGCGGGTGGCGCCCATCCCGATCGACTCGCGCGACGAGATCGGCGAGGTGGCCCGCGCCTTCGACCAGGTGCACCGCGAGGCGGTGCGGCTGGCCGCCGAGCAGGCCATGCTGCGCGGAAACGTCAATGCCATCTTCACGAACCTCTCGCGCCGCAACCAGTCCCTGATCGAGGGGCAGCTGACCCTCATCACCGAACTGGAGAACCACGAGGGCGAGCCGGAACAGCTGGAGAGCCTCTTCAAGCTGGACCACCTGGCGACCCGCATGCGGCGCAACGGCGAGAACCTGCTGGTCCTCGCGGGCGAGGAGCCGGGCCGCCGGTGGAACCAGCCGGTGCCGCTCGTCGACGTGCTGCGGGCCGCCTCGTCGGAGGTCGAGTCCTACCACCGCATCGAGCTCGCCGGGGTGCCGGAGACGGACATCCACGGGCAGGCCGTGACCGACCTGGTCCACCTGCTCGCGGAGCTGCTGGAGAACGCGACGACGTTCTCCTCGCCCCAGACGAAGGTGCGGGTCACGGCGACCCGGCTGCCGGACAGCCGGCTGATGATCGAGATCCACGACAAGGGCATCGGCCTGACCGCCGAGAACTTCGCGGACATCAACCACAAGCTGGCGAACCCGCCGACGGTCGACGTGGCCGTCTCGCAGCGCATGGGCCTGTTCGTGGTGGGCCGCCTCGCCGACCGGCACGGCATCCGCGTGCAGCTGCGCCCGTCGGGCGAGCAGGCCGGCACGACGTCGCTGGTCATGCTGCCGGACGCCATCACGCACGGCGGCGGCGGCGAGCCCGCGCCCGAGGAGGGCTTCACGGTCTCCGGGATCATCCCGGAGCAGCCGTCGGCGCTCGCCCCCGGGCCGCTCCAGGGCCAGGGTCCGGCGCTCACCGCCGCGCAGCTCGGCTTCGACGACTCCCGCTACGATCAAGGAACGGCGCCGGAGGCGCGCACGCTCGACCCCGTCAACCGCACGCTGATGCGCGAGGAGCGGCGCGCCGCGCTGGAGGCCAGGTCGGACCGTCCCTCCGCGGCACTCGAGGCGGGGCCCGGGGACGCCGGAGGGGCGCAGGGCGGCCAGGTCCCGCCGAGGGACGCCGGGTTCGGGGCGTACGGCGGTCGGCAGGACCGTCCGCAGCAGCCGTACGGCGGCGCGGGGCAGGGGCGGCAGGCGTACGGCGACCGGGGGCTGGCGCCCTACGACGTCCGGGAACAGGGGCAGGGGGCGCCGGCGCAGGACCCGTACGCGGACGGCCGGCCCTACGGCGACGGGCCCGGCGCGGGGCCGCAGGGCTACGGCACGCCCCAGCGGGGCGCGGCGTACGGCGACTACGTGCAGGGCGCCGCCTACCCCACGGGCGAGACGTACGGGACGCCCGGCACACAGGGGGCGCCGCAGGCGTACGGCGCCCAGGACGCCTACGGGACGGCGGACGCGTACGGGACCGCCGAGTCCTACGGGGCTCCGGGGGCGTACCCGGGGGCCGGGACGTACCCCGGGCCCGAGTCCTACGCGAACCCCTCGGGCCCGGTGGGGGCCGAGGGCTACGGCGGCCACGGCGCGCAGCCGCATCCGGAGGCGTCGTTCGGCCTGCCCGAGGACTCCCCGACGCCGTACGGGGACGACTACGGGACAGGCTCCCAGCAGGGCGAGTGGGTCGAGACGGGGGCCTACCCCGTGGCCCGCCCGACCGCGCCCGAACCGGATGCGGAACCGGCCGCCGACGCTGACGGCGGAGGCGCCGACCAGCTAGGCTTCGAGCGTTCCGGTCCCGGCCCCTCCCCGAGCGCCAGCCACACGCTCACCGATGCGGGCCTGCCGCGCCGAGGCACCGCCAAGCCTCGCCCGGAACGGCAGATTCCGGCCCGGGGCCAGGACACCGGTAGTGCGGGACACGCCCCGCAGGCGGCGTCCGATGGGCACAATGGACCCAGCGGGGCGGACGACTTCGAGGAAACGCTCTCGGCGAACGACGAGCGCTTCCGCAGGGCCGGAAAGCTGCGCGAGCCCAAGGCCGGCGGGGTGACCTCGTCGGGTCTGCCGAAGCGGGTGCCCAAGGCCAATCTGGTCGAGGGCTCGGCGGAGCAGGCCCCGAAGGAGGGCCCCTCCGTCTCCCGGGCGCCCGAGGACGTCCGCGGCAGGCTGAGCAACCTGCGCAGCGGGGTCCAGCGCGGCCGCGACGCCGGGGCGGACATGAACAGACCGGGCCGCGGCCCGGGCAGTACCTACAACCAGGAGCGTTAGTGTGAGCCCGATGAGCCAGGCGGCGCAGAATCTCAACTGGTTGATCACCAATTTCGTGGACAACACCCCCGGGGTGTCCCACACCGTGGTGGTCTCCGCCGACGGACTCCTGCTGGCCATGTCCGAGGGCTTCCCCCGGGACCGCGCCGACCAGCTCGCCGCCGTCGCGTCCGGGCTGACCTCGCTGACGGCGGGGGCCTCCCGGATCTTCGAAGGCGGCGCCGTCAACCAGACGGTGGTCGAGATGGAGCGCGGTTTCCTCTTCATCATGTCCATCTCCGACGGGTCGTCACTTGCCGTACTCGCCCACCCCGAGGCCGACATCGGCCTGGTCGGATACGAGATGGCACTGCTCGTGGACCGCGCGGGCACCGTACTTACACCGGATCTTCGCGCCGAACTCCAAGGAAGTCTTCTCAACTGACAGACAGTGCGCTCCACGCCACCGCACCATTAAAGTGCGGTGGCGCGGCTCCGCAGCGATGCGGGACCGGCAGCCGGCAGTCGGAGGAGGAAAAGTGACGACACCCCGAGACGGGTACCCCTATGACGGGACCCGGTACCCCGGTGACCCCGGCCCGCGGCACTCCGGGCCTGGTTCCGCGGCGGCGGGTGGCTCTCCCGACGGCGGGCCCCACCAGGGCGCCCAGCCCCGCCGTGCGCGGCACGGCACCCCCCGGTACGACGGCCCCCCGCAGGGCGGCGGCTGGTACCCGGGGGCCCATCCCGGCGTGCACCCGAGCGGTGCGCAGCCCGGGGGGACCTACCAGAACGGCCCGGGCGGGCCGTACCCGGGCGCCCAGGGCGGCTTCCCGTCCGGCCCGGGGCCCCAGGGCGGCCAGGCGGGCGGTCAGGGCGGCCCGTACCAGGCCCCGCACCAGCCGCAGGGCCCCTACGAGCCCTCACGCATCCAGCCCATCGCTCCCCGGAGGGCCCCCGAGCCCACCAGGGAACCCATGGGCCCGCACAACCCGTTGGTCCGTCCTTACGCGATGACCGGCGGTCGTACCAGGCCCCGCTACCAGCTCGCCATGGAGGCACTGGTCAGCACCACGGCGGAGCTGTCGTCGCTGCACGGGCAACTGCCCGAGCACCAGCGCATCTGCCGGCTCTGCATCGAGGTCAAGTCGGTCGCCGAGATCTCGGCACTGCTCTCGATTCCCCTCGGCGTCACCCGGATCCTCGTAGCCGACCTGGCGGAGGCCGGACTTGTCGCCATCCATCAGCCCGGCGGGGACGAGTCCGCCGGCGGTCAACCAGATGTGACACTGCTCGAAAGGGTGCTCAGTGGACTTCGCAAGCTCTAGCGGCGCAGCGACCGCCCGCTCAACCACCAGCGCGAAGATCGTGGTGGCGGGCGGATTCGGCGTGGGCAAAACCACGTTCGTCGGCGCCGTCTCGGAGATCAACCCGCTGCGTACCGAAGCCGTCATGACCAGCGCCTCCGCCGGCATCGACGACCTCACCCACACCGGAGACAAGACCACCACCACCGTGGCCATGGACTTCGGACGCATCACCCTCGACCAGGACCTCATCCTCTACCTCTTCGGCACCCCCGGACAGGACCGCTTCTGGTTCATGTGGGACGACCTCGTACGCGGCGCCATCGGCGCCATCGTCCTCGTCGACACCCGCCGCCTCGCCGACTGCTTCCCCGCGGTCGACTACTTCGAAAACTCAGGACTCCCCTTCGTCATCGCCCTCAACGGCTTCGACGGACACCAGCCCTACACCCCCGAAGAAGTACGCGAAGCCCTCCAGATCGGCCCCGACACCCCCATCATCACCACCGACGCACGCCACCGCGCCGACGCCAAGAGCGGACTCATCACCCTCGTCGAACACGCCCTCATGGCACGACTGCGCTGACGAAGGCGCCCGGCAGGGCGAGCAACGCGAAAGGGCCCCGCACTCCGAGGAGTACGGGGCCCTTCGCGCGGGCGGCGGCGGGTGCGGGGCACCCGGCCGCGTGCGCCCGGTGGGGCTCAGCCCTGCCAGCTGTGCGGGGCGCGGAAGCCGGGGGTGCGCTCCAGGCGGCGCCAGCGGGCGACGGAGCGGCCGGGGGCGGCGACCGCGGGCGCGCCGCCGGCCGCCGAGGCGCGGGCCATCAGCACGGCGGTGACGGCGGCCAGTTCCTCGGCGTCGGCACGGCCCTTCTCGACGCGCAGCAGGGACGCGGGGGTGATGTCCTTCATGGTGTCCTGTCCTCGGGTGTGCGGGTCGGCGAGGTCGGCGGGGGCGTTCGCGGGCGTCACTGCGGGGGGTTGCCGTGCTTGCGCGACGGCAGGTCCGCGTGCTTGGTCCGCAGCATCGCGAGGGCGCTCACGAGGACCTCGCGGGTCTCCGAGGGGTCGATGACGTCGTCGACGAGGCCGCGCTCGGCCGCGTAGTACGGGTGCATCAGCTCCGCCTTGTACTCCTTGACCATGCGGGCGCGCATGGCGTCGGGGTCCTCGGCGTCGGCGATCTGGCGTCGGAAGATGACGTTGGCCGCGCCCTCCGCGCCCATCACCGCGATCTCGTTGGTGGGCCAGGCGTAGGTGAGGTCGGCGCCGATGGACTGCGAGTCCATCACGATGTAGGCGCCGCCGTAGGCCTTGCGCAGGATCACCGAGATGCGCGGGACGGTGGCGTTGCAGTACGCGTACAGCAGCTTCGCGCCGTGCCGGATGATGCCGCCGTGCTCCTGGTCGACGCCGGGCAGGAAGCCGGGGACGTCGAGGAGCGTGATGATCGGGATGTTGAAGGCGTCGCACATCTGCACGAAGCGCGCGGCCTTCTCGGAGGCCTCGATGTCGAGCACGCCGGCGAGGGACTGCGGCTGGTTGGCGACGATGCCGACCACGTTGCCGTCCATGCGGGCGAGCGTGCAGATGATGTTCGTGGCCCAGCGCTCGTGGACCTCCAGGAAGTCGCCGTCGTCGACGAGCTCCTCGATGACCTTGCGCATGTCGTAGGGGCGGTTGCCGTCGACGGGCACCAGGTCGAGCAGGGTGTCGGAGCGGCGGTCGGCGGGGTCCTCGGACTCGGCGACCGGCGGGTTCTCCCGGTTGTTCTGCGGCAGCATCGACAGGAGGTAGCGCACCTCCGCGATGCAGGTCTCCTCGTCGTCGTACGCGAAGTGGCACACGCCGGAGGTCTCCGCGTGGACGTCCGCGCCGCCGAGGCCGTTCTGCGTGATCGACTCGCCGGTGACGGCCTTGACCACGTCCGGGCCCGTGATGAACATCTGCGAGGTCTCGCGGACCATGAACACGAAGTCGGTCAGGGCCGGGCTGTAGGCGGCGCCGCCCGCGCACGGGCCGAGCATCACGCTGATCTGCGGGATGACGCCCGAGGCGCGGGTGTTGCGCTGGAAGATGCCGCCGTAGCCGGCGAGCGCGGAGACGCCCTCCTGGATACGGGCCCCGGCGCCGTCGTTCAGCGACACCAGGGGCGCGCCGGCCGTGATGGCCATGTCCATGATCTTGTGGATCTTGGTGGCGTGGGCCTCGCCCAGCGCGCCGCCGAAGATCCGGAAGTCGTGGGCGTAGACGAAGACCGTGCGGCCCTCGACCGTGCCCCAGCCGGTGACGACACCGTCCGTGTACGGCTTCTTCTCCTCCAGGCCGAACCCGGTCGCCCGGTGCCGGCGCAGCTGCTCGACCTCCCGGAACGAGCCCTCGTCGAGCAGCAGGGCGATGCGCTCGTGGGCGGTCAGCTTGCCCTTGGCGTGCTGCGCCTCGGTCGCCCGGTCGCTGGGGCCTCGGCGGGCCCGCTCGCGCAGAGCGCGCAGTTCCTCGACGCGCCCCCTGGCATCGGCGGGCTCACCAGGGATCTCCTCCACTACGGTCATGTACCAACCCTACGAACGGTGGCGGATCGCGCGCGCCGTGGATTCGCACAGTCTTCGCCCCCGGTTTCCTGGTGGAGCCGGACAGAACCGCGAGACTCAGGTGGCGACCGGACAGTTGAGCGGCACTCCCCGTTGTGGGGTCCCCATAGTCACGCTGCGACATCACCCATTCGGTCTATCTGGTTGAATTTTGAACGAGCACGCCCTACAGTGTGCGTCAGCGGTTCGTTGAATGTTGGAACACATTCGACGGGCGCGCAACCGTCCCCCCTCCTGAAGGAGCACGCCATGGCCCTCTTCGGCCGCAAGACCAGCACCGAGACCGCAGCCGCCACCGTTCCCGCCCAGAGCACGGTCGACCCCGCCCTGGCGGCCCTGAGCGGCGAGTACGTCATCGACCCGGCGCACACCGAGATCGGCTTCACGGTCCGCCACGCCATGGTCACCAACGTGCGCGGCAAGTTCGGCGAGCACGAGGGCACCCTCGTGATCGACGGCGCGAACCCGGCCAACTCCACGGCCCTCATCGAGGTCGCCATGGGCTCCGTCGACACCGGCGCCCCGGACCGCGACGGCCACCTGCGCACCGGCGACTTCTTCGACGTCGAGACGTTCCCGAAGATGACGTTCCGCTCCACCCACGCGGAGGAGGTGGGCGGCGACACCTACCGCATCACCGGCGACCTCACCATCAAGGACGTCACGAAGCCGCTCACGATCGACCTGGAGTTCAACGGCGCGGCCACCGACCCGTTCGGCAACCAGCGCATCGGCTTCGAGGGCACCGCCGAGCTGCTGCGCTCCGACTGGGGCCTCACCTACAACGCGGCCCTGGAGACCGGCGGCGTGCTCGTCGGCGACAAGGTCAAGCTCGTCTTCGACATCTCCGCCATCAAGCAGGTCGCGGCCGCCTGACCCGGGCGGGTGACACGGGAGCGGGGGCGGCGGCCGCGCGCCGCCGCCGGGGAGGGCGTGCGCCCCTCGGGACGCGCGCCCTCCCCGTCCCCGCACCGCCCGGGCCGGCCCGCGGCCGGCGCCGCGTCTCCACCCGGCACCACCGGGCCCCGCCGCACGTCCATCCGGCACCCCCGCACCCGCCCGCGCGCCCGGCCCAGGCCGTGCGCGCCCCGGCGGCTCAGAGGCCGAAGCCGCCGTCGCCCCCGCCGAAGCCGCCACCGCCACCGCCGCCGTCCCCGAAGCCGCCGCCGCCGTCGCCGAACCCGCCGCCTCCGAAGTCGCCGGGGTCGAAGTCCGAGCCCGAGACGTCGCCGCCCACGTCGCCGGCCCCACCCGGGTCCGCCGCGTACGCGGGACCCGTCAGGGCCGAGCCCAGGAGCGTGCCGAACAGCAGGCCCGGCAGCAGGCCGCCGCCGAAGTAGCCGCCGGCCCACGGCCCGTACACCGGCCCCGCCTCCCAGTACGGCCGCCGGCCGTAGACCGTGTCGACGGTCCGCGCCTGCGGGTCCTCCCCGTCCTCGATCCGGGCCGCGTCCGCCGCGCAGACCGGCACCGCACGGGGCACCCCGCCGCTGGGCGTCCACTCCTCGTCCCGTACGGACGGGCCGTGGCGCGGGTCGAAGAAGCACGGCGGACGGCGCTGCGGCAGGGCCTCGCCCTTCCTGCGCGCCTCCAGGGACGCGAGCGCGAAGCGGCCGTCCTCCAGCGCGGACGTCACGGCGCGCACGTCCTCGGGGTGGCGCGCCGCGGCCATCCGCCGCTTCGCCGTCTCGTACGCGTCGAGGCCGCGCTCGTAGTCGCCGCGCATGGCGTCGTCCGCGCCCTCCTCACCGGGCCGGAAGTCGAGCCGGTCGAGCTCCTCGCCGAAGGCGGTGATGTCCTCGTCGACGACGACCCGCAGGCTCTCCAGGGCCTCCCGCTCCTGGGTCGCGCGCCGGTTGCGGTTGCGGCGCGAGACCACGTAGACGCCCGCCGTGCCCGCGACGACCACCGCGCCGAGGACGGCGAGGGCCGTGCCCGAGCCCGGTCCGCCCGCCGAGTTCCCGTGCCAGGAGGCCGGGGCGTGGCCGCGCAGCTGCGGGAGCGCCTGGTCGACGAAGTTGTTGAGCTGCGTGTTCGCGGAGACGGGACCGCCCGACTTGGCGGCCGCGGTCAGATTGGACACGGCCTGCCGGGACAGGACGGAGGAGTCAGCCCCCGCGTTGAAGCCGGAGCCGAGACGAATCGCGTACAGGCCGGTGATCCCGGTGTCGGTGCGTACCGTGCGCAGGACGCTGTCCGGCGGGAAGTCGGAGTTGTTCGGCAGCACGGCGACGAACAGCGGCTTGTCCGCGTCCTTTATCTTCGAGGCGATCGCGTTGGCCTGGGAGCCCGACAGCTGGTCCGAGGCCCGGGGGTCCACGTAGACCGGGCCCCCCTTGAGCGCCGAGGCCACGGTCGAGGGCCCCGTGGCGGCCCGCGCGGCGCCCGGCGGGTCCGCGGCTCCGGCGGCGGGCCCCACGACGAAGGCCGCGGCGGAACCGGCGAGCAGGACCCCGGCGACGGTGGTGGAACGCCTGTGCACCATATGTCCACTTTACGGCTTTGCCACGCTTGTACGATTTCGAGGTGCCCGGGCGGAGCCGGGGACAGCCCGCGGCCGGTGGCCGGCGGTCAGGGGCGCGGCCGTCGGCGGTCGGAAGCGCGGTCGGCGGCGGGGCCGGGTGCGCGCTTCGCTCACGGCGCGGAGCGCCGCACCACGAGTTCCGTCGGGAGGACCACCGGCTCGTCCGGCGCCGGGGTGCCGCCGAGGTGGCCGAGGAGCAGCCGGGCCGCGGTCTCGCCGAGCAGCCGCGCCGGCTGGCGGACGGTGGTGAGCGGCGGTTCCGTGTGGCGGGCCATCGGCAGGTCGTCGAACCCGATCACGGCGATGTCCTCGGGCACGGAGCGGCCGGCGGCGCGCAGGGCGCGCAGCGCGCCCGCGGCACTGAGGTCGTTGTGCGCGAAGACCGAGTCGAACCGGGTGCCCGCGGCCAGGTGGCGCTCCACGGCCACGCGTCCGGACCGCTCGCTGAAGTCGCCCGGTTCGACGTGGTGTTCGGGCAGGACCTCGGCGAAGCCGCGCAGCCGGTCGCGTACGCACGGGAAGTGCTCCGGGCCGGTCACGACGAGCGGCCGGGTGCGGCCGCTCTCCTGCAGGTGGCGGGCGGCCGAGGCGGCGCCCGCGTGGTTGGTGGTCACCACCGAGGGGAAGGCGGGGTGCCGGCCCCGGTCGTCGATCAGGACGACGGGCAGTCCCCCGCGGTGCATGGCGGCGATGGTGTCGAGCGTGTTCTCGGGTTCGACGACGAGGAGCCCGTCGAACGCGCGGGCCGAGACCTGCTCGGCGAAGCGCTCCACGGACTCCGTGCCCCGGTTGCAGGTGTAGAGGAGCAGGCCGTAGCCGGCCGCCTCCACGGTGTCCACGACGCCCTGGAGCACCTCGGCGATCCAGGACCAGGTGAGCGAGGGAACGAGCATGCCGACGGTGCGGCTGCTGCCCCGGGCGAGGCCGACGGCGCCGGAACTCGGCACGTAGCCGAGCCTGCCGATGACGTCGCGCACGCGGGCGGCCGTCGCTCCGTCGACTTCACTTCTGGTATTGATGACGCGCGAAACCGTCGTCTTGCTGACGCCCGCCTCGCGTGCGACGTCCCCGATCGTCACACGCATGCTGACCTCTGCTTTCGCGCAGCCCGAGAGAAATGCTGCCGGTACCGCAACCGGTTCCGGAACCGGTACCGGCGCCGAGAGGTGAGTCAACCGCTCCCCCGACGTGCCGTCAACACTTCACGCGGACATTGGTCCGCACCTTTGTTACACGGGAGTTGGGCCGCAGGTCAGGCCCGGAGCGGGGCCGTGTCGTCTTCAGGTCCTGAAAACGCGACCTCTTGACGGATCTCCGGGGGCGCAGTTCACTCGCGCCGCACCCTGAATCGCTCCCCCACCTCAGTGTCGAGAAGGGCAGCCCCACCATGCAGCTCACCACCCGCCAAGCGGCCGGCCGCGGCCGCCGCCTCGCGAGCGTCGCGCTCGCCGGCGCGCTGGCCACGGCCGGCCTCACGGGCCTCGCGGCGGTACCCGCGCAGGCCGCGAACGAGCAGGTCAACATCACCCTCACCAGCACCGACGACGCCGGCGGGCGCCATGTCACCCGGGGCCTGCAGGCGCAGACCCCCGTCACCTTCCAGTCCGGCACGGGCGGCTCGGGCACCGCCGTGACGGTCGACGAGAACACCAAGTACCAGAAGTTCACCGGAGCCGGCGCGTCGTTCACCGACACCGCCGCGTACCTGATGAACAGCAGCGGCGCCCTGTCGCAGTCGGCCCGCACCGACGTGATGAACAAGCTGTTCTCCCCGAGCAGCGGCATCGGCGTGAGCTTCCTGCGCAACCCCATGGGCGCCTCGGACCTGGCGCGCAACAGCTACACGTACGACGACGGCGCCGTCGACCCGAGCCTGTCGCGGTTCTCGCTCGCGCACGACCAGGCCGACGTCATCCCGCTGACGAAGCAGGCCAAGCAGCTCAACCCGGCGCTGACGGTGATGGCCTCGCCGTGGACCGCGCCGCCGTGGATGAAGGACAACAACAACTACGTCGGGGGCTGGCTGCAGTCCCAGTACTACGGCGCCTACGCCCAGTACTTCGTCAAGTACATCCAGGGCTTCCAGGCGGCCGGCATACCGATCGACTACGTCTCCGAGCAGAACGAGCCGACGGTCGGCGCCAACTACCCCGGGATGAACTGGAACGGCTCCGGACTCGCGTTCTTCGCCAAGAACAACCTGCTGCCGGCGCTGCAGAACGCGGGCCTGAAGACCAAGGTCCTGGCGCTGGACTGGAACCCGGACTCCTACCAGTCGTTCGCCGCGCCCAGCCTCGACGACGCCGCGATCCGCAACCACCCGAACTTCGGCGGCATCGCCTACCACGGCTACACGGGGCACATCGACGTCCAGTCGACCGTGCACACCCAGTACCCGAACGTGCCCGCCTTCGACACCGAGCACTCGGGCGGCACCTGGATCGGCGACCAGCAGAACGAGGACATGAACAACCTCGTCGACTACTTCCGCAACTGGGGGCAGTCCTGGGTCAAGTGGTCGCTCGCCGTGGACGAGCACATGGGTCCGCACAACGGCGGCTGCGACACCTGCACCGGCCTCGTCACCGTGCACAACGACGGCAGCGGCAAGGTCGACTACACCATCGAGTACTACACGATGGGCCAGGTCACCAAGTTCGTGAAGCCGGGCGCGACCCGGATCGCCTCGACGGCGTCCAGCTCGCTGCCGAACGTCGCCTTCCAGAACCCGGACGGCTCCAAGGCGCTGATCGCGTACAACGGTTCCGGCTCGGCGCAGCAGGTGCGGGTCAACTGGGGCGGCCAGAGCTTCGGTTACTCCGTCCCGGCGCACACGTCCGCGACCTTCACCTGGTCGGGCACGCAGGCCGGCGGGCCGACGGCGAAGACGGGCACGTTCAAGGGCCTCGCGGGCAAGTGCCTGGACGTCGCCGGCGCCAACAGCGCCAACGGCACGGCCGTGGACCTCTACGACTGCAACGGCACCGGTGCCCAGCAGTGGTCGGTCGGCTCGGACGGCACCGTCAAGGCGCTCGGCAAGTGCCTCGACGTCAACGCGGCGTCGACGTCCGACGGGGCAAAGGTGCAGCTCTACGACTGCAACGGCACGGGCGCCCAGCAGTGGCGCATCGAGTCGTCGGGCGACGTGGTCAACACCGCGGCCAACAAGTGCCTCGACGTGACCGGGCAGTCCTCGGCGAACAGCACGCCGGTGCAGCTGTGGACGTGCACCGGGACGTCCAACCAGAAGTGGACCTTCCAGTAGTCCCGCGGTCCACCGGCACAGCGCCCGACGCCCGGGCGCGTCCGACCCCGCGGGCCGGGCCCCGACGGGTGGGGCCGGGCCCGCGGGCGCCCCGCGGGCCGCGGATCACGGCCGCGGCCGGCGGGGCGCCGTGCGGGGCCCGGGGTGTGCGCACCCCGGGCCCCGCACGGCTACTCCTGGGCCGGCTCCACCCCGGCCCGCAGCAGCCCGTAGGTGTACGCGTCGCTCAGCGCGTGCCAGGACGCGGCGATGACGTTCTCGCCGACGCCCACGGTGGACCACTCGGTGCTGCCGTCCGAGGTCGTGATCAGCACGCGGGTGGTGGACTCGGTGCCCTGCTTGCCCTCCAGGATGCGGACCTTGTAGTCCACGAGCTGGAAGGACGCGAGCTGCGGGTAGATGCGTTCCAGGCCCGCCCGCATCGCGAGGTCCAGCGCGTTCACCGGGCCGTTGCCCTCGCCCGTGGCGACGATGCGCTCGCCCTTGGCCCACAGCTTCACGGTGGCCTCGTTGGCGTGGCTGCCGTCGGGCCGGTCCTCGACGATGGCGCGCCACGACTCGGTGCGGAAGTACGCGAGCGGCCGCCCCTCGGCCTCCGCGCGCAGCATCAGCTCGAAGGAGGCGTCCGCCGCCTCGTACGTGTAACCCCGCAGTTCCCGCTCCTTGACGCGGGCGACGACCCGGCCGACGAGGTCGCGGTCCCCGCTGAGGTCGAAGCCGAGCTCGCGGCCCTTGAGCTCGACCGAGGCGCGGCCCGCCATGTCGGAGACCAGCATGCGCATGGTGTTGCCGACGACCTCGGGGTCGATGTGCTGGTACAGGTCGGGGTCGACCTTGATCGCGGAGGCGTGCAGGCCGCCCTTGTGGGCGAAGGCGGAGACGCCGACATAGGGCTGGTGCGTGGACGGCGCGAGGTTCACGACCTCCGCGATCGCGTGCGAGATCCGCGTCATCTCCGCGAGGGCGCCCGCCGGCAGGACCCGGCGGTCGTACTTGAGCTCCAGGGCGGCGGCCACCGGGAAGAGGTTGCAGTTGCCGACCCGCTCGCCGTAGCCGTTCGCGGTGCACTGGACGTGCGTGGCACCCGCCTCGACGGCCGCGAAGGTGTTGGCCACCGCGCAGCCGGAGTCGTCCTGGGCGTGGATCCCGAGCCGGGCGCCGGTCGCCGCGAGCACCTCCGCCACGGTCGCGTGCACCCCCGAGGGCAGCATCCCGCCGTTGGTGTCGCACAGCACGACCACGTCGGCCCCCGCCTCGGACGCCGTGCGCACCACGGAGAGGGCGTACTGCGGGTTCGCCCGGTAGCCGTCGAAGAAGTGCTCGCAGTCCACGAAGACCCGCCGGCCCTGCTCGCGCAGGTAGGAGACGGTGTCGCGGATCATCTCCAGGTTCTCCTCCAGCGTGGTGCGCAGCGCCAGCTCCACGTGCCGGTCGTGGGACTTCGCCACCAGCGTCACCACCGGCGCCCCCGACTCCACCAGCCCTCTGACCTGGGCATCGGTGGACGCCTGGCCGCCGGCCCTGCGGGTGGAGCCGAACGCGACGAGCTGGGCGTGCCGGAAGTCGATCTCCTCGCGCGCCCGGGCGAAGAACTCCGTGTCGCGCGGGTTCGCGCCCGGCCACCCGCCCTCGATGAACCCCACGCCGAACTCGTCCAGGTACCGGGCGATGGCCAGCTTGTCCGCCACCGTGAGGTTGATGCCCTCGCGCTGGGCGCCGTCGCGCAGCGTCGTGTCGAAGACGTGGAACGTGTCGTCGGGGGCCGTGGAAGGGGTGGTCATGGAGTTGCTCCTGTCGGGATGGCGCGGAGGCCGCCTGGAAAACGAAAAGACCCCTCGCGGATGCGAGAGGTCTGCGCGCGGGTCGTGGCACGGATGCCGCCGCGTACGTCAGGTGTACGGGACGGTCAACGTGGACCGGCGCGCCTGCTGCCGATAATCATGGCGAACGAGAGCACGTTCCGATTCTGGCACGGGTTCGCACTCCCGGACGGTGTGTCTCACGATGCGGGCGCGCTCAGGGTCTCCGCCAGGAATTCCCGCACGTGGGCGAGGGCCTCCTCGCGCCCGGTGCCCGGCAGGCCGACGACCACGTGGATGCTCAGGCCGTCCAGCATGGCCCGCAGGCGGGTCGCGTACCGGTCCGGGTCGACGCCCCGGAACTCGCCCCGCGAGATGCCCTCGGCCAGCAGCGCCACCAGGTCCCGGTGCCAGGCGCCCTCGACGGCGGCCTGGCGGTCGCGGGCGTCCTCCGGCGCGTCCTGCGAGCTGCTCCACACCTCGAGCCACAGCGTCCAGTGCGGGTCGCGGTGGCCGTCGGGCAGGTACAGGCGGACGTAGCCGTCGAGCCGCTCGGCGGCGCCGCCCCGCCGGGACAGCAGCGCGCTGCGCTCCGCGCCGAGGCGCCCCTCGCTCCACTCCAGGGTGCGCAGCAGCAGCTCGTCCTTGGTGCGGAAGTAGTACAGGAGGTGGCCGCTGCTCATGCCGACCTCGCGGCCGAGCCCCGCCATGGTCAGCGCGTCGAGGCCGTGCTCGGCGATGGTGGCCATGGCGGCGGCGAGCACGTCCTCGCGCGGCGGGGCGGTCTGGCGGCGGCGCGGGGACACGGTCATGCCTACGTTGTACCGGATGTGCCGCGGTGGTCCCGTCTCAGGTGGCGGGTTGCTGCTGGGTGATGCAGTGGATGCCGCCGCCCGCGGCGAAGATCGTCCGGGCGTCGACCTGGACGACCTCGCGCCCGGGGAACAGGTCGGCGAACAGCGCCGCGGCCCCGGCGTCGCGCGGGTCGTCGAAGCCGCACAGCACGACTCCCCCGTTGCAGAGGTAGTGGTTGATGTACGAGTGGTCGACCCACTCGCCGTCCTGGCGCAGCACGGTGGGCGCGGGCACCTCGATCACCTCCAGGGGCCGGCCGCGCGCGTCGGTGGCGGCCCGGAGCAGCGCGACGTTGCGCGCGCACGGCTCGTGGTCGGGGTGGGCCGGGTCGGGCTGGGTGTGGGCGAGGACGACGCCGGGTGCGGCGAAGGCGGCGACGATGTCGACGTGCCCGCGGGTGCCGTAGCGGCCGTAGTCGGCGCTGAGTCCGCGCGGCAGCCAGATCGCCTTCGTGGTGCCGAGCCGCGCGTGGACCTCGGCTTCGACTTGCTCGCGGGTCCAGCCGGGGTTGCGCTCGGGGCCGAGCTGCACCGTCTCCGTGAGCAGGACCGTGCCCTCGCCGTCGACGTGCACCCCGCCGCCCTCGTTGACGAGCGCGGAGGGATGGACCTCCGCCCCGGCGAGGTCACCGACGCCCGCCGCGATCTTCGCGTCGTGCTCCCAGCGCGCCCACTCCTGTGCGCCCCAGCCGTTGAACGTCCAGTCGACGGCGGCGAGCCGGGGCCCGTCGGTGACGAAGGTCGGGCCGATGTCGCGCATCCAGGCGTCGTCCAGCTCGCGTTCGACGAGGTCGACGTCCGGCCCGAGCAGGGCGCGGGCGCGCGCCGCGCGGCCGGTGGGGACGACCATCGTGACGGGTTCGAAGCGCAGGACGGCGCGGGCCACCTCGGCCCAGGCGCGCTCGGCGGCGGCCAGCGCGTCCGGGGTGGCGAAGGTGGTGTTGGGGCCGGGCCAGGCCATCCAGGTGCGCTCGTGGGGGGCCCATTCGGGTGGCATGCGGAACACGGCTGTCCTCACAGAAGGCGGGGCGGGTCGGGTCGGTAAGGGAAGGGGGCCGGGACGGGGAGGGGCCGGGTGCCGGCGCGGTCCGGTGGGGGCTCGCCCGCGTCACGGGGAGCGGGCGGGGCCTGCCGGCGTCACAGGAAGTAGAGGCGGTTGAGCGGCACGGAGTCGGCGGGGCCGGACCGCACCTGCTCGCCGTCCAGCGTGACGAGGCCGGTGTCCGGGTCGACCCTGACGTCGCCGGTACGGGAGTTGTGCACGAGGTCGCGCGGCCCGATGCCGCGCGTGCCGGCCACCGCGACGCGGCGGCGGCGCGTGGGCATGCGGTCGGCGCCCGAGCCGGCCGCCGCCCCGGCGACGAACGCGACCGACAGGTCCGCCGGCGTGGCTCCGTACGCGCCGAACTGCGGGCCGAGGACGAGCGGTTCGCAGTCGTCGGTGGCCGCGTTCGGGTCGCCGGTCACGCCGTAGGCGGGGAAGCCGGACTTGAGGACGAGCTGCGGCTTGGCACCGAAGGAGCCCGGCCGCCACAGCACGATGTCGGCCAGCTTGCCGACCTCCAGGGAGCCGACCTCGTGCGCGAGGCCGTGGGCCAGGGCCGGGTTGATGGTGAGCTTCGCGATGTAGCGCAGGACGCGCGCGTTGTCGTCGGCGCCCGTCGCGCCGCCCCCGTCGCCGTCGCCCGCCAGGGGTCCGCGCTCGGCCTTCATCTTCGCGGCCATCGCGAAGGTGCGCCGCACGGTCTCCCCCGCCCGGCCCATGCCCTGGGCGTCGGAGGAGGTGATGCCGATGGCGCCGAGGTCGTGCAGGACGTCCTCGGCCCCCATCGTCCCGGCCCGGATCCGGTCGCGGGCGAGCGCCGCGTCGCCGGGCAGGTCCGGCTTGAGGCCGTGGACGGAGACGATCATGCCGTAGTGCTCGGCGACTGCGTCCCGGCCGAAGGGCAGGGTGGGGTTGGTGGACGAGCCGATGATGTTCGGGACGCCGGCCATGCGCAGCACGTTCGGCACGTGGCCGCCCCCGCAGCCCTCGATGTGGAAGGCGTGGACGGTCCGGCCCTCCAGCACGCTCACGGTGTCCTCGACGCTCAACGACTCGTTCAGCCCGTCGCTGTGCAGGGCCACCTGGACGTCGTGCTCCTCGGCGACGCGCAGGGCGGTGTCCAGGGCGCGGGCGTGCGCGCCCATGTCCTCGTGCACCTTGAACCCGCTCGCCCCGCCCTCCTCCAGGGCCTCGACCAGCGGCGCCGGGTCGGAGGACGAACCCCGGGCGAGGAAGCCGATGTTGACGGGCCAGGCGTCGAAGGCGCCGAACGCGTGCCGCAGCGCCCAGGGCGAGTTGACGCCCACGCCCCACACCGGCCCGAACTCCTGGCCGATGATCGTGGTGACGCCGGAGGCGAGGGAGGCCTCCATGACCCGGGGGGACAGCAGGTGCACGTGCGTGTCCACGGCGCCCGCCGTGGCGATGAGCCCCTCGCCGGAGACGATCGTGGTGCCGGTGCCGACGACGACGTCCACCCCGTCGAGGGTGTCGGGGTTGCCGGCGCGGCCGATGGCCGATATCCGGCCCTCCCGCACGCCGATCGACACCTTGCGGATGCCGGCGACCGCGTCGATGACGAGGACGTTGCTGATGACGACGTCGCAGGTCTCGCGGACGGCAGCGGCCTTGAGGTGCAGGCCGTCGCGGGCGGTCTTGCCGAACCCCGCGAGGAACTCGTCCCCGGGCCGCTGCGCGTCGGACTCGACGCGGACGACGAGGCCGCTGTCGCCGAGCCGGACACGATCGCCGGCGCGGGGGCCGTGCACCGCCGCGTACTCGTGTGCGTCCATCACTCGCCGCCTTCCGTCTCGTTGTCGCGCTCCGGAGCCCCGGCCGCCCCGAGGTAGCCGCAGGCCGCGGCGCGCCGCAGCGCCTCCTCGCGGGCACCGGGCGCGTCCAGCGGGCCGTCGACGAGGCCCGCGAAGCCGATGGCGACGCGGTCGCCGCCGATCGGCACGAGGCCCACCTCCGCCTCGGCGCCCGGCGCGAAGCGCACCGACGAGCCGGCGGGCACGGCGAGCCGCATGCCGTAGGCGGCAGAGCGGTCGAAGTCCAGCCGGGGGTTGGCCTCGAAGAAGTGGAAGTGCGAGGTCACGCTGACGGGGACGGCCGCGGTGTTGCGCACGCCGAGCGTGCGTGCGGCCGGACGCTCGGTGTGGGCCGGGCCCGGCAGCAGCGCGCCCGGTGCCTCGTCCGCCGGCGCGGCCGGCTCGCCCAGCGGGTCGCGGACGACGGCGAGGCGGGAGCCGTCGTCGAAGACGGCCTCCACGTGGATCTCCGCCACGAGGGCGGCGACGCCGGGCAGGACGTCGTCGGGGCCGAGCACGGCGCGCCCGGCCTCGATCGCCTCGGTGAGCCGGCGCCCGTCGCGGGCGGCCTCGCAGACGGTGTCCGCGATCAGTGCGGTGGCCTCGGGGACGTTGAGGCGAAGGCCCCGCGCGCGGCGGGCCCTCGCGAGCCCGGCCGCGGTGAAGAGCAGCAGCCGGTCGCGTTCCGTCGGGGTGAGTCGCATGGATGCGCACCTCCCTTTCGAGCAGCACTCTAACCAAGAAAATCAACAACGTCATGTGTCGAAAACATTGACGGGTCGACCTGCCTGCGCCAGATTGAGCACCACTCAAATCGAGCGACACACGATGCACGCACACAACCGGATGCCGCACCAACGCCGCACACGCAGTGCCAGGGAGAGCGCCCATGCCGACGGAACAGCGCGGAGTCGACACCATCCCGGAAGCCGAACGCACCAGCGGGCCACGCGACCTCATCAGCATCCTGCTGGGGTCGAACCTGTGCCTCGGCGTGATCATCTTCGGCTGGCTGCCGGTCTCCTACGGGCTCGGAATGGCGGCCGCGATCTCGTCCGTGGTGGCCGGCACCGTCGCCGGGGTCGTGGTCACCGCGCCGCTGGCCCTGGTCTCGCTGCGCACGGCGACCAACCTGTCCACCTCCAGCGGCGCGGCCTTCGGGGTGCGCGGCCGCCTGGTCGGTTCCGTGGTGGGGCTGCTGCTCTCGCTCGGCTACACCGCGCTGACCCTGTGGATCGGCGGCGACGTGACGGTCTCGACGCTGGCGCGGCTGACGGGCCTCGCGACCGGCGGCGCCGTCCACACGCTGGTCTACGCGGTGCTCGCGGGGCTCACCGTGATCGGCGCGGTCTACGGCTACCAGCTCCTGCTGAAGATGAGCAAGGCGCTCGCGGTGGTGATGACCGCGCTGCTGGTGGTGGGCCTGTTCGCGTACGCCCCGCACCTCACGACGCACGCTCCCGCGCACACCCCCTACCTGCTGGGCTCCTTCTGGCCGACCTGGCTGCTGTCCGCCGTGACGGCGGGGCTGAGCGGACCGGTCGCCTTCATCACGCTGCTCGGCGACTACACGCGCTACGTCTCGCCGCGCCGCCACTCGCGGCGCTCGGTGTACCTGGCGACCTGCGCCGGCCTGTTCCTGGGGCTGCTGGTGCCGCAGCTGTTCGGCACGTACACGGCCTACGCGGCGCACGCGGCACTCGACTACGCCGGGCCGCTGGTCGACGCCTCACCCGGCTGGTACCTCGCGCCCCTGCTGGTCGTGGCGCTCGCCGGCTCCGTCGGCAACTCCGGCCTGATGCTCTACTCGATGGGCCTCGACCTCGACGCGATCCTGCCGCGCGCGACCCGGGTGCGGGCCACCCTGGTGGTGGCCGTCGTCGCCACCCTCTTCGTCTTCGTCGGGCACTTCGCCTGGGACGCGCAGAACGCGATGACCACGTTCGTCCTGCTGCTCACCGCGATCGGGATGCCCTGGGCGGTGATCACGCTGATCGCGCACCGCAGGACGCGCGGCCACTACGACCCGGACGCGCTCCAGGTCTTCAACCGGCGCAGCCGCGGCGGTGTCTACTGGTACCGGGCCGGCTGGAACACCCGGGCCACCCTCTCGTGGGCCGTGGGCGCCGCGGTCGGCATGTGCGCGGTGTCCACCCCCTACGAGGGGCCGCTGCTGCACCTGACCGGCGGCATCGACTGCTCGTTCGTGCTGTCGGGGCTCGTCGGCGGCGCGGCGTACCTGGCTCTGACCCGTACGGCACCGGCGCCGGCGGCGGCCCTCGCGGGCGAGTCGGCCTGAGCGGTCGGGGCCCGTCCGCGCGCGAAAGGAGCCGGGGCGCGCGTCCGCGCCCCGGCTCCTTTCGCGTCGCGTACGGCTCAGGCGATCGGGTGCAGCCAGCCGTGGGTGTCCTCGGCGGCGCCCGTCTGGATGTCGAGCAGCTTCTTGCGCAGGCGCATGGTGACCTCGCCCGGTGCCGGGACGGTCCAGTTGCCGGCCTTGGAGTGGACCTGGCCGACCGGGGTGATCACGGCCGCGGTGCCGCAGCCGAACACCTCGGTGAGCGAGCCGTCGGCGGACGCCCTGCGCCAGTCCTCGACGGAGACGCGCTCCTCGGAGACCTCGTAGCCCAGGTCGGCGGCGATGGTCAGCAGCGAGTCGCGGACGATGCCGGCCAGCAGGGAGCCCGAGAACGAGGGGGTCACGACCCGGTCCCCGTAGACGAAGAAGAGGTTGTTCGTCCCCATCTCCTCGATCCACTTGCGCTCGACGCCGTCGAGCCACACCACCTGGTCGCAGCCGTGCGCGGTGGCCTCCGCCTGGGCGAGCAGCGACGACGCGTAGTTGCCGCCCGCCTTGGCCTCGCCGGTGCCGCCGGGGGCCGCGCGGACGTAGTCGTCGGAGATCCACACCGAGACCGGCTTCACGCCGCCCTTGAAGTACGCGCCCGCCGGGGACGCGATCACGATGAAGAGGAACTCGTTCGCGGGGTGCACGCCCACGCCGACCTCGGTCGCGAACATGAAGGGCCGCAGGTAGAGGCTCTCCTCGCCGCTCTCGGGCACCCAGGCCGCGTCCTGGCGCACCAGGATGTCGCAGGCCTCGATGAACAGCTCCTCGGGCAGCTCGGGCATCGCCATGCGGCGTGCCGAGCGCTGGAAGCGGCGGGCGTTCGCCTCGGGACGGAACGTGGCGATGGAGCCGTCCGCCCCGCGGTAGGCCTTGAGGCCCTCGAAGATCGTCTGCGCGTAGTGCAGCGTCATGTTGGCCGGGTCGATGGACAGCGGCGCGTAGGGCACCAGCTGGGCGTCGTGCCAGCCGCGGCCCTCCGTCCAGCTGATCGTGACCATGTGGTCGGTGAAGTGCCGGCCGAAGCCGGGGTTGGCCAGAATGCGCTCGCGGTCGGCGGCGGGAACCAGGTTCGACGAGGGCTTGAGCTCGATCGTGGGCGTGGTCATGAGTAATCGTCCTTCACCGGTTGTGTGTGTCGGACCGCGTCACATCCCTGGCTGCCTCCTAGGACGTCCGAGTATCCCGGTGAACAGCGGTCGCAGACCGATTATCCCGCGTACGCGGCGCCGGTCGAGGGCGGGAGGGGAGTGAGTACGGCCACTGAGGGGGTGATACGCCCGGTGGCGGCATGCGGCAGCCGCCGAGCGGTGTCCACCCGGCGGCTGTCGTTGAAGAGGGTCCGTCGGGTCAGCCCGCTACGCGTACCGCGAGCGCGTCGCCGATCTCGTCGGTGGTGCGGCGGGCGCCGTCGCGCTCGGCGAGGTCGGCCGAGACGGCCTCCTCGATCCTGGCGGCCTCGGCGTCGAGGCCGAGGTGGCGCAGCAGCAGGGCGACCGACAGGACGGTCGCCGTGGGGTCGGCCTTGCCCTGGCCCGCGATGTCCGGCGCGGAGCCGTGGACCGGCTCGAACATCGACGGGAAGGCGCGGTCGGGGTTGATGTTCGCCGACGCGGCGAGGCCGATGCCGCCGCTGACGGCGGCGGCGAGGTCGGTCAGGATGTCGCCGAAGAGGTTGTCGGTGACGATCACGTCGAACCGCTCCGGCGCGGTGACCAGGAAGATCGTCGCGGCGTCGACGTGCAGGTAGTCCGTGGTGACCTCGGGGTACTCGCGGCCCACGCGGTCGAAGATGTTCTTCCACATGTGGCCGGCGTAGACGAGGACGTTGTTCTTGTGGACCAGCGTCAGCTTCTTGCGCGGGCGGGCCATGGCGCGCTCGTAGGCGTCGCGCACGACGCGCTCGACGCCGTAGGCCGTGTTAAGGCTCACCTCGGTGGCCACCTCGGCCGGGGTCCCCGTGCGCAGCGAGCCGCCGTTGCCCGTGTAGGGGCCCTCGGTGCCCTCGCGCACGACGACGAAGTCGATGGCGGGGCTGCCGGCGAGCGGCGTCTCCGTGTTCGGGAAGAGGCGCGAGGGGCGCAGGTTCACGTAGTGGTCGAACGCGAAGCGCAGCTTGAGCAGCAGCCCGCGCTCCAGGACGCCGGACGGCACCGACGGGTCTCCGATCGCCCCGAGCAGGATGGCGTCGTGGCCCTTGAGGGCCTCGAGCTCCTCGTCGGGCAGGGTCTCCCCGGTGCGGTGCCAGCGGCCCGCGCCGAGGTCGTAGTGCTTGGTCTCCAGCTTCACATCCTGCGGGAGGACCGCCTCGAGGACCTTGAGGCCCTGAGCCACGACTTCCTTGCCGATGCCATCACCGGGGATCACTGCGAGATCGATGCTGCGAGACATGGCCGCAGCCTAACCCTCGTCCCAGAAGATGACATCGGCCGTCCACATGACGGACCGGCGGCGGGCCGGGAAGCGATCAGTGACCGGTGGATCCGCCGTTGTCACGGCGGTCGAGGGCGCGCTGGAGGGCGGCCGCCGCGTTCCTGCGGTCGGACTCGCTCGGACGGGGAGTGTGCCGGACACGGGTGCGACGGACGGTCGTCTCTGCCATGGGGAATCGACTCCTTCTGCCAGCTCGGAGCGCACGCGCGGCGGGGCGCGGTGCGGGCGTGCGGAGGTGTGCCGGATCAGGGGCGGGGGCCGCGCCCGCAGGGGTGACCTGCCTCGGGGGCGTCCACGTCCGCCGTTCGCTCGATGGAGCGGCATCTTCGGCTCTTCCAAGCTAAGCGAGCCCGCCCTCGCTGTCTGCATCATTACTCGGACTTCCTACTATCTGAGACGGGAAGCACCCCCCAGGGGGAAACCGGCGCCCGCCCGGCCGCCTCCGGGACGGCCGGGCCGCGCCGTTTCCGGCACGCGGCCGGGGGCATCCGGAGACCGGGAGCCGGGGCACCGGGAGCCGGGCTACCGGGAGGGGTAGGGATGAACGCGTTGACGGCACGGCTGGAACGGCACGGCGGCGGGCGGGCGTGGCGCTCAGGGCGGCACAACGCCCGGCGCGCCGCCGACAGTTCCGCCATGGAGGTGGCCGCCCGCTGGGGGTTCGCGGCCTGCGGCGTGATCTATCTGCTCATCGGCGCGCTCGCGCTGCGCATCGCCTACGACGGCGGGCACGGCGGGCAGCAGGCCGACCGCGGCGGCGCGCTCGCGGAGCTGGCGGGCAACCCCGTCGGCAAGGTGCTGCTGTGGGCGGTCGGGATCGGACTCGCCGGCATGGCGCTGTGGCGCCTGTCCGAGGCGGTCGTCGGGGCGGCGCAGCACGACGGGCGCAAGGCCAGGGTCCGGCTGATGTCGGCCGGCCGCTGCGTCTTCTACGGCTTCGCCGCGTACTCGGTCCTGGCCTTCGCGCTCGGCGACCGGGGCAGCGGCAGCGGTTCCAGCGACCACCAGTCGCGCGACGCGACCGCGCGGCTGATGGGCATGACGGGCGGCCGCTGGCTCGTCGCCCTCGCGGGGGTGGCCGTCGTCGTCATCGGTGTGTGCATGGGGGTGCTGGCGGCCCGGCGCCGCTTCCACAAGCAGCTGAAGCTCGGCGAGATGTCCCGGCCGGCCCGCAGGTACATCGACGTGACCGGCGTGGCCGGGGGCGTGGCGCGCGGGCTGATCGTGGCGGCCGCCGGCGGCTTCGCGCTGGAGGCGGCCATCACCTTCGACCCGGACCGGGCCAAGGGCTTCGACGACACGCTGCGCTCGTTCGCCGGCGCGCCGGCCGGGGCGTGGCTGCTCGGCGGCGTGGCGCTGGGGCTCGCGCTGTTCGGCCTGTACTGCTTCGGCATGGCGCGCTGGCACCGGGTGTCCTGAACGCGGTCCGCCGGGCCCGACACCGCACGGCGCCCGGTCCCGTACGCGCGGCGGACGCCGTGCGCGTCCCGCCGTCCGGCCGTCCCGCCGTCACGGGGAGCGGCCCCACGTCTCACGAGGAGCGGCCCCGCGTCACGCATCCGCCCCGCGCCGAGGCTGTCGGCGCGGGGCGGGGGCCTGCGTGCGGGCGGCGGCCGAGCCGTCAGCCCATGTGCGGGTACCCGTACTCGGTCGGCGCGACCAGCGCCTCCTTGATGGCGCGGGTCTGCGTCCAGCGCATCAGGTTCTGCGGGGCGCCGGCCTTGTCGTTGGTGCCGGAGGCGCGCGCGCCGCCGAACGGCTGCTGGCCGACGACCGCGCCGGTGGACTTGTCGTTGATGTAGAAGTTGCCCGCCGCGTAGCGCAGCTTCTCCATCGCCGCCGCCGTGGCCGCGCGGTCCGACGAGATGAAGGACCCGGTCAGGGCGTAGTCCGCGACGGACTCCATCTGGTCGAGCATGGCGTCGTAGTCGGCGTCGTCGTAGACGTGCACGGCGAGGATCGGGCCGAAGTACTCGGTGGTGAAGACCTCGTTGGCCGGGTCCGTGCACGCGATGACGGTCGGGCGCACGAAGTAGCCCACCGAGTCGTCGTACGTGCCGCCCGCGACGACCGTGCAGGACGGGTCGGCGGCGGCGCGGTCGATGGCCGCCTTGTTCTTCGCGAAGGCGCGCTCGTCGATGACGGCGCCGATGAAGTTCGTGAAGTCGGTGACGTCACCCATCGGGATGCCGTCGACCTCCGCCGCGAAGTCCTCCTTGAAGCCGTCGTTCCAGATCGACGCGGGGATGTAGGCGCGCGAGGTGGCCGAGCACTTCTGGCCCTGGTACTCGAAGGCACCGCGGGTCAGGGCCGTCTTCAGGACCGCGCGGTCGGCGCTCGGGTGCGCGACGACGAAGTCCTTGCCGCCGGTCTCGCCGACGATGCGCGGGTAGGTGCGGTACTTCTCGATGTTCTCGCCGACCGTCCTCCACAGGTGCTGGAAGGTCTTCGTCGAGCCGGTGAAGTGGATGCCCGCGAGGTCCCGGTGCGTCAGCGCCACGTCGGACACGGCGATGCCGTCGCCCGTCACCAGGTTGATGACGCCCTTGGGCAGGCCGGCCTCCTCCAGCAGCTCCATCAGGAGCACGGCGGCGAACGTCTGCGTCGGGGAGGGCTTCCACACGACGACGTTGCCCATGAGCGCGGGCGCGGTCGGCAGGTTGGCGGCGATCGCCGAGAAGTTGAACGGCGTGATCGCGTAGACGAAGCCCTCCAGCGGGCGGTGGTCCAGGCGGTTCCACACGCCGGGCGAGTTCGCCGGCGGCTGCTCGGCGAGCAGGTCGCGGGCGTAGCTCACGTTGAAGCGCCAGAAGTCGATGAGCTCGCAGGGCGCGTCGATCTCGGCCTGCTGGGCCGTCTTGCCCTGGCCGAGCATCGTCGCGGCGGCGATGGTCTCGCGCCAGGGGCCGGACAGCAGCTCGGCGGCGCGCAGGATGATCGCCGCGCGGTCGTCGAACGACATGGCGCGCCAGGCGGGGGCCGCGGCGAGCGCCGCGTCCACGGCGTCCTGCGCGTCCTCGCGGGTCGCGCCGGCGAACGTGCCCAGCACGGAGGCGTGGCGGTGCGGCTGCACGACGTCGACGCGCTCGCCGCCGCCCATGCGCTTGGCGCCGCCGATGGTCATGGGCAGGTCGCGCGGGTGCTCGGCCAGCTCCTTGAGCTTCTTCTCCAGGCGTGCGCGCTCGGGCGAGCCGGGCGCGTAACCGTGCACCGGCTCGTTCACCGGGGTGGGGACCTTGGTCACGGCGTCCATGTCAGCCGTCACGCTCCAATCTGGTCTGGTCTGGTCGTGGGGTGTCGGGAGGGTGTCGTCCGCAGCGGGTGCGGTCCGGCGCTTCAGCCGCGGCCGGCCAGCGAGCGCAGGAAGAACGCGAGGTTGGCGGGGCGCTCCGCGAGGCGCCGCATGAAGTAGCCGTACCAGTCGGTGCCGTACGCCACGTACACGCGCATGCGGTGGCCCTCGGCGGCGAGCCGGTGCTGCTCGGCGGAGCGGATGCCGTACAGCATCTGGAACTCGTAGTCCGTCAGCTTGCGGCCGGCGCGCAGCGCGAGCTCCTGGGCGATGGCGATCAGCCGCGGGTCGTGCGAGCCGACCATCGGGTAGCCGTCGCCGTCCATGAGGGTGCGCAGGCAGCGCACGTACGCCTTGTCGACCTCGGCCTTGTCCTGGTACGCGACGGACGCGGGCTCCTTGTAGGCGCCCTTCACCAGGCGCACCCGGCTGCCCGCGGCGGCCAGGGCGCGGCAGTCGTCCTCGGTGCGGAAGAGGTACGACTGGACGACGGCGCCCGTGCGGGGGAAGCGCTCGCGCAGCGCCGCGTGGATGGCGAGCGTCGAGTCGATCGTGGTGTGGTCCTCGGCGTCGAGCGTGACCGTGGTGCCGATGGCGTTCGCGGCCTCGACGATCTCGGTGACGTTCTTCAGCGCGATGTCGTGGCCGCCGGCGAGGGCCTGGCCCATGCAGGAGAGCTTGACGGACATCTCGGCGCGCTCGCCGAGCTGCAGCGGGCCGAGGACCTCGATCAGGCGCAGGTACGCGTCGCGCGAGCGGGTCGCCTCGGCCGGGTCGGTGACGTCCTCGCCGAGCACGTCGAGCGTCACTTCGAGGCCCTGGTCGGCCATCCGGCCGACGGTCGGGGCGGTCGCCTCGACGGTCTCGCCCGCGATGAAGCGTTTGACGACCGGCTTGGTCAGGGGCGCGGCCGAGATGGTGCGGCGCAGGGCGTCGCTGCGCGACGCGGCGAGGATCACGGGACCCAGCACGGGGCACCTCCAGGGAAGATCGAGCGGGCCGTGGGACTGAGCGGCCACTGCGCACGCTAGAGATGGCTCCGATCCTCGGCCATCGACACCTGTCACGCATCCGTGGCCGCGATCTCAGACATATGTCTGAAGCGGTGCGAGAATGGCCGGATGAAGGGCGACTACCAGGAGCTGGTCGACGAGATCTCCGCGCTCGTCGGCGTGCCGGCGACGCTGGAGAACCGCGATTTCGGGCTGATCGCCTTCGGCGCCCACGACAGCGACGACGACCTCGTGATGGACCCGGTCCGCACCCGTTCGATCCTCACCCGCAAGTCGTCCCCCGGGGTGCGCGCCTGGTTCGAGGCGTTCGGCATCACCCGGGCGACGGGCCCGGTCCGCATCCCCGCCTCGCCGGACGCCGGCGTCTTCCGGGGGCGTGTCTGCCTGCCGGTACGCCATCGGGGCATGGTGCTCGGCTACGTGTGGCTGCTCGACGACTCCCCGGCGGGCCCGGCCTCCGAGCGGCTCGCGGCGGCCATGGAGGTGGCGGCCCGGATCGGCGACCTGCTCGCCGAGGACGTGAAGGCCGACGCGGACCTCGCGCGCGAGCTGCGTGCCGTGCTCACCGCCGAGCACGGCTGGGAGCGCGACATGGCGCTCGCCTCGCTGCGCACGGCGCTCGGGCCCAGCGCGGACGGGCTGCACGTGGTGGCCGCGGTGGCCCCGTGGCCGGGCGAGGAGCCGCCGGTGCGGGCGGTACCCGGGACGGCCGCCGTGTGCACG
>NZ_JAKGCV010000199.1 GCF_021556455.1 Streptomyces fuscigenes | reverse complement strand
CGCCGGGCCGGACGCCGCCCTGCCGCCCCCCGGCGGCGGGCGGCGCGCCGGCGCGCCCGGCTCAGGTCTTGTCCCGGAACTTGCGGACCGCCAGCGGCGCCATCACCAGCGTGATCCCCGCCGCCCACGCCAGCGTCATGAGCGCCGAGTGCGCCACCGGGCCGCCGTCGACCAGGCCCCGGGCCGCGTCGGCGAGGTTCGAGAGCGGGTTGTAGTCGGTGAAGCCCTGGAGCCACCCCGGCATGGTCTTCGTCGGGGCGAAGATGGACGAGCCGAACTGCAGCGGCATCAGCACGATCATGGCCACTCCCTGCACGGCCTGCGCCGTCTTCATGGTCAGTCCCAGCAGGATGAAGATCCACATGAGGGCCGCGCCGAACAGCAGCGACAGTCCCACCGCGGCGAGCAGCCCGAACACGGACGTCTGCACGGTCATGCCGAGCGCGAAGCCCATCCCCAGCAGGATCGCCGTGGCGACGAGCATCCGGCCGATCTCCACGACGATCTTCGCGATCAGCACCGAGGAACGGGCGATCGGCATCGTGCGGAACCGGTCCATGACCCCCTTGCGGAAGTCGTCGTTCATGCCGGTGCCCACGGCCATCGCGATGTTCATGCCCATCATCGCCATCAGGCCCGGGACCACGTAGTTCAGGTAGTCGTGGCGGTCGCCGCCGAGACTCGCGCCGACCGAGCCGCCGAACACGTACACGAACAGCACCGTGAAGACGATCGGCATCAGCAGGACGTCGAACATCGACTCCGGGTCCTGGCGGATCTGCAGCACGTTGCGCCGCACGAGGGCGCCGATGTGGCGCAGGTTGGCCCGCAGGCCGATCCGCCCGTCGTCGGCGGTGCGCTCCCGCGCCCCGCGCGCCGCCGGGGGCGTGGGCCCCGGTGCGTCCTGCGGCAGGCCGGCCGTCGCGGGCTGTGCCTGCGCGCTCGTAGACGTCGTACTCATGCGGCGACCCCCTCGGTCTCGTTCTCGCTGCCCGACCCGCTGCGCGCGCCGTCGGTCGTCTTCTCGCCCGTGATCGCCAGGAACACCTCGTCCAGGCTGGGCAGGTGCGTGCCGATGTGCGCGAGGGAGAAGCCCCGCGCCCCCAGCAGCCCGATCACCGCCGTGAGCTGCTCGTCGCTGAGGATCGGCACGTACAGCGCACCCTCGTCCGGCACCGCCGTGGCGCCCGCGACCCCGTCGAGGCCCGCCTCGGCGATCGCCCGGACCATCTGCGGCAGCGCCGCCGTGTCGGTCGGAGTGATCTTCAGGGTGCGGCCGCCGACCCGTGCCTTCAGGTCGTCGACCCGGCCGCTCGCGATGACCCGCCCCCGGTCGAAGACCGTCAGCTCGTCGGCGAGCTGCTCGGCCTCCTCCATGTACTGCGTGGTCAGCAGCACGGTCGCCCCCTCGCCGACCAGCCGCTGCACCTCCTCCCACACCTCGTTGCGCGTGCGCGGGTCGAGGCCGGTCGTCGGCTCGTCCAGGTACAGGACGGACGGCCGCGCGATCATGGAGGCCGCGAGGTCCAGCCGGCGGCGCATGCCGCCCGAGTACTGCATGGCCGGCTTCTTCGCCGCGTCGGTCAGCGAGAAGCGTTCCAGCAGCTCGTCGGTGCGGCGCCGGGACTCCTGCCGGGACAGGTCGAGCAGCCGCCCGATCATGTAGAGGTTCTCCCAGCCCGACAGCTTCTCGTCCACCGAGGCGTACTGCCCGGTCAGGCCGATGGTGCGGCGCAGCTGGCGGGGCTGCCGCAGCACGTCGTACCCGGCGACGACGGCCGAGCCCGCGTCGGGGCGCAGCAGCGTGGACAGGATGCGTACGAGCGTGGTCTTCCCCGCGCCGTTCGGCCCGAGCACGCCGAGGACGGTGCCCTCGCGCACGTCGAGGTCGACCCCGTCGAGGGCCCTGGTGCCCTGGGGGCCGCCGAACTGCTTGACGAGCCCCCGCACCTCGACGGCGATGCCCCTGCGGGCACCGCCCTGGTTCTTGTCGATTCGCGTCATGCCCACCATGGGACCAGCCGCCACCGACAACGCACCGACAGGCCGCCGACAGGCGGGCCCGCCTCCGGCGCTCGCACCGATATGTCGCCGACAGGTCGCCCGTGGGACGCGGAGCAGCCGTTCACCGGACCGGGCGGGACGCGGGACATCCGTCCGCCGGACCGCGAGGGGCGCCGCGGGGGCCTTGGCGCCCGCCGGCCCCGGGCCGGGGGGAGGGGCGTGGACGCGGCCGCGCGGACATGCGGCGGCCCGCCGACGGGGGACGGTCGGCGGGCCGCCGTTGGTGCGGGCAGTGGCTCAGTGGAAGGTGTGCTCCTCCTGGGGGAACGTTCCTCCGACGACCTCCTCGGCGAACGCCCGCGCGGCGCCGCCCAGCGTCTCGCGCAGGTTCGCGTACTGCTTGGTGAAGCGGGGCACGCGGCCCGGGGTCAGACCCACCATGTCGGTGTAGACGAGCACCTGCGCGTCCGTCGTGGGGCCCGCGCCGATGCCCACGGTCGGGATGTGCAGGCTCCGGGTGACCTCGGCCGCCAGCTCGCCGGGCACCAGTTCGAGCACCACCGCGAACGCGCCCGCGTCCTGCACGGCCTTCGCGTCCCGCAGCAACTGCTGGGCCGCCTCCTCGCCCCGGCCCTGGACCCGGTAGCCCATGGCGTTGACCGACTGCGGGGTCAGGCCGATGTGGCCCATCACCGGGATGCCGGACGCGACAAGCAGCGAGATCTGCTCGTGCGACCGCTCGCCGCCCTCCAGCTTCACGGCGCCCACGCCCGCGTCCTTCACGAGGCGCGTCGCGCTGCGCAGGGCCTGCACCGGCCCCTCCTGGTAGGAGCCGAACGGCAGGTCGGCGACGATCAGCGCGCGCTTCGTGCCCCGCACGACGGCGGCCGAGAGCATCGCCATCTCGTCGAGGGTCACCGGAACGGTCGTCTCGTACCCGAGGTGGCAGTTGCCCATGGAGTCGCCGACCAGCATCACGGGGATGCCCGACTCGTCGAAGACCGACGCCGTCATCGCGTCGTACGCGGTCAGCATGGGCCACTTCTCGCCGCGCTCCTTGGCGGCGGCGATGTCGTGGACGGTGATCCTGCGGGAACTCTTGCCGCCGTACAGCGCCTTGCCGCTGCTGTCGGCGGTCGCCGGAGCCTGCCGGCTCGGCGCGGGGTCGGCGGAGGAAAAAGTCATGGCCGAAGGCCCTTTCGTCATCTCAAGGCGCCCTGACGGCGTCCCTGGACCACCTCCATGGTGGCACCGGGCACCCCGCGCGGGAAGTGGTGGTCACCGTGCGCGGCTGTGATCCGGGCCCCACGGGAGGCCGGGAACCTCCGGGCCCCCAGGTCACGTCCTGGTCTCGGTAGGCGCTGTCGTGAGGCGGCGGCGAAAGCAGGGGTCCATCACCTAGGGTCGGACTGACCCGGGCGGGTGCACGGCGCGGGACCCGGCCGGACCCAGGACGCACGGGCGAAGTCAGCGAGGTTTTCATGACGCAGGAGCACACGGCGGAGACGGTGACGATCCCTTCGGACGGTCGGCCCACCGGAATCCGGCGGGGCTCTGGCCACTGGCGGGGCTGGCGGCCCGGCATGTGGCGCAGGGGTCTCGTGCTCGCCCTGGTCGCCGTGCTGGTCACCCTCGTGATGGGGCTGCACTCGCACATCCCCAACACGATCGGCAACGTGGGCTCCCTCGCCGAGACGTTCCTGCCGTGGTTCGGCGTCGCCGTCCCGGTGGTCCTCGTCCTCGCGCTCCTGCGCAAGTCGGCGACGGCGCTGGTGGCGCTGGTCCTGCCGGTGGTCGTGTGGCTCAACCTCTTCGGCGGACTGGTCGTCAGCAAGGAGGCGACCGGCGGGGACTTCACCGTCGCGACGCACAACGTCGACGCGGACAACCCGGATCCGGCGGCCACGGCGCTGGACCTGACCCGCTCGGGCGCCGACGTCGTCGCGTTGGAGGAGCTGACGCCCGCCGCCCTTCCCACGTACGAGAAGGGACTCGGCGGCGCGTACAAGTACCACGCCGTGGAGGGGACGGTCGCGCTCTGGAGCAAGTACCCGATCAGCGGTACGCACGCGGTCGACATCCGCATCGGATGGAAGCGAGCGATGCGCTCGCTGGTCTCCACGCCGCACGGCGAGGTCGCCGTCTACGTCGCCCACCTGCCCTCGGTGCGGGTCAAGGTGCACGCGGGCTTCACCGCCAACCAGCGCGACAACAGCGCGAACGCGCTCGGCGAGGCCATCGCGAAGGAGCCGCAGCACCGGGTGGTCCTGCTGGGCGACCTCAACGGCACGATGAACGACCGCTCGCTGGACGCCGTGACCGCCCAGATGCGCAGCACCCAGGGAGCCGCGGGCGACGGGTACGGGTTCAGCTGGCCCGCGTCGTTCCCGATGGCGCGGATCGACCAGATCATGGTGCGGGGCGTGACCCCGAAGTCCTCGTGGTCCCTGCCGGAGACCGGAAGCGACCACCTGCCGATCGCGGCGCGCGTCACGCTCTGACGGGTCTCACGATTCGGGCGGGTCCGGCCGCTGAGACGGGCGCGGCGGGGGCGTCGGGTGCGGCAGCTCCGACGGGTCCACGTGCGGTCGTCCGGGGCCGGCGGGCGGTCACCGGGCGTCGGGGAAGCCGAACAGCCACGGGCTCTCCTGATCGACGAACCGCCCGGGGTGCCCCGCGCCGGGCCGCGCCCCGCCCTCGCCGGGCCGCCCGGCGTCCCGACCGGGGTCGGACTCCGGGCGCCCGGACCCGCCGGAGCGACTGATCGTGCCCTCGCCGGAGCCGGAGCCGGAGCGGGAATCGGAGCCGGAGCCGGAGCCGGAGCCGGAATCGGGGCCGGAGCCCGAGTGGGAATCGGGGCCGGAGCCGGAGCCCGAGCGGGAATCGGGGCCGGAGCCGGAGCCCGACTTTGCCATCGTTGTCATCCTTTTACCTTTCTTAACGATGTGACCACCTCTCCTGCCAGGTTTGCGCGGACCCTGGAAGGGAGGAAACGTGCAGACAGCGAAATTAAGGGCGAATCGGGTGTGAAAAGCACAGAGAGGCAGACGGAAGGCGCGGATACGGCCGAGGTCGAGGCCGAGGCCGTGACCGGCGACTCCGCGACGGCGGCCAGGGAGGCCCGGCCGGCCGGGGCGGGGGACTCCCGCGACCGGGCGACGCGGGCGACCGGGCAGCGGCACGCCCCCGCGGGGAAGGCGCGGCCTCAGGACCCGGGGCCGCGCGGGCAGCCGTACGCGGGGGAGCCGGTCGCGGAGCTGTGCGGGTCGCTGGAGCGCGAGGCACCCGTCGTGGTGCCGCGCATCGTCGCGTCGATCAGGCGCCGGCACCCGGACTACGTCGTGGTCCCGCCGGCGGAGCACGAGGAGGCCGTACGGCTCCAGCTCCACCTCATGCTGTCCGGCCTCACCGAACGGCGGCCCCCGACGGCGGCCGAGGCGGACCTCTGCCGCGACCTGGGGCGCCGCAGGGCCCGGCAGGGGCTCCCGCTGGAGTCCCTCGTCGCGGCGTACCACGCGGGCTACCGCGACGTGTGGGACCTCTTGCTGGAGCGCTCCCGGGAGGCGGGGCCCGGCCTGGCCGAGCAACTGCTGTCGCTGGTGGGAATCGCCTGGTCCTGGCTGGAGACGAGCACCGCGGTCATCACCGACGCCCACACGGAGGCGACCCGCTCCCGCGAGCAGCGGCACGTCGCGCTGGGCCACCAGCTCCTGGAGGCGCTGTACGCGGGCCGCGCCGCCGACCCGGAGACGCACCTGCTCGCGCAGGCCCTCGCGTTCGACCCCGAGGGGGCGTTCACGGCGGTGGCCTGCCGCACCGGGGCACCGGGCGCCGCGGGCACGGAGGAGACGCGCCGCTGGGCCCGCGACCACGGCTTCGGCTGCGCGGCCGCCTCCCGGGGGCCGTCGACGGTGTTCCTGTTCCAGCACGCGGACGAGGCGGCGCTGCGCCGCCGCCTGCGGGACCTGGGGGCGGTACCCGCGGGCCTCGGGCTGTCCCGGCGGGGGCTGCCCGGCGCCGCGGAATCCGTGCGGGACGCCGAGAGCGCCCTGCGGGTCGCCGCCACCAGGGCCGACGGGACGGAGGGTGCGGACGGAGCGGGCGTCGTGGCCTTCGAGGAGGACTGGCTGCTCGCGACGCTCCTGCCGCACGCGCCGCGCCTGGCCGCGCTCCTGGAGCCCGTGGAGCGGGTGGGCCCGCCCGCGCAGTCCGCGCATCTGCGGGACGCCGTACGGGCCTACGCGGCGCACGGTTTCTCGATCTCCGCCGCCGCGGACTCCCTGCGGGTGCACCCGAACACCGTCAAGTACCGCCTGGAGCGCTGGCAGTCGCGCACGGGCTGGGACGCCCGCAGCCTCGACGGCCTCCTGAAGTCGCTGCTGGCGCTGGCGACCTACGGCTAACGGGGCGCGGCGCCCCCGCCCGGCGCGTGGCGGGGCCCCGCGACCGCGGGCGGCCCCTGCGGGGGAGCGCCGGTCAGGCGAGGGAGGGCCACCGGGCGGCGGCCCACCCGGCCCAGTCGGCGAACCCCGGGGGGGGCGGACCGGTGTCGCGCCCCGCGAGTTCCGCGGCATCCGGCTCCTCGAAGGCGGCCCGCCAATGCGCGAGGTCCGCCTCGCTCATCGGGAAGGTCTCGTCCGGGGCGGCGGACCAGCGGCGGGCGACCCGGGCGCGCTGGGTCGCGGGGTCCACCGGCAAGTACACGAGCTCGCAGGACGCCCCCGCGGCCTCGGCCAGCGAGCGGACGGCGGACCGCTCGTCACGCGACCAGCAGCCGAAGTCGACCACCACGTCCAGGCCGAGCCGCAGCGCCTCCAGGCCGAGCCACAGCAGCCGCCCCTCCAGGACGTCGCGGCCGCCGCCCGCCTCCGATTCGCCGAACAGCGGGATCATCCACTCGTCGGGCGTCAGCCGGAGCGCGCCGTGGCTCCCTGCCAGCTGCTTCGCCCGGGTGGTCTTGCCGGCCGCGGGCAGGCCGACCATCAGGAACAGCGTCGTCACACGAGGATCGTGCGGGCGAACAGCGCCCGGAGCAACCGGTTTCCGTGCCGCTTCCCGGCACCGCGACGCACGGCCGGCATCCTCCCGGCGCGTGGGTCGGCGCCCCCGCCCGGCGCACGGCGGCCGACACCGCCCTCGAAGGCGGCCGCCAGCCGCGGTGGGCCGTCCGGCACGGGCACGGGCGGCCCTCCCGGCCTCTCCCGCGACCCCCGCGCCGCCCCCTCAGCGCCCGCCCGCCGCCCGCAGCACCGTGCCCGAGATGTAGCTCGCCTCGGGCGACAGCAGCCAGGCCACCGCCGCGGCGATCTCCTCCGGCTCGCCCGCGCGCCGCAGCGGGATGCCCGGCGCCATCCGCGCCGGACGGTCCGGGTCGCCCATCGCCGCGTGCATGTCGGTGTCGACGAGCCCGGGGGCCACCGCGTTGACGCGCACGCCCTCCGGGCCCAGTTCCTTCGACAGGCCGACCGTCAGGGCGTCGACGGCCGCCTTCGTCGCCGCGTAGTGGACGTACTCGCCGGGGCTGCCCAGCGTCGCCGCCGCCGACGAGACGTTCACGATCGCGCCCGCCCCGGCCGGGGGCTTGCCGGCCGCGCCGGGGTCCGCCGTGCCGGAGGCGGCCCGCGCCGTCATCTCGCGCACCGCCCGCCGCGAGCACAGCAGCGTCCCCATCAGGTTCACGTCGACGACGCGCCGCAGCACGTCCGTCGAGACGTCCGCGAGGCGGCCGAGCGGCCCGGTGACGGCCGCGTTGTTGACGAGCCCGGTGACGGGGCCCAGTTCCGCGGCGGCCGTGTCGAACAGCAGGTCCACGTCGCCCTCGCGGGAGATGTCGACCCGGACCGTCACGCACCTCGACCCCCGCGCCCGCACGGCCTCGGCGGTGCGGGCGGCGGCGTCGGGGTCGTTGACGTAGGCCAGGGCGATGTCGTGACCGTCCGCCGCCAGCCGCGCGCAGATGGCCGCGCCTATGCCGCGTCCGCCGCCCGTGACGACCGTGACGGGGCGGCGCGCCGGGAGCGCACCCCCGCCGTCCCCGCCGCCCGTACCGCGCGCCGCGCCCCCGCCGCCGGCGCCGTCGGCACGCCGGGCACCCTCAGCAGCCCCAGCACTGTCCATGCGTTCCCTCGCTCCGCCCGCGTCCGTCCGAGGCCCGTCATCGTCGCACCCCCGGCCGCGGGTCCCGGCGCACCCGGACAGCGCCCGGCGGACCGACCAGGCCCCGCGTCCGCCCCGAGCGCCCCACAACCACCCGAACGGATGGCAGCGCCCTGCCGGTCGGCGTCGGACCATGGCGGTGACGCACAACGACGTGCGCCACCACCCTCCGTGAGGAGACTCCTGTGTCCCGTGACGCCTCACCCCGCCGCTATCTGATGTGCCCGCCGGAGCACTTCAGGGTCACGTACTCCATCAACCCCTGGATGGACCCGGCCAAGCCGGTGGACGTGCGACTCGCCCTCGCCCAGTGGGAGGACCTGCGCGACCGCTACCTCTCGCTCGGCCACACCGTCTCGCTGCTGCGGCCGAGGCCGGACCTGCCCGACATGGTGTTCGCGGCGAACGGCGCCACCGTCGTCGACGGCCGCGTCCTCGGGGCCCGCTTCGCCCACCAGGAGCGCACCGCCGAGGCGGAGGCGCACCTCGCGTGGTTCCGCGCCGAGGGCTACGCGGACGTCCAGGAGCCCGCCCACGTCAACGAGGGCGAGGGCGACTTCGCCGTGACGGCGTCGTACCTGCTCGCGGGGCGCGGCTTTCGCAGCTCGCCCCTCGCGCACGACGAGGCGCAGGAGTTCTTCGGCAGACCCGTCATCGGACTGGATCTCGTCGACCCCCGCTTCTACCACCTCGACACGGCGCTGTGCGTGCTGGACGACGCGGCCGACGAGATCATGTACTACCCGGAGGCGTTCTCGCCCGGCAGCCGCTCCGTGCTCGCCCGCCTCTTCCCCGACGCCCTCCTCGTGGGCGCCGACGACGCGGGGGCGCTCGGCCTCAACGCCGTCAGCGACGGGCGGCACGTCCTGCTGCCGAGCGCGGCGTCCGGGCTGTTCCGGCCGCTGCGCGCACGGGGGTTCGAGCCGCTCGGCCTGGACCTGTCCGAGCTGCTGAAGGGCGGCGGCAGCGTGAAGTGCTGCACGCAGGAGCTACGCGTCTGAGCCGCCGGCGCCCGCCCCGGAGCCGTCGTCACCCGCGTCTCCGGGGCCCCCGGCGGCCCGGTCCTGCCCGGGCGGCGGCCAGGCGTCGCCCCACTCGGTGTCCCGCGCCGCCCGGTACAGGGCGCCCAGGCGCTTCGTCACCGTCTCGCGGCGCAGGCCGTCCTCCACGGTGCACAGGTCCAGCAGCACCTGGCCCTTGCGCAGTTGGGGCCTGCGCACGACCCGGGCCCCCGCGGGCCGGGCGCCGGAGCCGGCCGCGCCGCCGTCCGCCCGCACCGCCGCGACGTAGCTGAACTTCTCGTCCTCGTAGGGCAGCGAGCCGCCCTTGACCTGCCGGTGCAGCGACGACCTCCCGACCCGCGCCGCGAAGTGGCACCAGTCCGCGCCGCGTTCGATCGGGCAGGCGCCGTCGTGCGGGCAGGGCGCCGCGACCGTGAAGCCCGCCGCGATCAGCGCGTCGCGGGCGGCCATGACGCGCTCGTAGCCGTCGGGGGTGCCGGGCTCCACGACCACCACCGCCCCGGCCGCGCGGGCCGCGCCCGACACGAGCGCGTCCCGGTCGCGTTCGGACAGCTCCTTGAGCACGTAGGCGACCGTGACGAGGTCGCTCGCCGGCAGCTCTCCGGCCGCCGCGCCGATCCGGGCCCGCCGCCAGTCGACGGGCGGCAGCCCGGGCACGCCCGCGGCCAGGTCGCGGCCCACC
>NZ_JAKGCV010000198.1 GCF_021556455.1 Streptomyces fuscigenes | reverse complement strand
GCATCGGCGGGACCGGCCCGGGCAGCGCACCGTCCAGGGCGGCGAGGGGCACGGCGTGCAGCCGGGCGAGGAGTTCGGCGACCTGTTCCCAGGGCGCCGCGGCCGGGTCGCGCGGGTCCACCGGGTCGCCGTAGGGCCAGGCCGTCACGAGGCGGCCGTGGGCCCCCGCCGCGGCGTGCGGCAGGGGCGCGAGGAGGATGCCGCCGAGGGCGGGGTGGGCGGCGAGTGCGAGGCGCACGGCGTGGGCCGCCGGGTCGGTGCCGTCGGCGTGCGCCTTCACCACGGCGGTCCCGTGCCGCACGACGGCGGCGTCGGGCCGGTCGGCCAGCACGCTCTCCTGACCGCAGGCGCCGCAGGCGCCGGCGCGGTGTGCGGTGTCGCGGGCGAGGCGTCGCAGGGTCGGCAGGAGCCCGTCGGTGGTCATGGTCCTCCCCGTTGTCCCCGGGAGCGTACGCGGCCCGCGCGGGCCGGTGCGTGACCGGCCCGCGCGGGCCCCACAACGCGCCGGCCGGTCAGCTCCCCAGCTGACCGGCCGTACGCTGCCGTCCGCCGCACCCCCGTCCCCACGGGGCTGTTGGCCGGATGTCCCCGGCCCGGACCGCTCTCCCGGGCCCGGGGCGCTCAGCGCCCCAGCATCACGCCCACGGACGACGCCTGTTCGACCACCGCGCTCCAGCCGCCGAAGACGACGACCAGCAGCGCGGCAAGAGGGAGCACCATGGCGACCGCCACCAGCGGGTGGCGGGTGCCCGAGGGCCGCACACCGAGCGCGGCGAAGGCCTTCCGCTGCGCGCGGAACGCTGTCCGTGCCGCCGTGTCCGCCATGGCTGCCCTCCCGTCGAGTCCTGCGGCGGCGGGGTACCTGACCTCGGGGGACGAGTGTGGGCCCCGCCGCTCGACCTCAACACTAGGGACGTGCGGGCGCCGGGTCGTCATGCCCGCGCACGGCTTGCCCGGCCTCTCAGGGGATGACCCGCCGCTCGGGCGCCTACTCCCCTGGGTGGAGTCCGGCCCGCGGGACGTCGGGGTCGCGGCGTCCGTCCGGCGCGGGAGGCACCGGTGCGCGCCGGGGGCGCTGCGCCCGCGCGACGCGGGCGGTCCCGGGGCGCCGTACGGGCCGATGTCCGGCGGGCGTGACATGACTCACCCCGCCGCCGGGCTCGTGCGCGCGGGCGAGAGGGCCCCGACCCGCCCGGGCCCGGGCCGCGTGCGCGAGGACCGTTCCTTCCCAGGTCCGTGGTCCAATACCCCTGTCTTTGCACGCTCTTGACGCACCGTGGGGCCGAAGCGCCCGGGACGGCAGGTGCCCTGACCGCTCCTCATCCCCGGCGTGGGGCACTGACGATCGATCCGGTCGCCAGGGCGCGGCCTGTGAGCGCGCCGGGGCGCGTGTACGTAAGCTGTGCGACGTCAGAAGGTCGACCGGGCGGCGGGGATGGACATGGCGATGATGCGGCTCCGGCGCGAGGATCCGCGGACCGTCGGCTCCTTCCGGCTGCACCGGCGGCTGGGGGCCGGCGGCATGGGCGTCGTCTACCTGGGCTCGGACCGGCGCGGGCAGCGCGTGGCCCTGAAGGTCATCCGGCCGGACCTGGCGGAGGACCAGGAGTTCCGCTCGCGCTTCGCGCGCGAGGTCTCCGCGGCCCGGCGCATCCGGGGCGGGTGCACGGCACGGCTGGTCGCCGCCGACCTGGAGGCCGAGCGCCCCTGGTTCGCCACCCAGTACGTGCCCGGCCCCTCGCTGCACGACAAGGTCGCCGAGGAGGGCCCGCTGACGGCCTCGGACGTGGCGGCCGTCGGCGCCGCGCTGTCCGAGGGGCTGGTCGCCGTGCACGAGGCGGGCGTCGTCCACCGCGACCTGAAGCCGTCGAACATCCTGCTGTCGCCCAAGGGCCCCCGCATCATCGACTTCGGCATCGCCTGGGCCACGGGCGCGAGCACCCTCACGCACGTCGGCACCGCGGTGGGCTCCCCCGGGTTCCTGGCGCCGGAACAGGTGCGCGGAGCCGTCGTCACGCCCGCCACTGACGTCTTCGCGCTCGGGGCCACCCTGGCCTACGCGGCGACCGCCGACTCGCCCTTCGGACACGGCAGTTCCGAGGTCATGCTCTACCGGGTCGTGCACGAGCAGCCGCAGTTGCGCGGGGTGCCCGACACGCTGGCGCCGCTGCTGCGCGCCTGCCTGGCCAAGGACCCGGGCGACCGTCCCAGCACCCTCCAGCTGTCGATGCGGCTGAAGGAGATCGCCGCCCGCGAGGCGCAGGGGCTCGGCGACGCCAGGCCGCCCGCGCAGCGCGAACGCTCCCCGCAGGACGTGGCGACGGGGCGGATGCCCGAGCGGTCGCGGGAGCGGGAGCGGCGCGTCTCGGAGCGCCCGACCGAGCTGTACACCGAGCGCTCGATGCGGCGCGTCCACACCGGTACGGGCGAGCACGACGACCATCCGTCGCAGTCGCAGGCGCAGTCCCCGTCGCAGGCTCGGCCCACCGGTTCCGGGCGACCGGCCCCGAGGCGGCGCGCGCCCGACCCGCGCACCGGCGGCTCCCGCCCGCAGCAGCCGCGCGGCGCCGCCCGCCCGGGGACCAGGGGCCCGGCACCGGGCCGCCGCCCGGCCAACCCCCGCCTGCTGCGGCAGCGCCTGATCGTCTTCGTGATTGTCACCCTGCTCGTCGTCCTCGGGATCTGGCTCGCGCAGCAGTTGTGACGACCCGGGGCCGGGACGCGGCGCGGCCGGGCCCCGCGTACCGGACAATGGCGTGGCATGACGCCCGTCACGTGGAGCACGCACTCCGTCGAACTCCGTCCCGACCGCGTGGTCAAGACGTTCCGGCCGGGTAGCGAGGAGGAGGGCGCCCGAGAGTGGCGCGCCCTGTCGCTGCTCGCCACCTTCGCCTCTGGCCTTGCGCCCGCCCCGCTGAGCGCGCAGCCCACGGGCGCGGAACCGGTCGTGGTGATGACCCGCCTGCCGGGCCGGCCGCTGCGGGGCGAGCCGCTGGACGGCCGGCAGACAGCCGCACTGGCCGCCACGCTCACCGAGCTGTACGCCGCCGTGCCGGCGGACGTCCTGGCGGGCGTGCCCGTACGGCCCGACGACCGGCACGAGCTGCTCGACCGCATCCGGAAGTGGACGCCGCAGGTGCGCCCCGCGGCCGGGCCCGAGGTCGCGGAGGCCATCGACCGCGGTCTCGCCTGGCTGGACGGCTCAGGCCTGGAGCGGCCCGGATGGCGGTCCCTCGTCCCGGTCTTCGGGCCGGGCGACGGCAACCTCGCCAACTACCTGTGGGACGGTTCGCGCGTGCGGATCGTGGACTTCGAGGACTCAGGGCGCAGCGAACGCGCCTTCGAACTCGCGGAGATCACGGAGCACGTCGGTGCCTGGATCGACGGCGGCCTGGACGCGGACGCGTTCCTGGCACGGTTCGACCTGGGCGCCGCCGAACGGGAGCGGCTGGACCTCTACCGGAGGCTGCTCGCCCTCGTGTGGCTGTTCCTGCTGTCCCTGGACGATCCGGCGCACCCGCGCAACCCGCCCGGCACAGCCGAGCGCCAGGCCGCCCGGCTGTGCCGGCTGCTGGGCTGACCCCGGCCGGACCCCGGCCGGACCCCGGCCGGTGACGGCGGACACCCGTGGGCGGTGGGGGCCGGTTGGCACCGCCGGGCCGGAGGCGCGCGGGTGCCCGCCCCCGTCAGGGGATGATGCCGCTGTAGGCGTTGAGGGCGGGCTGGCCGCCGAGGTGTGCGTACAGGACGTTGCTCCCCTTCGGGATGTCGCCGTCGCGCACGAGGTCGATCAGGGCCGCCATCGACTTCCCCTCGTAGACCGGGTCGAGGATCACGCCTTCGAGGCGGCCGGTCAGCCGGATCGCGTCCAGGGTCGAGGCCACCGGGATGCCGTAGCTCTCGCCCGCCCACCCCTCCAGCAGGGTGATCTCCTCGTCCCGCAGCTGCCTGCCGAGGCCGACGCGCTCCGCCGTGGCGCGGGCGATCTTCCCGACCTGGGCGCGGGTCGCCTCCGGCCGCGCGGAGGCGTCGATGCCGAGGACGCGCCGGGGGCGGTCCTGCCCGGCGAAACCCGCGATCATGCCCGCCTGGGTGCTGCCGGTGACGCTGCACACCACGACGGTGTCGAAGAAGACGCCGAGTTCCCGTTCCTGCGCGCGCACCTCCTCGGCCCAGCGGGCGAAGCCCAGCCCGCCGAGCGGATGGTCGGAGGCGCCCGCGGGGATCGCGTACGGGGTGCCGCCGCCGGCGCGCACGTCCTCCATCGCCTGCTGCCAGCTGTCCTTGAGGCCGATGCCGAAGCCCGCCTCCACGAGGCGGACGTCCGCGCCCATGATCCGGGAGAGCTGGATGTTGCCGACCTTGTCGTTCACGGGGTCCGGCCAGTCGACCCAGCTCTCCTGGACGAGGACCGCGCGCAGCCCGGCACGTGCGGCGACGGCCGCCACCTGCCGGGTGTGGTTGGACTGCACGCCCCCGATGCTGACGAGGGTGTCGGCGCCGCTCGCGAGCGCGTCGGCGAGCAGATACTCCAGCTTCCTGGTCTTGTTGCCGCCGTAGGCGAGGCCGCTGTTGCAGTCCTCCCGCTTGGCCCAGACGCGGGCCCCGCCGAGGTGTTCGCTCAGGCGGTCGAGCGGATGCACCGGGCTGGGCCCGAACAGCAAGGGGTAGCGGTCGAAGTCGTCGAGTGGCATGCGCGCTCCTTGGGACCTGCGGACGGGGGAAGCGGGACGGGCGCGGGCAGGGCCGGATCGCGGCCTCACCGGCGCCGGCGCCGGACCGGGACCGGGCCGCGCGCCGGTTCAGTCGCCGTCGCCGTCGCTGTCGGCTTCGGCTTCGGCTTGGGCTTCGGCGTCGGCTTCGGCTTCGGCTTCGGCTTCGGCTTCGGCTTCGGCTTCGGCTTGGGCTTCGGCAAGCAGCGGGAGCAGGGTCTCCCAGTTGGCGCGCGTGGCGGCCGCGGCACCGTCCGCGTCGCCCGCCGCGCACCGGTCGGTGATCGACCGGTGCTGGGCGACCGAGTCCCGGCCGCTCAGCGAGGAGAAGCGCAGCCGCTCCAGGCGCCGCAGGACCGGGCCGAACTGCTCGATGACGGTGCGCACGGCCGCGTTGCCGCTGACCTCGACGGGCACGCCGTGGAAGTCGTCGTCGGCGGCCACCGCCGCGTCGGCGTCCCGCTCGCGCAGGGCCCGTTCGAAGCGTTCGTTCGCCTCGCGCATGCGCTCGAGATGGTCGTGCGTCAGGGCCGGGAGGGCCTCGCGGACGGCCAGTTCGTGCATCGCCGCCGTGACGGACTGCGCGGCGCGCACGGCGCGGGGGTCCAGCGGCGCGACGACGGTCCGGCTGCCGGGCTTCGTCCGTACGAGCCCCGCCTGCTCGAGGCGGGCGAGCGCCTCGCGGACCGGGGTGCGGCTGACGCCCAGCCATGCGACGAGGGCGGTGTCGTGGAGGCGTTCACCGGGGGCGAGCGTGCCGTCGACGATGGCGTCCCGGATCGCGCGATGGGCCCGGTCGCGCAGGAGCGACCGCGTCACGGGCTCCCCACTCAGCGGAACTGGCATGCAATATATTGCATGCCGGCCGGCACTCGTCCGTCAAGAGGGCGTAGGACCGCGCCGCGTGGCGAGGGGCCGCCGCGCGCGGGATCCGCGGTCAGCGGGTACGGGGTCGCGTGGCGTAGAACGCGACGGCCGACGCCGCGGCGACGTTGAGCGAGTCGACCCCCGCGTCCATCGGGATGCGCACGTGCACGTCGGCCGCGGCGAGAGTCGCCGCCGTCAGGCCCGCGCCCTCCGTGCCGAAGACCAGCGCGAGCCGCGGCTCGTCCCGTTCGGCCAGGGCGTCCAGTGTGATCGCGCGCTCGCTCAGGCAGAGCGCGGCCACCGTGAAACCCGCCGCTCGCAGATCCGCGACGTCACCAGGGCCGCCGGCCGTGCGGGTCCACGGCACCTGCAGGACGGCACCCATCGAGACCTTGACGGAGCGGCGGTAGAAGGGGTCGGCGCAGCGGGGCGTCAGCAGGACCGCGTCGACGCCGAGCGCGGCCGCGTTGCGGAAGGCCGCGCCGATGTTGGCGTGGTCGACGATGTCCTCGAACACCGCCACCCGCCGGGCGCCGGCGAGGAGCCCGCCCGCGTCGGGGAGGGGCTTGCGCGCCATGGACGCGAGGGCTCCCCGGTGGACGTGGTAGCCGGTGACGCGCTCCGCGAGCGCGGGGTCCACCAGGTACACGGGGGCGGTCGCGGCCTCGACGACGTCCCGCAGCGGGCCGAGCCACTTGGCCGACAGCAGCATCGAGCGCATCGCGTAGCCGGCGCCCACCGCGCGGCGGATCACCTTCTCGCCCTCGGCGATGAACAGGCCCTCCGCGGGCTCGCGGCGGCGGCGCAGTTCGACGTCGGTGAGCGAGGTGTAGTCGGCGAGGCGCGGGTCGTCGGGGTCGTCCAGGACGACGGGTCCGGTCATGGCTCAGCCGATCCCCAGGGCGACGACGTCGCCGATCACGATCACGGCGGGCGGCCGTACGGCCTCGGCCCGCGCGCGCTCCCCCACCGTCGCGAGCGTCGCGTCGACCCGGCGCTGGGCGGCGGTGGTGCCCTCCTGGACGAGCGCCACCGGCGTGGCCGGGTCCTTGCCGTGGCCGATGAGGGCCGCCGCGATCGCGTCGATCTTCTCGACGCCCATCAGGACGACGAGCGTGCCGGTCAGGCGGGCCAGGGCCGCCCAGTCCACGAGGGAGCGCGGGTCGTCGGGGGCGACATGGCCGCTGACGACGGTGAACTCGTGGGCCACGCCCCGGTGGGTGACGGGGATGCCGGCGGCGCCCGGCACGCTGATGGTGCTGGAGATGCCGGGCACGACCGTGCACGGGATGCCGGCCTCGGCGAGCGCCTGCGCCTCCTCCATCCCGCGGCCGAAGACGAAGGGGTCGCCGCCCTTGAGCCGTACGACGTTCCTGCCGGCCCTGGCGTGTTCGACGAGTGCGGCGTTGATGGCCTCCTGCGCCATGGCGCGCCCGTAGGGGATCTTCGCCGCGTCGACGACCTCGACGCCCGGGGGCAGTTCGGCGAGCAGGTCGCGGGGGCCGAGGCGGTCGGCGACGACCACGTCGGCGGCGGCGAGGAGGCGGCGGCCGCGCACCGTGATGAGGTCGGGGTCGCCGGGGCCGCCGCCGACGAGGGCGACGTGGCCCGGGGTCCCGTCCTCGTGGGGGGCGCGGGCCCGCGGCTCGATCGTGCCCTCGCGCAGGCCGTCGAGGATCGCGTCGCGCACGGCAGCGGAGCGCCGCGGGTCGCGGTGGCCCGCGTCGCGCCCGGCGAGGACGGCGACGGTGATGTCGCCGTCGCGGCCGGCGGCCGGGGTCCAGGCGGTGGCCGCCTCGGCGTCGTCGCTGCGGACGCACCAGGTGCGGGTGCGCTCCGCCTCGGCGGACGCGGCGGCGTTGGCGGCGGGGTCGCTGGAGGCGACGAGCGCGTACCAGGCGCCGGCCAGGTCGCCCTCCTCGTAGCGGCGGCGCTCCCAGCGCAGTTCGCCGGCGGCCGCCATGGCCTCGACCGAGGGCGTGGCGGACGGCGAGAGCAGCAGGATGTCCGCCCCTGCGGCGATCAGGGCGGGCAGGCGGCGCTGCGCGACCTGGCCGCCGCCGACGACCACGACCCGTCGCCCGGTGAGCCGGAGGCCGACCGGGTACGCGGGGTGCTGGGCGTCACCGTGGCCGGCGGGCCCGGAGTGCGGCTGGCGTGGGGCGTCGTCGTGCTGCTCGGCCATGGGCGTGCGGCTCCTCGGGCGGATCGGGCGGAGGCCGCTGCGCCGGTGGAGCGGCTGGTGGGACGGATGGTGCGACCACTTTACGGGGCGGCCGCGGTGCCCCGCCGGGAGCGTGGCCCCACGGCGGTCCGGGGCGGCGGCCTCCCGCCGCCGGCGCCTCCCGCGAGGTGCGGCGCACGGCCGGTACCGCTGCGCGCTCGCCCGCACGGTGGCGCACGGGCGGCCTCCGGGACGACGGGCACCCGGCGCGGTGGACGTCCCGCGCAGGCACGCCCGGCGGGCGCCCCGGCGGGTACGCGGCTCCGGCCTGCCGGCCCCGTGCGCCCCTCCTCCGGCGTGCGCCGGGGCCGGGGCCCCACGGAGCCGGAGCCGTGCACCGGCCGGCGGGCTACTTCTCCGTGACCCCGGCCGAGTCGAACGTCGCGACCTCGTGCATGGCACGCGCCGCGCTCTGCACCAGGGGCAGCGCGAGCAGTGCGCCCGTTCCCTCGCCGAGGCGCAGGTCGAGGTCGACCAGCGGGCGCAGGCCCAGCTTGTTCAGGGCAGCCATGTGGCCCGGCTCCGCGCTGCGGTGGCCCGCGATGCAGGCCGCGAGAGCCTCCGGGGCGATCGCCCGGGCCACCAGCGCCGCCGCGCCCGCGCTGACGCCGTCGAGGATCACCGGCGTCCGCATGGACGCGCCACCCAGCAGGAAGCCGACGAGCGCCGCGTGTTCGAGCCCGCCGAGCGCCGACAGCACGCCGATCGGGTCGGCCGGGTCCGGGCGGTGCAGGTCCAGGGCCCGGCGCACCACGTCCACCTTGCGGGCGTGGGTCTCGTCGTTGATGCCCGTGCCCCGGCCGGTGACCTCCACCGGGTCGAGCCCCGTGTACACGGAGATCAGCGCCGCGGACACGGTGGTGTTGGCGATGCCCATCTCGCCCGTCAGGAGCGCCTTGTTGCCCGCGGTGACGAGGTCGCGCGCCGTCTCGATGCCCACCTCGATCGCGGCGACGGCCTCCTCGCGGGACATCGCGGGCCCCGTCGTGAAGTCGGCCGTACCGGGCCGCACCTTGCGCGGCAGCAGGCCGGAGGTGGCGGGCAGTTCGGACGCGACGCCGACGTCCACGACGCAGATCTCGGCGCCGACCTGTCCGGCGAACGCGTTGCACACCGCGCCGCCGCCCAGGAAGTTCGCCACCATCTGCCCGGTGACCTCCTGCGGCCAGGGCGTGACGCCCTGGGCGTGGACCCCGTGGTCCCCGGCGAAGATCGCCACGGCCGCGGGCTCCGGGATCGGCGGCGGGCTCATCCGGGACAGGCCGCTGAGCTGCGCGGAGATGATCTCCAGCACGCCGAGTGCGCCGGCCGGCTTCGTCATGCGCTTCTGGCGCTCCCAGGCCTCGCCGAGCGCCTTCGCGTCGAGCGGCCGGATGCCCGCGACGGTCTCCGCGAGCAGGTCGTGCTCCTCGGCGCCGGGCAGGACCCGGCGGCCGTACGTCTCCTCGTGCACGACCCACGCGAGCGGCCGCCGCTTGGACCAGCCGGCCTGCATCAGCTCGGGGTCCTGCGGGAACGCGTCGACGTAGCCGACGCACAGGTACGCCACGACCTCCAGGTGCTCCGGAAGGCCGAGCGCCCGGACCATCTCCCGCTCGTCGAAGAAGCTGACCCAGCCCACCCCGAGTCCCTCGGCGCGGGCGGCGAGCCACAGGTTCTCCACGGCGAGCGCGGACGAGTAGGGCGCCATCTGCGGCTGCGTGTGGCGGCCGAGGGTGTGCCGGCCGCCGCGGGTCGGGTCGGCGGTGACGACGATGTTCACCGGCGTGTCGAGGATGGCCTCGATCTTCAGTTCCTTGAACTGCTTCGCCCGCCCCTTGGGGAGCGACTTGGCGTACGCGTCGCGCTGGCGCTGGGCGAGTTCGTGCATCGCGCGCCGGGTCTCCTCGGAGCGGATGACGACGAAGTCCCAGGGCTGCGAGTGGCCGACGCTCGGCGCGGAGTGCGCCGCCTCCAGGACGCGCATGAGCACGTCGTGCGGGACGGGATCGGAGCGGAAGCCGTTGCGGATGTCGCGGCGTTCGCGCATCACGCGCAGCACGGTGTCGCGTTCGGCCTCGTCGTAGCCGGAGGGCGCGGGCGCGCCGGGCTGCCCGGCCGGGGGGCCGGGTTCGGGTGCCTGCTCGGCGGCGGGTGCCGTCGGCGCGACGGGCTCCTCCTCGGGCGCCGGGGCGGGAACGGGAACGGGGCCGGGGCTGGCCGCGCCGGCGGGCTCCGGCGCGGACGCGTCGGGAGCGGGGTCC
>NZ_JAKGCV010000197.1 GCF_021556455.1 Streptomyces fuscigenes | reverse complement strand
TCCGAACCCGGAAGCTAAGCCTTACCGCGCCGATGGTACTGCAGGGGGGACCCTGTGGGAGAGTAGGTCGCCGCCGAACAATTGTTGTGGGAAGGGCCCGTGCCGGGATGGTACGGGCCCTTTCTGCTTTCCAGAGCAACTTTCCGGGCGCCAGGACTCCCGGACCCCCGGAGCCCGGTTCGCTCCCCGACTCCCGCGCTCTTCCTCGTTCCGCGAAGTCCCGTTCCGCGACCGGCACTTCCCCGTGTCGTCCGACCCGGGCCCGGCCGGCGCCCTGGTTCTGCGGCCCAGGGAGGTCGGGTATGCTTCTGCTTGTCGCTGCGCCCCAATAGCTCAGTCGGCAGAGCGTCTCCATGGTAAGGAGAAGGTCTACGGTTCGATTCCGTATTGGGGCTCCACTCGGAAAGGCCCCCGCCACAGGCGGGGGCCTTTCCCAGTTCTGGCGCTCTCGCCGTGACCGATGTCCTTGCCCGCCGTCGCCGGTGGCGCCGTCGGCTTCCGCTCAACGGCGAACCGGCAACTGGCATCCAGCGGCTCAACGGCCCAGCCGCTCAACGGCTCAGCGGCCGTCGAGCGTCGCCAGGGCCTCCCGGATCGTGCGGGCGAGCGGCGTGGTGGGTCGAGCCAGCAGGCGGGACAGGTCGCCCGGCGTACCCGCCAGCCGGCCCCGGCTGATCGCCGCGTCCACGTCGACCAGGATGTCCGCGACGGCCTCCGGGAGCCCCGCCGCCACCAGCGCCGCCCGATGCTCGTCGGCCGTCATGATGTGGTGGACGACCGTGCGGCCGGACTGGCGTGACACCTCGTCGGCGAATTCCTCGAACGACCAGGCCGCGTCGCCGCTCAGCTCGTACGCGCGGCCCAGGTGCCCGTCCTCCCGCAGCACGCGCGCCGCGGCCGCCGCGTAGTCCGCGCGCGGCGCCGTGGCGATGCGGGCGCCCGGCACGGTGCTCGACGCGACCGCGCCGCGGTCCAGGATGCCCCGCAGGTCCGCCGTGAACGACGGGGCCTCCGTGTACCAGTTGTTGCGCAGGAACGTGTACGGCACGCCCGCGTCCAGGATCAGCTGCTCCGTCTCGCGGTGCTCAGCCGCCAGCAGGAAGTCCGCGTCCGGCCCGCCGAAGACACCCACATACGCGAGCTGCGCCACCCCCGCGGCCCGCGCCGCGTCGATGACCGTCGCGTGCTGCGCCGTGCGCCGGCCCAGGTCGGTCCCCGAGATCAACAGGACCCGGTCGCCGGAGCGGAAGGCGTCCGCGAAGGACTCCGGGTCGTCGTAGTCGGCGACGTGCACCCGGACACCGTCCGCCGCCAGGTCCTCCGCCTTCTCCTTGCTGCGGGCCACCGCGGTCATGCCGTCCGCCGGCACCCCTGCCGCCAGTAGATCGGCCACGACCAGGCGCCCCAGCTGTCCCGTCGCCCCGGTGATCACGATGCTCATCGCGTACGTCTCTCCACTTCGGAAGGCTGCTCGAATCCGGCGGCACGTCCGTGCCGCACTCAGTCACCGTAGGGCGGGTACACATCTTTTCGTAAGTACCCACTTTGAAGTAAGGTACTGGTGTGAACGTGAGTGAGAAGTCCCAGGTCGGACGGTTCATCGCGGAGGGGACGCCGGCGCGGGGCAGCGCCGACGGGCCGAACGTGAACCGGGTGGAGTGCCCCTCACGGCTCGTGCTGGAGCACGTGACCAGCCGGTGGGGCGTACTGGTGCTGGCCGCGCTGCTGGAGCGCTCGTACCGCTTCAGCGAACTGCGCCGGGAGGTGTCCGGCGTCAGCGAGAAGATGCTGGCCCAGACCCTCCAGACCCTGGAACGGGACGGTTTCGTGCTGCGGGACGCCAAGCCCGTCATTCCGCCCCGCGTCGACTACTCCCTGACGGACCTGGGGCGGGAGGCGGCCCAGCAGGTCTGGGCGCTGGCGCGCTGGGCCGAGGGCAGCCTCAAGGACGTCTTCCGCGCCCGCGACGCATACGACGAGGCGCGCGTCGGCTGACCGCCCGTCCCGGCCGGGGCGTCGACGGGCGCGCCCCGGTCGCTGCGGAGGAACCGCGTGCCGCCGTCGCCCCGGCGTCGCCGCCGGATCGCGCCGCCCCCGTGGCGGCGCGTACGCCCGCCGGGGACGCTCAGGCGTGCGGCTCGGGCACGCGCAGCGCCACGATGGCCATGTCGTCCGAGGCGGGCGCGGCGGCGAAGCGTTCGACCGCGCGCAGGATGCGAGCCGCGACCGCGCCGGCCGTCAGGCCCGTACACGTCGCCAGGACCTCGGCGAGCCCGTCGTCGCCCAGCATCCTCGTGCCCTCGCGGCGCTCCGTCACGCCGTCCGTGACGCACAGCAGGACGTCGCCCGGGTCGAGCGTGACGGTCTGCTCGTACAGTTCGAGGTCGTCCATCACGCCCAGCAGCGTCTGCGGTTCCGCCGCCGGCTCGACCGTGCCGTCCTGCCGCAGGCGGAGCGGCAGCGGGTGGCCCGCGCACACCATCTGCAGTTTGGCGCTGCCGTCGTCCTGCGGCCGCAGTTCGCCGTACAGCAGCGTCAGGAAGCGGCTGCGGGGCCCCTCGTCGAGGATGGCGGCGTTCAGCCGCTCCAGTACCGCCGGGCCGCCGAGGCCCTCGCGGGCGAGCAGCCGCAGCGCGTGCCGCGCGAGGCCCGTGACCGCCGCCGCCTCCGGGCCCGTGCCGCAGACGTCGCCGATGGCGAAGCCGTACGTGCCGTCGCTGATGGGGAACAGGTCGTAGAAGTCGCCGCCGACCTCGTTGCCCTCGCCCGCCGCACGGTAGATGACCTCGACCTCGACACCGGGGATCACCGGCAGCTCCGGCGGCAGCAGGCTGCGCTGGAGGGACTGGCTGATCGCGGTGCGCTCCGAGTACAGGCGCGCGTTGTCGAGCGCGAGGGCGGCCCTGCGGGACAGGTCCTCGGCCAGCTCCAGGATCTCCTGGCGGAAGTGGTCGTCCGAGGGCTTGCCCAGCGTCAGCATGCCGATGACGCGGTTGCGTGCGACGAGCGGCAGCACGACCGTTTCGCCGCCCACCGCCGCCGCCGTCGCCAGCGACGGCCCCACACCCGAACCGGCCCTCGTCGAGCCGCTCGTGAGCTCCCGCATCGAGGTGCGCAGCGCCGACTGGTGCGCGGCGTCGGCGGGCGCCGTCCACAGGCGGGCGCCCGGCGTCGGGACGGGCTCCGGCGGGCTGATCTTCGTGAGCAGCGCCTTCAGGCCGTCGATGCGCTCCTCGTCCTCGTGCAGGACGAACGACAGCTCCGGCTCCGAGGACTGGTCCGCGATCGTGTAGACGGCGCACCACGTGGCGAGCGTGGGGACGGTCATCTGCGCCATGAGCGCGAGCGTCTGGTCGCGGTCCAGGGTCCCCGCGAGCAGGTCCGAGGCCTCGACGAGGAAGGACAGCGAGCCGCGGCGCAGCCGCTCCAGCTCGCCGAGCCGCGCCGACTCGACGGCGAGCGCGATCCGGTCGGCGGCGAACTGCAGCCGCAGCGCCTGCTCGTTGGAGTAGCGGCCCGGGGCCTCGGAGGCCACGCCGAGTGAGCCGGTGAGGCGGCCCTCGACCTTCAGCGGGACGGTGACGACGGAACGCATGCCCGTGCCCGCGAGGAGCGGCACGGCACCGGGGACGGCGCCGAGGTCGTCGTGGACGGCGGGCAGCCGGGCGGACCCGTAGCGGCCGGTGCCGGCCTCGACGGGCACGCGCGCGAAGCGCTGGCGCGCCGAGGGCAGGCCGGTGGTGGCGCGCACCTCCAGCTCGGTCTCGTCGTCGGTGGCGAGCAGGAGGAACGCCGCGTCGGCGTCGAGCATGTCGCGGGAGCGCTCGACGGTGCGCTGGAGGAGGCCGTCGAGGTCGTCGGGGGCGGGGGAGCCGATGAAGACCTCGAACGGGTCGGCGGTGCGGTTCTCGCCGTGGTGCTCCTTCGACGCCTGCCGCGGGGGCGTCTGGATGACCGCGCGCTCCGTGTCCCGCACGAGCAGGCACACCGTGGAAGGCTCGCCGCGCGTGTCCCGGACGCGCAGGTGGGAGGCGTACACGGGGACGACTCTGCCGTCCGCGCCGCGGATGCCGTAGCTGCCCTCCCAGCGCGAGAGCTGCAGCGCCTCCACGACGCCCATGCTGATGCCGGGGGTGTGCGGCCACGCCGCGAAGTCGGTGACGGGCTTGCCGACCGTCTGCTCCGCCGCGTAGCCGAACAGCGCCGTCGCGTCCTCGTTCCACCCGGAGACGACGGCGTCCTGGTCGACCTGGATCACCGCGACGCGGACGCGGTCCTCCTCGGCGACCGGCAGGAGCGCCGTCGGGAGCGCCGGGCCCGCGGAGCGGGTGCCGACGGGCCGCTCGGGCATGTCGAGCTGGAACCAGACCTGCTTGTAGGAAGGGGTGTACTCCACGCCCCAGCGCGAGGCGAGGGCCGCGCACAGCAGCAGACCCCGGCCGTGCTCGCTGTCGAGGTTGCCGAACGACTGGCCGGTGGCCTGGACGGGCACCTCGCGTTCCGGGTAGCGGTCGGCGACCTCGACCCGCACCCCCTCGCCGGTGCGCAGGCAGCGCACGTCGGCGGCGGTGCCCGCGTGGATGACCGCGTTGGTGACGAGTTCGCTGGTCAGGACCACCGCGTCGTCGACGACGTCCGAGCAGCCCCAGCCCTGGAGCGTGTCCCGCACGAAGGCACGGGCGGCCGCGACGGACCGCCCCTCGGGGTCGAAGGTGGCAGCCGCCCGCGCGGTGATCACAGAACTCCTCGTAAGCGTTTCCACGCCCGGCTCCGCCATGAAACGGCCCCGCCCCTCCCGGTGCCCGGTGTAGTACGTCGGTCACACCGCCCCTTGCCGGGCGACCGGGACGGGTGGACAGCCGTATGCCAGGTTACTTACCTTCGCTGTCCCGGGGGATGCCGGTCGGCTCGGATTCCGTCCTTCGAGGATGCGACGCTGTAGGTAGCTGCCGAACTGTTATCACCTGGTTCGAGCAGGGTGAAACACTGGGCAGGCTTCCGGTGAGAAACCGGACGGTACGGTCGACCCCCCTTGGAGGGACACGCGGTGGAGTCTGGCGTGGCAGCGCGCGGTGATCGCTCGCGCGCGAAAGGCGGACGGTCCCGGAGCGGCGGGACGACCGAGGTGGACTCGGCGGCCCTGAACAGACTGCTGACGGGTCTGGTCGCGATGCGGGACGGCAACTTCCGCAAGCGCCTGACCGTGACGGGCGACGACACGATGGCGGAGATCGCCGCCGTGTTCAACGAGGTCGCCGACCGCCACCTGCACCTGACGGGCGAGGTCGCCCGGGTGCGCCGGGTCGTCGGCCGCGAGGGCAAGCTCACGGAACGGCTGGAGACGGGGACCTGCGAGGGGTCCTGGGCCGCCGCGATCGACGCGGCGAACGCGCTCGTGGACGACCTGGCCCGGCCGGTGTCCGAGGTGGGCCGCGTGCTGTCGGCCGTCGCCGAGGGCGACCTGGCCCAGCGGATGGACCTGCGTTCGCCGGGCGAGGGCGCGCACGGGACGGTTGCCGAGCGGCCCTTGCGGGGCGAGTTCCTCAAGGTCGCCCGTACCGTGAACAACCTCGTCGACCAGCTGTCCGCCTTCACGGACGAGGTGACGCGCGTCGCGCTGGAGGTCGGCACCGAGGGCAAGCTCGGCGGCCAGGCGAAGGTGCGCGGCATGGCCGGGTCCTGGAAGGACCTGACGGACTCCGTCAACACGATGGCGTACCGGCTGACGGCGCAGGTGCGCGACATCGCCCTGGTGACGACGGCCGTCGCGAAGGGCGACCTGTCGCGCAAGGTCACGGTGCACGTGGCCGGCGAGATGCTCCAGCTGAAGAACACCGTGAACACCATGGTGGACCAGCTGTCGTCGTTCTCCTCCGAGGTGACGCGGGTGGCCCGCGAGGTGGGCACGGAGGGCGAGCTCGGCGGGCAGGCGGAGGTCGCAGGCGTCGCGGGCGTGTGGAAGGACCTCACCGACTCCGTCAACACGATGGCGACGAACCTGACGAGCCAGGTGCGCGGCATCGCTTCGGTGACGACGGCCGTCGCGAACGGCGACCTGTCCCGGAAGGTCACGGTGAGCGCGCGCGGCGAGGTCGCGCGGCTCGCGGACACGATCAACCAGATGACCGAGACGCTGCGGACGTTCGCCGACGAGGTCACGCGCGTGGCGAGCGAGGTCGGCGCGGAGGGCCTGCTCGGCGGGCAGGCGCAGGTGCCGGGCGCCGCGGGGACGTGGAAGGACCTGACGGACTCCGTCAACACGGTCTTCCGGAACCTGACCACGCAGGTGCGCGACATCGCGCAGGTGACCACGGCGGTCGCCAACGGCGACCTGTCGCAGAAGGTCGAGGTCGAGGTCGCCGGCGAGATGCTGGAGCTGAAGAACACCGTCAACACGATGGTGGACCAGCTCCAGTCGTTCGGTTCGGAGGTGACCCGCGTCGCGCGGGAGGTCGGCGTCGAGGGCCGCCTCGGCGGTCAGGCGCACGTGCCCGGCGCGGCCGGCACCTGGAAGGACCTCACCGACTCGGTGAACAACGCCTTCCGCAACCTCACCGGCCAGGTGCGCGACATCGCGCAGGTGACCACGGCGGTCGCCAACGGCGACCTGTCGCAGAAGGTCAAGGTCGAGGTCGCCGGCGAGATGCTGGAGCTGAAGAACACCGTCAACACGATGGTGGCGCAGCTCTCCAGCTTCGCGGACCAGGTGACGCGGATGTCGCGGGACGTGGGTTCCGAGGGCCGCCTCGGCGGTCAGGCGCGCGTGCCGGGTGTCTCGGGCACGTGGAAGGAGCTGACGGACTCCGTCAACTTCATGGCCGGCAACCTGACGAGCCAGGTCCGGCAGATCGCGCAGGTGACGACGGCCGTGGCGCGCGGCGACCTGTCGAAGAAGGTCGACGTCGACGCCAAGGGCGAGATCCTCGAGCTGAAGAACACCATCAACACGATGGTCGACCAGCTGTCGGCGTTCGCCGACCAGGTCACCCGGGTGGCGCGCGAGGTGGGCACCGACGGCCGGCTGGGCGGGCAGGCGCAGGTGCCCGGCGTGGCCGGGGTGTGGCGGGACCTGACGGACTCGGTGAACGGCATGGCCGGGAACCTGACGGACCAGGTCCGCTCCATCGCGCAGGTCGCCACGGCCGTGGCGCGCGGCGACCTGTCGCAGAAGATCAGCGTCGACGCCCGGGGCGAGATCCTGGAGCTGAAGTCGACCCTGAACACCATGGTCGATCAGCTCTCCAGCTTCGCCGACGAGGTCACGCGCGTGGCCCGCGAGGTGGGCACCGAGGGCGAGCTGGGCGGCCAGGCGGAGGTCAAGGGCGTCGCCGGTACGTGGAAGGACCTCACGCAGTCCGTCAACTTCATGGCGAACAACCTGACGTCGCAGGTCCGCAACATCGCCGAGGTCACCACCGCGGTGGCCATGGGCGACCTGTCGAAGAAGATCACGGTCGACGCGAAGGGCGAGATCCTCGACCTGGTCACCACCGTCAACACGATGGTCGACCAGCTGTCGAACTTCGCGGACGAGGTCACCCGCGTGGCGCGCGAGGTCGGCACGGAGGGCATCCTCGGCGGCCAGGCGCGGGTGCGGGGCGTCGTCGGCATCTGGAAGGACCTCAGCGACAACGTCAACACGATGGCGAACAACCTGACCAGCCAGGTGCGCAACATCTCGCGGGTCTCGTCCGCCGTCGCCCACGGCGACCTGACGAAGAAGGTGACGGTCGAGGCGCGCGGCGAGGTCGCCGAACTCGCCGACACCGTCAACACGATGGTGACGACGCTGTCGTCGTTCGCGGACGAGGTCACCCGGGTCGCGCGGCAGGTGGGCACCGAGGGCGAGCTGGGCGGCCAGGCGCGCGTCCCGGGCGTCTCGGGCACCTGGAAGGACCTCACCGACTCGGTGAACCTGATGGCGTCGAACCTGACCGGGCAGGTGCGGCAGATCGCGACGGTGACCACGGCCATCGCGAAGGGCGACCTGACGCGGAAGATCGACATCGACGCGCGCGGCGAGATCCAGGAGCTGAAGAACACCGTCAACACGATGGTCGACCAGCTCTCGAACTTCGCGGACGAGGTCACGCGCGTGGCCCGCGAGGTGGGTACGGAGGGCATCCTCGGCGGCCAGGCGCGCGTGCGGGCCGTGGACGGCACGTGGCGCGACCTGACCGAGTCGGTCAACGAGATGGCCGGCAACCTCACCGGCCAGGTGCGCGCGATCTCCAACGTGGCCACGGCGGTGACCCGCGGCGACCTCGGCGTGAAGATCGACGTGGACGCGGCCGGCGAGATCAAGGATCTCCAGGACTACATCAACACGATGATCGCCAACCTGCGCGACACCACCATCGCCAACGAGGAGCAGGACTGGCTGAAGGGCAACCTGGCCCGCATCTCCGGCCTGATGCAGGGCAGGCGCGACCTCGACGACGTGGCCTCGCTCATCATGAGCGAGCTGACGCCGGTGGTGTCCGCACAGCACGGCGCGTTCTTCCTCGCCATGCAGACGGGCACGGGCCCCGAGCTGGGCGCCGACCCCGGCCGCGACGGCAACTTCGAGCTGTGCCTGCGCGGGAGCTACGGCTATTCGGCGGGCTCGATGCCGACCTCGTTCCGGCCGGGGCAGGGGCTCATCGGCACGGCGGCCGAGGAGAAGCGCACGATCCAGGTCAACGTGCCGCCGGGCTACCTGAAGATCTCCTCCGGGCTCGGCGAGGCGTCCCCCGCGCACGTGATCGTGCTGCCGGTGCTCTTCGACGGGAAGGTGCTCGGCGTCATCGAGCTGGCGTCCTTCCAGCCCTTCACGCAGATCCAGCGCGACTTCCTCAAGCAGATCGCGGAGATGATCGCGACCAGCGTCAACACCATCAGCGTCAACTCCAAGACGGAGGTGCTGCTGAAGCAGTCGCAGGAGCTGACGGAGCAGCTGCGGGAGCGCTCGGCCGAGCTGGAGAACCGGCAGAAGGCGCTCCAGGCGTCCAACGCCGAACTGGAGGACAAGGCCGAGCTGCTGGCCCGCCAGAACCGAGACATCGAGTTCAAGAACACCGAGATCGAGGACGCCCGCCAGGTGCTGGAGGAGCGTGCCGAGCAGCTCGCGGTCTCCATGCGCTACAAGTCGGAGTTCCTCGCGAACATGTCGCACGAGCTGCGCACACCGCTCAACTCGCTGCTCATCCTCGCGAAGCTCCTCGCGGACAACGCCGAGTCGAACCTGTCGCCGAAGCAGGTGGAGTTCGCGGAGACCATCCACGGTGCGGGCTCGGACCTGCTCCAGCTGATCAACGACATCCTCGACCTGTCGAAGGTCGAGGCGGGCAAGATGGACGTCAGCCCGACGCGGATCGCGCTGGTGCAGCTCGTCGACTACGTGGAGGCGACCTTCCGCCCGCTGACGGCGGAGAAGGGCCTCGACTTCTCCGTACGGGTCTCGCCGGAACTGCCGGCGACCCTGCACACCGACGAGCAGCGGCTCCTCCAGGTGCTGCGCAACCTCCTGTCGAACGCGGTGAAGTTCACCGACTCGGGCGCGGTCGAGCTCGTGATCAGGCCGGCCGGCGCGGACGTCCCGATCGCGATCAGGGAGCAGCTGCTGGAGGCGGGCTCCCTGAACGAGGCCGACGGCGACCTGATCGCGTTCTCGGTCACCGACACCGGCATCGGGATCGCCGCGAGCAAGATGCGGGTGATCTTCGAGGCGTTCAAGCAGGCCGACGGCACGACGAGCCGCAAGTACGGCGGAACGGGCCTCGGCCTGTCCATCAGCCGGGAGATCGCGCGGCTGCTCGGCGGCGAGATCCACGCGGCCAGCGAGCCGGGCCGCGGCTCCACCTTCACGCTGTACCTGCCGCTGAACCTCGGCGAACTGCCGCCGCAGGGCTACTCGCAGGCGTCTTCGCCGAACCGGGAGGCGGCGGCGCAGCGCGCCGTGGAGGCCCCGGCCGGGGTCGAGGCGCCCGAGCGGCTGCCGGAGCTGCCGGCGGCCCAGCCGCAGGAGGCCACCGGGTCGGGTACCGGCACCGGCCGGGCGCCGGCCGAGCGGGCACCGGGACGCCCCG